>JAZNPG010000066.1:0-12319 GCA_045589555.1 Acutalibacteraceae bacterium
CGGAAAACGGCAGGGTTTCTTTTACTGAAGCAAAGCCTGTCCCGAAAACGGATGAGCCGTTTGAAAAATATCTGAACAGTATTTGATGAGGTGCGTAATGAGCAGCTTTAAACTCGGTCTTTGCAGCGTCACATTCAGAAAGAAGAGTGCGGCAAAGGTGGTTGAAATTGCAAAAAAAGCAGGTGTTCGTTATATAGAATGGGGCGGCGATATACACGTAACAAACACGGAAGAAGCCCGTATAGTTAAATCCATCTGCGATAATGAGGATATAAAAATCTGCTCCTACGGCAGTTATTACAGAGTCGGAAGTGCAGATAAAATCAAATGGGAAGAAATATGCCGCATTGCAAAAGCAATGAATGCGTCAACCGTAAGGGTATGGCTCGGCAATAAAAACAGCGAAGATACCTCCGAGGAAGAATATAACCGTATTCTGGCGGATTTGAAAAGCATGTGCTCCGTTGCAAAGAAGTATAAACTTCTTGTTTGCCCCGAATGCCATGATAACACCTATAATAACAATACCGATGCATTTCTGACTCTCAAAGATGAACTGAAAGCCGATAATTTCAGAACATATTTCCAGTCAAGGTATTTCAGGTTTGATTATGATGTTGACAGAATTGACAGAACCTTTGATTATATTGAGAATGTTCACATCAGCTACCGTGATTTAATCAAAGAGCAGAGATTCAGAAAAAAAGACAGAGGTTATCTTGACAGGCTTCTGAAAAAGCTTGCTCAGAAGCAGTTTGACGGTGTTGTTCTTGTTGAATTCACCAAGGGTTCAAGAGAAAAGAATTTTATAAAAGATATCAGAAAGCTGAAAAGCTATTGAGGTGGTAAATATTAAAATCGCATTAATCGGAGCGAACAAAAGCAAGTTTTCAAAGGTTTATACTTGTAGCGTTCTTGAAAAGCTCGGAAAGTACGGCGAGCTTTCGGAGCTTATTGACCGCAGCAATATAGCTGAACACAGAGAATTTCTCAAGGGCTGCGAATATGCTTTTGCAACATGGGGAATGGTTGATTTTACCGAAGAAGAAATAAAAGAATATATGCCCGATTTAAAGGCTTTGTTTTACAGTGCAGGCACGGTTCAGTATTTTGCAAAGCCGTTTCTCAATTGCGGAGTACGGATTTTCAGCGCTTTTGCGGCAAACGGTGTACCTGTTGCGGAATACACGGTTTCACAGATTGTTCTGGCTTTGAAAGGCTATTTTCAGGGTTCAAAAAGATATAAATCCTTTTTACCCTATTCGTTTGTGCATACGCAGAATTGTATCGGTGCTTACGGTGCAAAGGTCGGGCTTGTCGGGCTTGGTGCAATAGGTTCGGAGGTTGCTCAAAGGCTGAAGGAATATGATGTTGAGGTTATGGCTTATGACCCGTTTATCAGCGAAGAAAAGGCAGGTAAACTGAATGTCAGGCTTTGCAGCCTTGAAACGGTTTTTAAAGAATGCGATGTTATCAGCAATCACCTTGCCAATAAAAAAGAACTGAAAAATTTATTCGGCAGCGAGCTTTTCAGCCTTATGAAAAAACACAGCACGTTTATAAATACGGGCAGGGGAGATCAGGTTAATGAATTTGCCCTTGCAAAAAGTCTGTGGCTTCATCCGTCAAGAACCGCGGTTACGGATGTGCTGAAAAACGAGCTGTTTCCGTATGCGAGCCCTCTTTTCTGGTGCCCGAATGCGATAATAACGCCTCATATTGCAGGCAGTCTGGGCAGCGAAACCGAAAGAATGGCGGACTATATGATTGAGCAGCTTGAAAACTGCATCAGCGGTCATCCTGTTAAATATGAAATTACAAAAGAAATGCTTGCAACAATGGCTTAGGAGGAAATAAAATGAATTTTAATCAGGCTATTGAAACTTATAAGAAAAAACGAACAAACGAAACTTTGAACGAGGTAACTCAAAAGCTCCTTGATGAAATGACTTTAAAAGAAAAAGTTCGTCTTATGCAGGGCCATGCAATGGGCGTTACAATAAAAAACACTCTAACAAAAGGCAGATATTATAACGGCGAAGCTTATCCTGCCGGCGGCTGCAAAAGGCTCGGCATTCCTCCCGTTCTTTTTACTGACGGCCCGAGAGGAATTGTTATGGGCAAATGCACCTGCTTCCCTGTTTCGATGCTCCGAGGCGCAACCTTTGATGATGAGCTGGAATATGAAATCGGCAAGGTTTTCGCAAAGGAAGCGAGCGCTTTCGGTGCAAATCTTTATGCAGGTGTATGCATAAATCTTCTTCGCAACCCCATGTGGGGCAGAGCGCAGGAAACCTACGGCGAGGACCCGTTTTTGCTCGGCAAAATGGGCGTTGCTCTTACAAAAGCCATGCAGGAAAACGGAATCATCGCCTGCCCGAAGCATTATGCGCTCAACAGCATTGAAGATTTGCGCTTCAAGGTTGACGCGAAGGCAGATGAAAGAACGCTCCATGAGGTTTATTTACCCCATTTCAAAAAATGTATTGATGCAGGCGCAATGTCAATAATGGGCGCTTATAATAAAGTGAACGGAACATATTGCTGCGAAAGCAAGGAACTTCTGACAGATATTCTGCGAAATAAGTGGGGCTTTGAGGGCTTTACGCTTTCCGATTTCTTTTACGGAATTTATGATGCGGTCAGAAGCGTTAAAGCGGGCATGGATATGGAAATGCCGTATTATTTCCGCTATGCCGTTCTGAATTATAAGCTGAAAAAAGGAGAGCTTACAGAGGCTGATATAAACCTGAGTGCAGGCAGAATTATTAAAGCGCTTATCAAAACTCTTCCCGACTATAATAAACAGCCGAAATCCGTTGTTCTCTCAAAGGAGCACACGGACCTTGCAAGAAAGGTTGCAGGTAAAGGTACGGTTCTTCTCAAAAATAAAAACAGAACTCTGCCCGTTGAAAGCGGCAAAAAGATTGCGGTTGTGGGCAGATATGCAAACAAGGTTAATGTCGGCGACCACGGCAGCAGCAATGTTTACAGCCCTTATGCGGTAACAGCTTATGAGGGAATAAGAAAACGCTTCGGCGACGAAAATGTAACCGTTTATAACGGCTGCGATGTTCAGAAAGCAACCGAAACGGTGAAAAATGCCGATTATATAATTGTCTGTGTCGGCAGCGACTGGCTTCAGGAGGGAGAATTCCTCGTTAATCTCGGCAATGTTAAAAAGAAGCCAAAGGGCTCGGGCGGCGACAGAGCGGATTTGAGAATTCCTCCCGAGGATGTTGAGCTTATAAAAGCATTGTCAAAAACGGGCAAAAAGCTTGTTGTTAATATTATGGGCGGCAGCGCCTATGTGATTAAGGAATGGACAGACCTTGCAGATTCAATTCTGTTCTCGTTTTACAGCGGTCTTGAGGGCGGAAACGCTCTTGCCGATGTTATCAGCGGCGACGTAAATCCCGGCGGAAAGCTGCCGTTTACAATAGCCTGCAACGATACGGATTATCCTGCATTTCTCCATATTGCTGATAAAGAGCGTGAGATTGATTACGGATATTATCACGGCTATACTCTTTTTGATAAAAAGAATGTTGAGCCGCAGTATCCCTTCGGCTTCGGTCTTTCCTATACAGATTTTGAAATTTCGGATTGCGTTGCGGCGAAGCAGAACGGTAAAATATCCGTTTCCGTAACGGTGAAAAACACAGGTAAAGTCAGCGGCGACGAGGTTGTTCAGGTATATGTTTCAAGCAGAAACACCGCTGAAGACCGACCCGTAAAGCTTCTCAAGGGCTTTAAGCGTGTTTCGGCTGCCGCAGGCGAAAAGGTTAATGCGGAAATTGAAATACCCTTTGATGAAATCAGATTCTATGACCCTGAAAAAGGCGATTGGAAAATGGATGAAAAGTATGCTGTACTTGTCGGCACGGACAGCAAAAATGCCGTTGAAATCGGCGAAATCAGCTTTTGATTACAAGGTGAGCTTATGAAAACAAGCAAATATTCTCCCGATGCTTTTATGAAAACTGTTTACACCGAAACGGTTTCCGAACCGTATAAAAATGTCAGCGATGCGCAAACCGCACTGGGCGTTGGAGAAAGGATAAGAGAGCAAACGAGAGCTTTGCTCGGGATTGACAGAATCCCTTGCAGGTCAACGGGTTTTGAGATTGTTGCCGAGGGAAAACCTCTCGGATATCCAGAATATACTCTGCAAAAATATTCGGCTCGGATATGCAAAAATCTGAATATGCTTTTCTATGTTCTCAAGCCGAAAAAGCTGTCGGAATCGTCGACGGGAGTTGTTGCTCTCTGCGGTCACGGCTACGGTGTCAGACAGATTCTGAACATATCCAAAAGAGGGAATAAAAAACGCTTCAATTATTTCGATAATTATCAGAAGAATTTTGCGGCAGAGCTTGCAAAAAGGGGCTGCGTTGTTATTGCACCCGAGCTTTTCGGCTTCGGTGAAGCGAGGCTCAGAAAAGATTTAATCAAGCCGTTTTATATAAGCTCCTGCGATGAGCTTTCGCATCATCTTCTGCCTCACGGCTTGACCGTTGCTTCAATGCGCGTTTATCAGGCGATCGTTTGCGCAGAAATCCTGCTCAGTCACGAAAAAATCAGCGAGGATAAATTATCGTGCATGGGCATTTCGGGCGGAGGTCTTACGGCGCTTTATGCTTCCGTTATCGATGAACGCTTCAAAAGAATTGTCATAAGCGGATATGTCAATACATTCCGTGACAGCATTCTTTCTCTCTGGCATTGCCCCGATAACTATATTCCGCATATTCTGGAAATCGGCGAGATTTATGATTTCGCTTCTGCACTTGCCCCGAGAGAATTGCTTATTGAATCGGGCGAAAAGGATAAGCTTTTCCCGATAAATGCAAGCAAAGAGGCTCACGAAAAAATTAAAAAAGTTTATTCTCTGGCAGGTGCTGCCGATAAACTGCATATCGATGTTTTTGGCGGAAAGCACTCCGTAAGCGGTGCAAAATCCTTTGATTTTCTCAGCAGATAAAAAAATAACCGTACAATATCATTTGAGCGATATTGTACGGTGTTTTTTATTTTACGGGTTCAAGGTTTACTGTTATGTTTGCTGTTTTTACATCATCAAGATGAACGGTCAGCTTTCTGATATCGGAATAATCGGCATCGTATTTGTATCTGCCCTTGAGCGCTTCGGCTTTCATTACAGAAAATTCACCGTCGCCCGAAAGGGTAGCTTTCATCTGCTTGCCGTTAATCGTAAGAATTGCGGTTTTGCCGTTATCGGATATTTCGATATCAGCCTTTGTGTGCATAAACCAATATATTTCGCTCGGCACAAGGCATTTAACCGTGTCGGTTATCTGCAGGCAGGAATTGTTATACATTTTGAATTCTCTTGTTACTTTTGTTGCGCCATTCATTCTGTAAGCATCCGTCATATCGAGAAGAGCTTTTCCGCCGCTGTCGGTTGCCGAAAAATCTGTGAAATCGCATTCAGCCAGAACATACTGGTCATCAAGAGTTGCGTTCGGATTGATAACAAGAGTGTTCTGACCCTCTGCACGTTTACAATAGTTTTTCCATCGTCCGCCTGCAGGTGTATTCAGAAAATAATTCGGCGCATCATAGCTGCCGGGTCCCAATTCCTCTGCCCAGCGTTCGCCCATGGCATCGAAAACGAAGGTGCCTATGTCGAGGTCACCGTGATTTATGAAATTATATCCGCCCTTGATTCCTGCAAAAGCAGCGTTTTTATCAAGGTATGCGCTTCTCATAAGAACAAGCGGCTGGCCGACATCGGATTTAAGATAACGGCAAAGCGGCTCGTTGCCGAAATCCGCATTCTGTGCAGAAAATGTACGGTTAAACCAGAGCGAAGAAAGCGCATCCTCCTTACCGCTGCCATTTCTTTCTGTGTTGTCAGAGGTGTCGGGAATGAATTCAGCGGGCGCATCGGTCATCTGATATGCGCTCAGAAGCGGTGCATTGTATTCGGCGGCATACCAATGGAGAACAGGGGTATAGCATTGCTCCGCTTTATTATCGCCGAAATTGAACATGCCCGTCGGGGTGGTGATATAAACGGGAAAATATCCGAGCTCTTTGAAACCTGCAGTCTGAGATAAACCGAAATCCGAGCCGAAACGGTTTCTTGACGTAGCCACGAAGAAAACAATCGCATTCATGCCTGACTGACAGTATCCCGGACCCTCGGCATAAACGCCGTCAGGGGTAAAGTTTTCAAAAGCGATAGGCATGCACTCATAGCATTTTGCAAGAAACTTTGCCGCTTTTTCGGTGTTTATGTCCGCAAAAGTCATGCAGGCAATGCCGATTCCGCTGTAGCAGATACTGTTCCAGTTGTTTTTTGACCATGTAAACCAATGATTGTCATTCAGTGCCGGCTCGATGGCATATTCCCATGTTTTTTGTGACAGAAGCGATTTCTGCGTTTCATTCAGATAACCGAAAAGCCAGTCATATCCTATTGAAACCGCGAGCGCCATCTCTGCTGTTGCAAGAAAATGGGATGTGCACCAATCCTCATAGGAGCAAACCTTTTCAAGCTCCGCCCATGCTCTGGCAGCATATTTTTCGTTGCCCGTAATCTGCCATGCGTAGCCGAGAATTATCATGCGGTTGATAACCTCTCTCGAAATCGGCAGAATGCTGTCCTCTTCATCAAGAACATAATCCATAACGGGATATATCTTTGTATCAAGCAAAGCATCGGCATTTGATATAACGGATGAATAAAGCCCCCGCGTGTAATCCGAAAAAGAATTGTTTTTAACCTCACTTCGCACCGCATCAAAACAGCTCTTGTCCGCAAGCACAAAAGGATGCTCAGGCTTGCTTTGGCTTGTTTTAATTATATCGCACAGCTCCGATTCCGAAACGGAATTCTTGTTTTTGTTTAATGAAATGTAGTCAATCCCGACCTTGACCATATCGGGGATAACGGCAAAATAGGGCACAATGTTAGTTATTCCCAATGCGATTATCAGAACTATCGAAATGATTATGCCGAGAAAAGCTTTTGTTCTTTTTTTCATAAAATCACGCCCTGTCAAAGGTTTGGTTTATATTACGATTATAGCATTTATATCGGAATATGTCTATATTGAAAAGATTTGCGGTCAAAATAAAAAATAATGTTGTATTTCTTACCGTTTCCATAGTATACTATAACTGTTAAACATTAGCAAAAGGGGAGATACAATGAAAGTATCCGAAATGCCGTATCAGCGAATTACCGTTGAGGAGTTCAAAGAGCAGGCAGATAAGATAATTGAAAAAATCAAGGCGGCGAAATCCGCAGAGGATTTGAAGGCGGCGAGGGATGAATACAACAAAATCAGCGAAGATGTTGATACCGCCGCATCGCTTGCAAACTGCCGATTTACCCTCAACACAAGGGATGAGTTCTATAATGCGGAGATGGATTATTACGATAACGCCATGCCGCTTTTCTCCGAGATTGAGAATGAATACAAAAAAGCTATGCTTGATTCACGCTACAGAGCAGAAGCCGAAAAGCTCATAAATCCCAGAGTTTTCAAGGGCTTTGAGATGTCACTCAAAACCTTCTCACCCGAAGTCATTGAGGATTTGCAACAGGAAAATGCACTTGTCACACGCTACTCAAAGTTTATGGGCGAGCTTGCATTTGAGTTTGAGGGCGAAAAAATGCCCCTCTCCGTGTTGAGGGGTAAATTAGAAGATGACAGCCGTGATGTCCGCAGAAAAGCCGCAGAAGCAATCGGCAAAACTATGGAAGCGAATGCCGAAACATTCGACGAAATCTTTGACGGTCTTGTTAAAATCCGCACCCAAATAGCACGCAAACTCGGCTATAAAAACTTCGTTGAACTCGGTTATTACAGAATGGGCAGGGTAGACTACGACGAAAAAATGGTTGCCGCATTTCGCAAGAGTGTTGAAACTGATATTGTTCCTGCCGTTGCAGAGTTAAAAGAGAGAATCCGCAACCGTCTTGGTCTTGACAAGATAATGTACTATGACGATGCAATAAGCGTTACGGGTGAAATGCCCAGACCCGTCATTGACACACCTGCAATCTTTGATAATGCACTCAAAATGTATCACGATATGAAGCCCGAAATCGGCGACTTTATGCAGAGAATGCTCGATGCCGAAGCCTTTGATGTTGAAGCCCGTGACGGCAAATTTGGCGGCGGCTACTGCACAACCTTCGCAAAATACAAGCAGCCGTTTATCCTTGCAAATTTCAACGGCACAAGCGGTGATATCGACGTTATCACCCACGAATTCGGTCATGCACTTGCGGCTGACTATATGTTCAAATATGCCGAGCCCGACTATCCGACGGGTATGGAAACTCACGAATGCCACTCAATGAGCATGGAGTTTCTCTGCCATAAGTGGATGAACGATTTCTTCGGAGCTTCTGCGGATAAATACAGATATAAGCACACCGTTGATGCTCTTTCGTTCATTCCTTACGGCGTAATCGTTGATGAGTTCCAGCATATTGTTTACGAAAAACCCGAGCTGACTCCTGCCGAAAGAAAAGCAGAGTATCTCAAGCTTGAAAGCAAATACAGACCCTATCTTTCTTTCGAGGGTATACCTTACCTTGAGCAGGGTACAAGATGGCAGTATCAGATGCATATTTTTGAGAGCCCGTTTTATTATATCGATTATTGCATTGCGCAGTGCGTTGCCCTCGGATTTCTTTGCCTTTCAAGAGATGATTTCGATTCTTCGCTCGAAAAATATGTTGATTTTCTTAAGTCAACAGGCGGTGTATCCTTAACAGAGCTCATTGAAAATGCAGGGCTTACCTCTCCGTTTGCCGATAAAGCTCTCCAAAAAACCGCAGACGGGGCGGCAAAAGTAATAAAAGAACTTGAGCAAAATATAGATTAACGGGTTATATTGCCGAAAAGCAAAAAAACTGCCTCTTTTCGTGACATTTTTAAAAAATGTTCTTGTATTTTTAATAATTATGTGTTAACATTAATCTGTTTAATTACGAAATAATTCAGGAAAATAAATCCTTAGGGGGTTAACCAAATGGCATTTGCAATCGAAAATGATTTTGAAAGCGCAGTGCAGATTAAAGTTATCGGCGTTGGCGGCGGCGGCGGAAACGCAGTTAACCGCATGATTACCAACGGCGTTCTCGGCGCTGAATTCATCGCAGTTAATACCGACAAGCAGGTTCTTGTTCATTCCAAGGCAACTCATAAGATTCAGATCGGTGAAAAATCAACTCACGGTCAGGGTGCAGGCGGCAAGCCCGAAATCGGCGCAAAATCCGCTGAAGAGAGCAGAGATGCAATCTCCGATGCACTCAAAGGCACAGATATGGTATTCATCACCGCAGGCATGGGCGGCGGCACAGGTACAGGAGCAGCTCCCGTTATTGCTCAGGTAGCTAAAGATATGGGCTGCCTTACAATCGGTGTTGTTACAAAGCCCTTCAAATTTGAAGGCAGAAGAAGAGCTCTCCAGGCTCAGGAAGGTATTGAAAGACTTGCTGAGCATGTTGACAGCCTTATTGTTATTCCCAATGACAGACTCCGTGCACTTGACGACAGAAAAAAGACCATCGCTGAAGCTTTCGCAGAAGCTGATGAAGTTCTTCTTCAGGGCGTTAAGAGCATTTCCGAGCTTATCAAGATTCCCGGCTTCATTAACCTTGACTTCGCGGATGTTACCAGCGTAATGAAGGATGCAGGCTACGCTCACATGGGCGTTGGCAGAGCAAAGGGCAAGGATAAGGCAGAGTGCTCCGCAAACGCAGCAGTTTCCAGCCCGCTTCTTGAAACCTCAATCGCAGGTGCAAAGGGTGTTATCATCAGCATTACAGCTTCTGACGATGTTGATCTTGAAGATGTTGAAAATGCAGCAGAAATCATCACAGCCAAGGCTCATGAGGATGCTAACATCACATGGGGTATCGCATTTGATCCCGACCTTGACGATGAAATGGTTATCACCGTTATTGCAACAGGCTTTGATTCAGTTGCAAAGGAGCCCGAAAAGGTTAATCCTTTCCTTGCAGCAAAGGCAGCAGCAGCTCCTGCTCCCATCGCAGCAGCTCCCGTTGAAGCAGCAGCTCCCGCAGCTCCCAAGAGACCTGCCGCTCCTGCAGCTCCCAGCATCCCCAACTTCGGCGCATCCGCAGCTCCTGCAGCGGCTCCCGTTAATGCTGCTGAAGAAACAGCAACAAAGGCAAACGATTCCTTTGAGGATGATCAGTTCTATATCATGATCAACGATATTATCAAGGGCAATAAAGACTAAAATAATCAACCGCCGCAAGCTTAATGCCTGCGGCGGTTTTTGCACAAAAAAGCACTGTATCGGCGAGCGGTACAGTGCTTTTGATGTTTAAAATCGATGCAAAAGGATAAACAATCCCCTTGTGAAATTAAAATACGATTCATAACAAATAGAATACCGCTCAAAGTCGGATTCTATGACAGACTTCTCCACTTATTCTGAATCGCAATTGTGATTATACTCTCTCGCTGTATAAAAGACAACCTTTTTCGGCTGAATCAGCGTAATTTCCATGCTATATCCGAGAAGAAAAGCTGCTGTTTAAGACCTTCAACGGTTGTATCCTTTGAAATGTGAACATATTCAATGCCTGCCATCTCTGCAAAATCCTCAAGCATTTCGGGCGTTGCATCATAGGAAAGAACGGTGTGATGTGCGCCGCCTGCCATAATCCACATTTTTGCGCCTGTGCAAAGGTCGGGCATAGCTTTCCACATAACTCTTGCTACGGGAAGGTTGGGCATATCCATAATGGGCTTAACTGCCTCGATATCCTGAACGATAAGGCGGAGTCTGCCGCCCATATCAACGAGCGAAGCAACAACACCGCTGCCTGCCTTGCCTTCGAAAACAAGTCTTGCAGGGGGATTCTTGCCACCGATTCCGAGCGGATGAACCTCGATTCTGGGCTTGTCTGCCGCCAGAGTGGGGCAAACCTCAAGCATGTGAGCGCCGAGCGAATATTCGCTGCCCTCTGTGAGGTGATATGTGTAATCCTCCATGAATGCGCTGCCGCCGCTCATGCCCTCGCACATTGCCTTGATAATGCGTGTCATTGCGGAAACCTTCCAATCACCCTCGCCGCCGTAGCCGTAGCCCTGCTCCATGAGGCGCTGGCTTGCAAGCCCGGGAAGCTGGTCCATGCCGTGAAGATCCTCAAAGGTGTTTGTATATGCCTTTGCGCCCTCTCTGTCAAGAATGCGCTTGATTGCAATTTCTTCCTTTGCCTGATAGCGAACGGTAGCAATATCGTCGGTGTTTATTGTGTATTTTTCACCGTATTCAGCCATGAGCGAATCGATTTCAGCCTCTGTAACCTTATCCATTTCTGTAACGAGGTCACCGACAGCCCATGTATTGACCTGCCAGCCGAGCTGAATCTGAACGCCGACCTTGTCGCCCTCTGTAACAGCAACCTGTCTCATGTTATCGCCGAATCTGACAACTTTAAGTGAGCGGCTTTCAGCATAGCCGATTGCGCTTCTCATCCATAGACCGAGCTCTTTGAGGGGAGCTTCATCCTGCCAGTAGCCCATGATGATTTTTCTGGGCATACCCATTCTTGCGCCGATGAATCCGTGCTCTCTGTCGCCGTGAGCTGCCTGATTAAGATTCATGAAATCCATATCAATTTCGTCGTTGGGAATCTCACGGTTATACTGTGTTGCAAAATGGCAGTAAGGCTTCTGAAGCGTGGCAAAGCCGTTAATCCACATCTTGCTGGGGCTGAAAGTGTGGCACCATGTTACGATACCTGCGCAGTTATCGTCATAGTTAGCCTCTTTGATAACAGCAGTTACCTCATCGGGAGTTTTAACTGTTGCTTTATAAACGAACTTGCAGGGGATAAGAGGGCTTGCGCTGATTTTTTCTGCCATTTCGGCAGCTCTTTCGGCAACAATATCAAGCACCTCGGGACCGTAAAGATGCTGGCTGCCTACAATAAACCAAAATTCTCTGTTTTTCATGTTAACACCTCATCAAAAAGCCTCAACCGCTGCTTTTTCAGCGGCAAGACCTTTCTTGTAATTATCAAGGAAAGCGTTGAAGCCGTCAATATCTGCCTGAGTGGGCTTAACCTCTGTTGAAGCCTGACCTGCAAATACTTTTGAATCAAGGTAAGCTTCCAGAGTTTCGCCGTCAGCCTTGTTTTTCATGTAGTTTGCAAGGATGGCAACGCCCCAGGGACCGCCTTCGCCTGCTGTTTTCATAACCGAAACGGGAGCGTTGAGTGCTGCACCCATGATTTTCTGACCTGCAACGGGAGCTTTGAAATAACCGCCGTGACCGAGAATTCTGTCAATCC
>JAZNPG010000067.1:0-3695 GCA_045589555.1 Acutalibacteraceae bacterium
AATCAACAAAGATAGCAATGTATTGATCGTCGGTGCCGGTCTTATCGGACTTAAGTGTGCCGAAGGTCTTCACGATCGTGTGGAAAGTATTACGGTTTGTGATCTTGCCGACCGTGTACTTTCCAGTATTCTTGACACCGACTGCGCCGCTATTGTGCAAAGGCATTTAGAGGCAAACGGTATTCGTTTTTTGCTTGGGGATACCGCTGTCCGCTTTGATAAGAATTTTGCTCAAATGAAAAGCGGAAAAACCGTAGAATTTGACACGCTCGTTCTTGCTGTTGGCGTCCGTGCAAATACAACTCTTGTCAAAGATATCGGCGGTGAAGTTAATCGCGGAATCGTTGTAAATGAAAGAATGGAAACAACGCTTCCGGATATCTATGCCGCAGGTGACTGTACCGAAGGATACGATATCTCCTGCAGACAAAAAAGAGTTCTTGCAATTCTTCCGAATGCTTATATGCAGGGACATACTGCCGGTGTAAACATGGCAGGCGGTAATGAAGTTTTTGACAAAGCCATTCCAATGAACTCCATCGGGTTCTTCGGCCTGCACATTATGACGGCCGGAACTTACGTGGGCGAAATGTATGAAGAAAAGAACGACAGTACATTAAAAAGACTGTTTACAAAGGATGGATTGTTAAAAGGATTTATCCTGATTGGCAAGACCGAACGTGCCGGAATATATACTTCTCTCGTCCGTGACAGGGTACCGCTTGACTCCATAGATTTTGAAATGCTGAAAAAAGTTACAACTTTATCGATTTTTCCGCAAGAAACCCGTAGAAAAATGCTTGGAGGTGTAGTATAATATTATGCAAATAGATGTAACAAACCTCAATTATAAAGCCATAAATTCAGCTCTTCGAAAAGCCGACGGCAGCTGTATTATTTCAGGCTGCTGCGGTCAGCGATTTATTGCAGCAGGAATGTCAGACAAATCAATTACAATCAACGGTGTTCCCGGCAATGCTCTCGGTGCCTATCTCAACGGTGCGTCGATAACAGTAAACTCAAATGTTCAGGATGCCGTAGGCGACACTATGAATGAAGGCCAAATATTCATTCACGGAAATATCGGTGATGCCGCAGGCTATGCAATGCGAGGCGGAAAAATTTATGTAAAAGGCAATGCCGGCTACCGTGCGGGAATCCATATGAAGGCATATAAGGATAAAATTCCGGTTATGGTTATCGGCGGCACTGCAGGCAGCTTTCTCGGAGAGTATCAGGCAGGCGGAATAATCATTGTTCTCGGTCTTTGTTCTGAAGGCAGGCGGATAGTCGGCAATTTCCCATGCACGGGTATGCACGGCGGAAAGATGTTTTTGCGTGGAGAGTGCAAGGATATCATTTTCCCAAGTCAGGTCACAGCGAAAGCTGCAACTGAAACGGATGTTCAAGAAATAAAAAAATACATATCCGAATACTGCGATTTTTTCGGATATGATGAAAACGAAATATTAAACTCGCATTTCACGGTTGTTACTCCCGACAGTAAGAATCCGTATAGACAAATGTATGTAGCCAATTAAACCATAATTCAGAAAGCAGGTAGTTTTATGAAGTATTCAAAGCAAGAGGTTATTCAATTCGTTCAAGAGGAAGACGTTAAGTTTATCCGACTTGCATTCTGCGATGTTTTCGGCAGACAAAAGAATATATCGATTATGCCTCAGGAGCTTTCCCGTGCGTTTGAATACGGTATCGCCATCGACGGCTCCGCAATTACAGGCTTCGGTGACGAAACGCATTCGGACCTGCTTCTTATCCCCGACCCTTCAACCCTTTCAGTATTGCCTTGGAGACCCGAGCACGGAAAGGTTGTCAGAATGTATTGCGGCATATCCTATCCGAGCGGAAAGTCATTTGAATGCGACACCAGAAGTCTTTTGAAAAAGGCTGTGAGTGATGCTGCACTTGAGGGTGTTCATTTCTACTTCGGTTCAGAACAGGAATTCTATCTTTTCAAGCTTGATGAAAACGGTAACCCGACAAAAGAGCCCTACGACAATGCAGGCTATATGGATATTGCTCCCGACGACAGAGGAGAAAACATCCGCCGTGAAATATGCCTTACTTTAGAGCAAATGGGTATTCGCCCCGAAAGCTCGCATCACGAAGAGGGACCCGGTCAAAACGAAATTGATTTCCGCTATTCCGATGCCCTGACCGCTGCCGATAATTCTATGACCTTCCAGACAATTGTAAAAACAGTTGCAAGACGAAACGGTCTTTATGCCGATTTCAGCGCAAAGCCTCTTGAAAATCAGCCCGGTAACGGATTCCATATAAATATGTCCGTGAAAATGGATGATAAATCAGACAAGCTTTGCAATATGATTGCAGGCATTCTTGACAAAGCCTGCGAAATGACGGCTTTTCTTAATCCCACCGAAAATTCTTATGAGCGCTTTGGAAAAAGCAAAGCGCCTAAATATGTTTCGTGGTCGAGCGAAAACCGTTCACAGCTTGTCAGAATACCTGCTGCCGTCGGTGAATACCGCCGTGCAGAGCTCCGCTCACCTGATCCTACGGCAAATCCTTATCTTGCATTTGCACTTATGATTTATGCAGGGCTTGACGGAATCAAAAATGAACTGGAGCTTCCGTATGTTTCGGATATCAACCTTTATAAAGCTGATGACGAAACCTTGAAAAAATATCGTAAGCTGCCCGCTGATTTAAAATCAGCCTGTACGGCAGCAGCGGAAAGCAGTTTTATTAAAAAGCATATCCCTGTATCAATTCTCAATATTTACTGTAATAAATAAACTATAAAGGGAGGGAAGCAAAATGAGCCTTAAGGAACAGGTATACAGTGTCCTTGTTGTATCGGCAGCAGATAATTTCAATTCTGCTCTCAAAGATTTGCTTCCCGAATCAAAGTACCATCCCGTACATACGGTTTCAAACATCAGCACGGCAAAAAGAATTGTTGCTGAAAGAGTTTTTGACTATGTAATAGTAAACTCTCCTCTGCCTGATGACAATGGAACCCATTTTGCAGTTGATGTCTGTGCAGGAAAAAGTACTGTTGTTCTTTTGTTTGTCAGAAACGATGTTTATGCACAGGTTTTTAACAAAGTGGCGGAACACGGAGTTTTTGTGCTCCCAAAACCCACTACCAAACCTACTACCATACAAGCTCTTGACTGGATGGCAAGTGCAAGAGAAAGACTGCGCAGATTTGAAAAGAAATCCTTGTCCATTGAAGAAAAAATGGAAGAAATCAGACTTGTTAACCGAGCAAAGTGGTTGCTTATTGATGAACTGAAAATGAGCGAACCCGATACTCACCGTTATATTGAAAAACAAGCAATGGACCGATGTGTATCCAAAAAAGTTATTGCCGAAGAAATTATTAAAACATATTCATAAAGAGGAATCAGAAATGGAAAGTGAGATTTATCAACAGACTAATAGAACAATAAATGAACTGTTTATTTTGAGATTTTACCGTAAAACTATTGACACCGGCATATGATGTAAGTATAATATATAGCAAGTTAATATTTCAAACCGTTGAAGCGGAGATAACGGCAATAATGCCTTTACAGAGAACCTGTGGTGCTGAGAGTCAGGTAAGAAACAAGTTGTCAAATGGACCGCTGAGGGTGCAGTCAAATGGAATTTCCCAGAGTATTCTGCAACGTGTTGGCATACGTCAGTTGCCGGGGATATGTTGG
>JAZNPG010000068.1:0-3255 GCA_045589555.1 Acutalibacteraceae bacterium
AAGATGTGAGAATTCCTCGGGCATATCATAGGGGTCCATATCCTTATATGCAGGGATAAGAACCTTCTTTTCACCGTTCTGAATAAGTGCAAGATATCTGCTCCATTCGTTTTTAACCCATACGGCGTTGAAATGCTCTGCGCATGTGCCGATAACAACCATTACCTTTGAGCTGTTGAGAGCCGAGAAAATATAGGGCTCATAAGCCGAGCCGAGCTTATCTTCAAGGGTTATTCTTGCAAAGAACACCTTGAAGCCCTCGTTTGTGAGCTGACCGTAAAGCTCCTGCGCAAGTACCGAATCACGGCTTCTTCTTCCCGCTGCATCGGTTTCTTTATAGCAGATAAAAATATCAAACGGCTTTTCATCCCTGACAATTACGGCGATCTCCTTCTGAATTGCGAGAATTGCATTTGCTTCGGCAACAAGAACCTGCTTCTGGATTTCATCGGCATATTCGATTGCTGCCTTGTAATCTGCATCCGCAATAACAGACGCTTTCTGCATTCTGTTGATTGTGGGCATGTATTTTCCCGTCTGGGGGTCTTTTACATATTCGATACCGTAGCGGCAGAGAACGATTGACCAATAGGCTTCAAAATCCGTTTTATCCTCATCGAGAATCTTTTCAAATTCTCTCATTGCCTTATCGTAATCATTGTTTCTGCGATAGTGGTTTGCTCTGTCATAGAGATTTGCGCGTCTTTCGTCATCGAGCCTGGGCAAAGTCTGGGTTGTTTCGCAGTATTCGCAGGTTATAACACCTTTGCCTGCTCCGACTTCGAGTGCGCCGCCGCACATTTTACATTTAAAAATCGCCATATTGTCCTCCTGATATAATTAATCTACATATTCAACCACGCTGTTGTGAACCCATCCCGTTTCGCCGTTAACGGTTATCTGAATCCATTTGCCCGAGGTTTCGCCCGTCGGAACAAGCTTTGTTTCGCGGCTTGTTACCTTAGTGAGCACAGAGCAATCGGAATTCGCCTGAGTTCTGATGTTTATTGAAGTGTAATCACTGCTCATTATATAATATTCTGTGGGCTCCGCATAGATTTCGGAAACGGATACGTCTATGGGGTTTGTCGCTTCTTCTTCCGCTTTTTTGCCGGATGAAAGCATCGATATAACAATCGTTGCCGCAACCGCAAGAACTGCAAGAGTTATAATCCACTTGATAAACTTCTTGATTTTTCTCTTGGTTGTGTAAGAAATGCCGCCCGAAGATGATTTTGATTTTGATTTTGACTCCGAAACCTTTGATGCCTGCGCTTTCTTTTCTTTCTGCTGTAAAAGCGCAATACCTTTTTCGCCTGTTTCAATAGTCAAAGTAAGAATATATGTTACGCCGCTCTGCTTAAGTACGGGACGTTTAAGAGAATTACGATAGTCTGCAGGGTAATCGTAATCATATTTAACCTTTTCGTAATGTGCTGTATCACTTTCATAAGAACTTTTGTCGCCCGGAGTTGAAAAGCTTGGACCGCGGCTCTCTTCAATAAGCACACATGCATTCTGAAAGCCTCGCTTTGTAAGCTCGGAAGCAATATATTTTTCGCATTCTCCGTCTCCGTCGTTTATATCCTCAAGATCGCTGTATAATTCGCTGCGCGAACTATTTATTCCTCCTGAAAGCGGTGCATAGCTGTCTGATATTTTATAGCCGGTGTTACCTTCTGATAATTCATTGAGAGTTTTTCTTAACAGTAGCGCTGAATCTATATATACGTCAATATCAGGTTTCGAAAAGCCGCCGTTATCATTGTCACCGAGATAATCCGCAAAAACATTTATGTTTGAAGGATTATCAAATGTTGTGATAATATCGCCGTTTTCAAGCAAACCGACTATTCCGCCTGCAACGAAATAAACCGCTGCAACACCTGACCAATTTTTAACCGCTGATTCTTTAGATTTATCGCCGCCTCTGTAGAAAACATTACCCACATCGTCAACAGCAAGCAATTCAGCGTTCCCCACGCAGACATAAACAATATTCTGCAAATCGGATACATCAAGTCCTTCGCAGGTTGTTACAACTGTACCGCCATTTTTAATTGCGGCGATATCCGATTCACCCGCAGAGATAAAACGTATGTCTGTCATTGAAAAGCTGCTGTTTTTCTTCGAATGATAAGTCGAAATTACCGTACCATCCTTCTTGAGTAATACCGGATCTTCATAAAAAAGAATACCAATATCAACAACATCGGTTTCCTTTTCCAGATAGAAAAGTTCGCTTTTGTCATCGTCGGCAACACATACGCTTCCGTCATTTTTAAGACCTAAAACAAGTCCCTTTGAAATCCTGTCAGAACGACAGATTTTTTTGATATCCTTCCAGTTCGCCGTAATTCTGTCGAATTCCGTTGAGAATACACGTCCGTTTTTCAAAAGAGCTGCAACATGTCTTTTTTCCGGCATTGCCATTTTGTATCTTCCGTAAGGCAACTCGGCAACCGATACGCACCCTTTGCTGTAATAATATCTGCCGTCGGTTGCAAATGCAATATATCCATCCTCGCAGCCCGTAATCATGGTGCTGAAATCGCACAGTTCTCTCGCCTTTCCGAATTCGCCTGCACGCTGATACCAGACAGCTGCCTGACCAAACTTACCCTGATTCAGAAATTCATTTGCAATCTGAAGCTTTTTATTTCTCTTTTCGTTGAGGAGTGCGGTGTTATCGCAGCTTCTGACCGTATCAGCAAAATCTCCGCTTGCAAATCTTAAAGCTTTTTTATAAAGAGGATGTTCGCTGACGGGAAGGTGATGTTCGGGTATTTTATCAAAGCTTGTTTTTTTCAGATCAACGCACAGCTTTGCAAGATAAGCCTGAGCGTTTTCGGGATCGATATCAAGAATCTTTTCGCAGTATTCGTTTGCCTTTTCCCAATCGCTGTCCTCAAGGAACATCATTACTCGCCTGAGCAGGGAGTCAACGGTTGCGTTGCCCGAAGATGCCACAGCTGCAGGCTTCGATTTTTCTTTACCGATAATTTTGTTGATACCTCTTACAAGGTCCTGCATAAAGCCGAGTTTATCCATATCCTGCGCCTGAAGATGTAAGTCGGATCGTAGCCATGTCGTTCTGTGAGCCAAGGAGTTGTCAGGAGCTTTGTCTTCCTAAGACCGCTTGGCCTTCCGACTTCAGCTGCAGGCTTCGATTTTTCTTTACCGATAATTTTGTTGATACCTCTTACAAGGTCCTGCATAAAGCCGAGTTTATCCATATCCTGCGCCTGAAGATGT
>JAZNPG010000069.1:0-16436 GCA_045589555.1 Acutalibacteraceae bacterium
AAGACGGCAAGAGCGTAGAAATCAGCATTCCCGTTCCCGAAGGCTGCGAAAGCTTCACGGAATTCTATATCATTCACCGCCATAACGGCAGAAAGTATGATGAATTTACCGTAGCAGTCAAAAACGGCAGAATAACCTTCAACGCAAGCAAATTCAGCGAGTTTGAGGTTTATGTAAAATCAGGCACGCAGGTAAAATCCCTGCCCGCAAAGCTGAGCTATAACTACAAGGATGCTCTTGATTTAAGCGGCATCGCATTTGAGGTTACCGACGCAAACGGAAACAAAACGACAGTAACCGATACAAGCAAAATGACCGTAAAGGGCTATGATGCGAAGAAAATCGGCACACAAAAGGTAACTGTTGAATACAACGGCGTTACAGCCGAATTCAACGTAACTGTTTCATATTCATGGTGGCAGATGATTATCCGCATCCTTCTCCTCGGTTTCCTCTGGTATTAATCAATAAGGGCAGGTGCTTTCGGGTGCCTGCCCTTTACGATTTAACAGGGTAAAATAAACTTGAAATATGTGATATAATATGATATAATTATAATTACAAAAGAATAAACGCAGATTTGCAGATTGTTCTGCACTCCGGCACATTTTGTGTCGGGGGATAAGGAAATTGCGGTGAAAGTCCGCGGCAACAGCCATTACCGTAACTCCGGTTTCAGCCGGTCAAGTCGGAATGCTTATCATTCTGTGACACGCAAAAGTCTCTTGGGCAACTTGGGGAGATGTGTAATGAAATTCTGTTTTATCTGCAGATGCGGTATGGCAGGATGCCGATTTCAATTCACAGCACCCGAGGAAGGGTGCTTTTGTTTTATCCTTTTGCAGCAAATATTTTATATAAAAAGGATGATTTTATGAAAAAGAAATTGAGTTCTTCTTTAGCACTGTTTGTTTCTTTGCTTCTGATGTTTTCGCTTGCATCGTGTTCGGACAATGCTGTTTCCGACAGCGGCATATGGTCGGAGGCACAGTATACAGAAGATACGCAACTCGGTAAGGGTCAAAAAACTCTGACGGTTGAGGTAGAGGCAGAGGAAAAGGTTGTTGTTTTTACTGTTCACACGGATAAAGATACTGTTGGAGAAGCTCTTCAGGAAGTGAAGCTGATTGAAGGCGAAGAGGGCGAATACGGTTTGTATGTTAAGGCTGTGAACGGTATGCTTGCAGATTATAATGCCAATCAAAGCTATTGGGCTTTCCTGATTAACGGAGAATATGCTCAGACTGGAGTTGACGGTGCAACGATAGCCAATGGCGAAGTATATCGCTTGGTTTACACCAAATAAATATGGACTGGCTGTCTGTTTACCTGCCTGAGCAGACAGGTGAAGCGTACCGTTGACACGGTGCGCTTTTTTGATTTAACAGGGTAAAATTATACAAAAAATCGCCCTGGTTTTTGTGCAATCGAAAAATATTTTTGAAAATCATAAACGAGCTTTTGCTATGAAAAACGGAGAAAAAACGAGCATTTGCGAGATTGCGGAATGTAAATTAAAAAATTCAAAAAAAACCTATTGACATTATTAATTCCTTATGTTAATATATGCAAGCACGAAAAAATTAAATCGGAGGAAATGTTATGTCAACTTATATGCCTAAAGCGGGCGACATTACCCGCAACTGGTATGTGATCGATGCAGCAGGCAAGCCCATGGGTAAGGTTGCTGTTGAAGCTGCTAAGCTTCTTCGCGGTAAGCACAAGGCTATCTTCACTCCTCATGCTGATTGCGGTGATCACGTTATCATCATCAACGCTGACAAGGCTGTTCTCACAGGCAACAAGCTTGATCAGAAAATGTATTATCATCACACAGGCTACATCGGCCACCTCAAAGAGGTTAAATACAGCACTCTTATGAAAACAAGAGCTGATTTTGCTATGACTCTTGCTGTTAAGGGCATGATTCCTGATACAGTTATCGGCCGCAAGGCTCTCACAAGACTTCGCGTTGTTAAGGGTGCAGAGCATCCCCACGCAGCTCAGAAACCCGAAGTTTGGGAATTTTAAGAAAGGGAGGCTATAAATAATGTACGATTCAAATCCTTATTTCTATGGCACAGGCCGCAGAAAAAGCTCAGTTGCCAGAGTACGTGTTTACGCAGGTACAGGCAAAATTATAATCAATGACAGAGATATCGATGATTATTTCGGTCTTGAAACACTTAAGCTCATCGTTCGTCAGCCTCTCGCTCTCACAGGCACAACAGAGAAGTTTGACATCGTTTGCCGTGTAGGCGGCGGCGGAGTTACAGGTCAGGCAGGCGCAATCCGCCACGGTCTTTCCAGAGCTCTTCTTCAGTATGACGAGAATCTTCGTTCAACCCTCAAGAAGGCAGGTTTCCTTACCAGAGACCCCAGAATGAAGGAAAGAAAGAAGTACGGTCTCAAAGGCGCTCGTCGTGCACCTCAGTTCTCAAAGAGATAATTTATCCCGAATGGGGATTATCGAAAACCCTTGGAATCAACCGATTCCAAGGGTTCATTTCTTTTTTGGAATAATCCCAAAATGTCAATAATCAAGAAAATCACAGATTCGGCGGTTAAACCGAACCTGTGGTTTTAATCAAATGCCTGAGTGTTGCCGGTGTGTGTTATCAGCCTTGCCTTACAGACACATACCATATGCCGAAAGGGCGGAATTTTGTATTAAATCTATATATCTTTATTGCGCTTTCAATATCTTTATCGGATGCTTCGGGCTGGTTTGTATTGTATTTTCGCCGAAAACAACATTTTCTGTTTTTATCAAAACCTCCGGATAAATGATTTTATCCGCTTTTGTTACGGTGTCAAAGCAAAGCTTTGAATTTTTGAAATCTATATTTTTAAGCGTTATGTTTTCAGAAGGATAAGTTGAATGTAACAGAATATCCACGTCATTTTCGAGAACGATGTTATCAAGAGTAATTCCGCTTTGAGGCGTGCATACGCAGCCCGGGTAACAGCTTCGTGCATAGGTGTCATAATTAAGGCTTATTGCGATTCCTATGTCACGCTTTTTCTGAAGTCTGCAATTCTGAATTGTTATATTACGGCAACCGCAGTCAAATTCTTCCGTGTCACGCACAGCAACCCAATTTATACCGTCATATTCGGCAATTCCTTTTTCGTGGCAAGGCGGAGTGAGGGAAGTGTATAGCTTTCCGTCTTTCGGGTTCATCAGAACACGGTAAGTTTTGCCGTTAACTGCAACGGTATCCGAGTGCTGAACCTGCATTCCTTTTTGCCATCCGCACCATGCACCGCCAAGAATTCTGCAGAAAAATCCCGTTGTTGTATTATCGTCAAGATCAACGCAGTTTTCGATTATTCCGTTTTCAATCCAGCCTATGTGAGTGTTTGAGGTGGCGTAATCAAAAGCATTAAGCGCTATCGGATCATCGAACGTGCGGAACCTGCCGTTACTGATAACAAAGCCGTCGCCCCAACCAAGATGAACCCCGTCTTTATTTCCTGTTATATATAAATCATTAAGAACGATGTTTTTGAATGCGCTGACCTGAATTGCATAGTCCTTTTCAAGCAAACCGTGGCATTCAAATTTATCGATTTTCAAATTTTCAACGTAAATCATTGCAACCTGTGCACGCAAGCCTGCAATACGGCTGTTAACACCAAAGTCATTGCTTTCGATGCCGTTACATTCAAGATGCAATCCGATAATCTCGATGTTGCGGTTGTATTCGCCGTTAAATGCACCTTTATTGATGAAAGCACATTTGTTGATACCGCTGATACTTGCTTCACGCTGAAGAATAACCCCTTCACGGAACACAAGCTTTGTGTTATCACTGATTTCAATCTGTTCGGAAATTTTATAAATACCTGCAGCTTTAATTTCGATTATTCCGCCGCAGTCAATCGCTTTTTGGAGAGCTTCAGAGTTTTTATATGCGTTGTTTTCAGGTGAAAAACCGTATTCGTTAGCGTTAATCATAGCTTTTATTCCTACAAATTCAAGTATATTTAAGCAAAATATATCATATCACGGGTAGATTTTGCTGTCAACAATTAAGAAAAACCACAGATTCGGCAGTTTGAACCGAACCTGTGGTTTTGTTGGTGCAGTTTTTATAAATTGTTTTAATCAGTTGGGCTGAGCGAATTCGTGGGGAATATTCTGCTCAACCGCTGCAAGGAATTCGTCTGCCGCGATAACCTCAACGCCGTCATCAAGCTGACTTATGAAATACGCAAGGTCATCGGGTCCGACTGTCCACGGATGAACATTGATTACCGTGTAGCCGTTGATGGTCTTTATATCGGCAGGCTTTGCGTTTATGATTGCTGCCTGCTCTGCAAGCCACTCGCTGGTCACTTCGTCTGCGTTTCCGCTGGGATGCCAGAGGCTGAAGCCGACGCTCACAAACGGCTTACCGTCTGAAAAATAAACTCTGCCGCCGCCTGCTGAATAGCGGTCGGGGTCAAGCTGAAGGATTCCGCCCTTGATGTTATCGTATCTTGAAAAATAACCGAGCCTTTTCTGCATGCTTCTGTCAAAGCCGATACTATCGGCGTTATCAAGCAGGGTCATAATGCCGAGACCCGATTCGAGCATAACGGATGCCGTGTAATCCGAAAAAGCCTCAAGCTCCTCTGAACTCATTTTGGTGATTCTTGCGTATCCGCCGCCCGTAGGACCCGTTATAAAGGTTGCGTTGCCCGAATTTTCAAGCGTTCTTTTTACATCAACTTCGGAGAGCTCTGCCGCAACGGGAGCAAATGTCCAGGTTACGGGAGTGTTCAGACCGTAGTTCTGCCATGTATGGAATTCGCTGAATCCGTTCTGAATCCATTGCAGGTTGTCGCCGTCGCTGTAAACAATTGCAACATAATGCTTATCGGGGTCAAGCTCAACCTTACCGCTGTAAGGCGCATCAAACATTTTATCGGTTACGTCAAACGATGAAAGGATGCTCAGGTTCCATGAATGATCAGAGGGGATAACGTAATGACCGAAGCGGGATATGGATTCCGTGAATTTAACCTCATACTGACACCAGCCGAAGATTATCGATGATGGCTTGAGCTCTCTCATAACGCTGTCACGGAAAAGTCTGCCTTCATAGTCGCTGTCTTCAACATACATCACGAAGATATTATGCTGAACGGCAAAGTCACGCATTCCGTGTGCATAGTAATACATATGGACAAGGCTGTCGTTGCGGAATTTATCCTTATTTTCTTTATAGAATTTTTTCAGATAATCGAGATCAATATTATCGCTGCTGATATCGGCACGCTTTTCAAGCCCGAGCTTAACAACAGCCTCTTCGTTTTCGGATGAAACGGGCAACCAGCCGTTGATTGTTGTGAGGTTTGTTGCGGTGTTCAGCTGACCGTGGTCCTTTGCGGTTGCAAAGAGGATATAACCGCTGTCAGCTATATAGTTTCTGAATTTCGCAATAATGGTGCTGAAATTCCAGGGGTTACCTGATTCATCGTTATAAACGAGCTTGTGACCTGCCATCTGAAACTCGTTGAGGGTGTAGCGGTTCGCCGAGGTTCCGAAATCAATAAAAATCTGCGGCTTTTCTCTTGCTACAAGACCCTGGAGAGCAATAACGGTGTGGCGCTGTGATTCTGAAAGAGCAGAGGACTTGATAACGGTTATTTCCTCCGCAAGCTCAGGTTTATCAAATCTGTCGCTCATCTCAACAAGTGCCTGCTCGCTCAGCGGTTCGGGAGCTTTGGTGAGAAACGCAGCATCAATTGTGTTGAGAAGAATAGAAATCATCATAAGAATAAAAGAAATGCCGGATCTTATTGCTTTCAATTCACTTCACTCCTGTTGTTTCATTATAGAATAATTATAATTCCGCCGTGCAACGATGTCAATAAAATGTTATGATGTCGGCTTTTTTCTTGCGTGTAGGTAGAAAATCAGGAAAACTTATGATATAATTCAAAATGAAAAAATTTACAAAGGAGTGAGCTCGCTTGAGAAAATGCTTGAGGTGCGAAACCGTAATGGTTGAGGATTTATCCGTAATGGTTACCAATGGAGGTTACGGTATCGATGTAAGAGAAAAAGGATTGTTCAAAGGCTCTTTGGGAAAAATCAAGTGCGCGGTATGCCCCCAATGCGGATATACGGAAACATATATCGATAACCCGGAAAAGATCAAAGAGCTTATTGAGAAAGACAACTGATTCTGAAATATTAAGGAGCAGCTATGAATTTTTTAACACTTGCATCCGAAAGGTATTCGGTGCGTAAATTTAAAGATAAGCCTCTTGAAAAAGAGACTATTGACAAAATTCTTGAAGCTGGTCACATTGCGCCTACGGGCTGCAATTATCAGCCGCAGAGAATTCTTGTTATCAATAATGATGAATCGATTTCAAAGCTGAAGGAGTGCACTCGCTGCCATTTTGATGTGCCCTGCGCAATGCTTATCTGTTACAACAAGGATGAATGCTGGACAAGACCTTATGACGGTGCGCAATGCGGAATTGTTGATGCAAGCATTGTTACAACGCATATGATGCTTCGGGCGTGGGAGCTCGGCATCGGCTCAACATGGGTTATGCATTTCAATCCGTTCAAAATTGGCGAGGCTTTTGCAATCCCCGAAAACGTTGAGCCCGTTGCGCTTCTTGTTATGGGCTACCCTGCACCCGATGCAGAGCCGAATGAAAGACACTCCGCTTACAGACCGATGGAAGAAACGGTTTTTTATAACGGATTTTAAAGCGAAAAGAGGGATAGGATGCTTTTAAAAATAGTTTCATTTATTGCTTCGCTAATCCTGATGCTTATGCCGTCGGTTGCTCTGCCTGAAAAGCCCGCAGTGCTTTCCGAAACGCTTGGTGTATTAAATGATAACAGAACAGCTGATGAGATAAACGGCGCAAACGGAACAAGGTTTTTTATTCAGCGCCCAAAAGCCGATAAGCTCAATGAGGTCAACGCCTCCGATTTCGGGCTTTCGGAGAACAATGCGGATAATTTCGAGGCTTTTCAAAGTGCACTCAACTATTGCTCGCAGCATCCGCAAACAAAGCTTGTTATTGAAGAGGGCACATATCATTTCAGAAGTACGAACAGCCTTGATGCCAACAACTGCACGGATTTGCTGATTGAAGGCTCCGATGCAACCTTTGTTTTCTCGTCGACGGGATACAAATTCTTTATCAGAAACAGCGATTGTGTTGAAATCCGCAACCTCAACTTTGATTGGAACTGGGCGGAAAGTCCGCTCGCTTCGGTTGTTACCGTTGAAAACAGCAATCCGGATGCCAATACAATTGACCTTGTGTTCAGAAATGCGGAATACTGCCGTGAAAACATCCGACTCAGTGCGATTACTCAGTGTGACCCCGAAACATTTACATTCGGCGCAAAATATTCGAGCAAGGAAAGCTATCTTTATCAGGATGTCAATGCAATTAAATCGGTTGCGAAAGTTTCGGATAACACCCTGCGTGTTACCCATAACGGATGCATGGATAGTTTTGAAAACGGCGAAACATATATCCTCAGGCACTTTGTTTATGACGGCACGGTTTTCAACATCAGGGATTACAGTAAAAACGTAACCTTTGATGATATCAGCATTCACGGCAGCTCAGGTATGGCTTATATCTGCGAGGGTAATTGCTCGCATTTTCAGATTATCAACGGTTTTATCGGGGTTAATCCCGAATATAAGGAAAGCCGCTGCGTGTCGCTTACTGCAGATGCAATTCACATTGTCAATACCGACGGATGCTTCAACATTTCGGACTGCGATATAAGCGGAATGGGCGACGATGCCGTTAATGTTCACGACGGTCTCGGTTATGTTTCTGCCGTAAACGGCAACACGCTCACGGTGATAGCCTCTGCCATGAGGCTTGTGGCAGGCGATGTTCTTGCGTTCAAAAACAGTAAATTTGAGAATACGCAGGCAAGGGCGAAAATCGTTTCCGTAAAGGATCTTGACTGGATAACAAAAGAGGTTGTTGTTGAAAGCCTCCCCGAAAAAGTAACTGAAGGCTGGACTGCTTACAATACAGAATGCAACAGCGGCAATTATGTTATCAGAAACAATTATTTTCACGAAAACAGAGCGAGGGGTCTGCTTCTGCAATCCTCAAACGGACTTTGCGAGAACAACCGCTTCTATAAAACAATGGCTCAGGCGATAAAGGTTGTTATGGATATTGAGCCCACTCTCTGGCAGGAGGGCACAGGCGTTGATAATCTTATCATACGCAACAATACTTTTGAAAAATGCAATTACGGCGACTGGGGCACGGTAATAGAAATCGGCACAAATATTGCAGGCAAATCCGCCGAAACTGCCGTTTTCACTAATATCGAAATTGTCTCAAACAAATTCACCGATATTCCGTCAACGCTTATGAGAATCAACAATGTGAACGGTCTGGTTATAAGCGGAAACACTGTTGATACCGGCGAATTATTTGATAAAGCAAACGTGCAGGGCATAATACATATGTCTGAATACTGCTCGAATATAACTTATTCGGATAACAGATTTATCAGCGGCGGATTTCTTGACAGCAAAAAAATAGTCCGGACCGAAAACGTAGCGGTCTGGGCAGAGGTCAACTCGCAGTTGTAAAAACATCAGTAATGGTGTGGGAAAAGTGTTTTAATGCGGTGCTCACCGTGCCTGACGATATCAATGTTGAATACCGCCGTTTTGTGAGTATAAAGAAACGGACGCCTCAAGCTTCCGTGCGGATACCGTAAAATCGCAAACAGTTCCCGTATATCCGGATGTCAGAGCGTGAAAGGCTTCATTACGACATGAAAGAGATGAACGCCGTTCTTTTCTCGGCGGGCGGAGTAAACCTTGCTGCTGAACTGTATGAATTTTTTTGGCGCAATTTATAATTTGTTCAACTGAATAACTGCTTTATAACAACAACAGGCTTGCAGAGGTTTTATCCGTGCAAGCCTGTTATATTTCTTATTAATACAGTTTTTGTTGATGCTTATTATTCGCTCATACCGGAGCTTGCCTTGCTTTCACAATAAATGCAGCGGTAAACCTTGTTCTTGCGGTCTGTGAGGCGGAATTTATGGGGGAGCTCCTGTTCAACCGATGTAATGCAGCGGGGGTTTTTGCATTTGATAACTCCCGTTACCTGCTCGGGGAGAGAAAGCTTTTCACGCTTTACAAGCTCACCGTTGCGGATAATGTTAACGGTAATGCCCGGGTCGATATAGCCGAGCACATCGAGGTCGATTTCGATTGATTCGAAAATCTTGATGATATCCTTTTTGCCCATTTTATTGCTGTCGGCATTTTTAATCATGGCAACGGTGCTGCTCATTTCACCGAGCTTGAGGATATTATAGATATCCATGCAGCGGCCTGCCGTGATATGGTCAAGAACGATGCCGTCTTTGATTTGTCCGATAATCATTTTGCCGCCTCCTCAAGAAGTTTAAGAATAAGAGCCATGCGCATATATTTGCCGTAAAGCACCTGCTTGAAATAGCAGGCTCTGGGGTCATCGTCAACATTTACCGAAATTTCGTTTACTCTGGGCAGCGGATGCATAATGCAAAGGTCTGCCTTTGCGCCCGAAAGCTTTTCTGCGGTAAGAATATAGGTATCCTTGAGTCTGATATAATCCGCTTCGTTGAAGAAACGCTCTCTCTGAACACGGGTCATATAAAGTATGTCAAGCTCGGGCATAACTGCCTCAAGGCTTGCGGATTCTTTATATTCGATGCCCTTGGGGTCGAGAATTTCTGTTTTGATATATTCGGGAACCTTGAGCTCTTCAGGGGAGATAAGAACAAACTTGACTCCGCTGTAGCGTGACATTGCGCCGATAAGCGAATGAACCGTTCTGCCGAATTTAAGGTCGCCGCAAACGCCGATTGTAAGATTATCAAATCTGCCCTTTTCCTTGCGGATTGTGAGCAGGTCTGCAAGAGTCTGGGTAGGGTGGTTGTGGCCGCCGTCACCTGCGTTGATAACGGGGATGCTTGCCTTGAGCGATGCAACATAGGGTGCGCCCTCTTTGGGATGGCGCATTGCTATGATATCGGCATAGCAGCTGACTGTGCGGGCGGTATCGGCAACGCTTTCACCCTTTGCGGCTGAGCTGCTGTTTGCTTCCGAGAAGCCGATAACATTGCCGCCGAGCTCATACATAGCTGCCTCAAAGCTCAGACGGGTTCTTGTTGAAGGCTCGAAGAAAAGGGAAGCCAGCTTTTTGCCCTTGCATTTTTCGGAATACTTTGCAGGGCTTGCAATTATATCAAGGGCGGTTTCGATAAGCTCATCGATTTCCGCCGTTGAAAGCTCCATAATATCTATAAGGCTTTTCATAAATTCTCCTTAGTATTTATTTGGGTTGCTGATTATTTGCTGATCCAGCTTTCGTCTGAGGGATTGTTGCGGAAAGCGATAAGGCGCTGAATATCTTCGGGCTTAATGTAGCCTTCTTCTGCAGCAACCTCTGCGATTGTGTCAAAGTTTGTAAGGCTGATGTTCTTAACGTTTGCAGCTGCAAGGCGGTCAAGACCCTTCTGCATGCCGTAGGTGAAAATGCTTACGATGCCGAGAACTTCTGCGCCTGCTTCACGAAGAACGTCAACAACCTCGATAACGCTGCCGCCTGTTGAGATAAGGTCCTCAACAACAACAACCTTCTGACCGGGGAGAAGCTTGCCTTCAATCTGGTTGTTTCTGCCGTGGTCCTTTGCGCCTGAGCGCACATAGCCCATGGGCAGACCGAGAAGGTGGCCTGTGATTGCAGCATGAGCAATACCTGCAGTGCTTGTGCCCATAAGAACTTCGCACTCAGGATAGTTTTCTTTAACAAGGGTTGCAAGTCCGTTTTCAACGTCGGAGCGAACCTTGATATCTGAAAGAGTCAGACGGTTATCGCAGTAAACGGGGCTTTTGATGCCGCTTGCCCATGTGAAGGGCTCTTCGGGACGGAAAAATACTGCTTTGATTGAGAGCAGGTCTTTTGCAATAAGCTGTTTCATTTTTTGTTCTCCTTTATATATTCAAGTTAAATTATAAACATTGTGATATCAGTTGCAGAATTCCGCAACGCATCTTTTGTATGCTGCAACGGGGTCCTCTGCTGCGGTGATGGGTCTGCCGACTACGATGTAGTCAGAGCCGATTTCCTTTGCCTTTGCAGGAGTTGTAACTCTTACCTGATCGCCGATATCGCCGTCTGCAAAGCGTACGCCGGGGGTAACGGTTACGAATCCGCTGCCGCAGCGGTCATGAACCTTGCCTGCTTCAAGAGGGGAGCAAACAACGCCGTCAAGACCTGCGTTCTTTGCGTTTTCAGCATAGTGCATAACAACCTCGTCAAGGGGCTTTTCGATGAGAAGGTCGGCTTCCATGCGCTCCTGAGAAGTTGATGTGAGCTGTGTAACAGCGATAAGGATGGGTCTTGTGCCGTCTTCTCTTGTAAGACCTTCGATTGCTGCTTCCATCATTGCGATTGTGCCGCTTGCGTGAAGGTTTGTCATATCTACGTCAAGTCTTGAGAGAACGGACATTGCCTTTTTAACGGTGTTGGGGATATCGTGAAGCTTGAGGTCAAGGAAAATCTTATGACCTCTTGCCTTGATTTCTCTTACGATTTCGGGACCCTCAGCATAGAAAAGCTCCATGCCGATTTTTACGAAAGGCTTGACATCCGTGAACTTGTCAAGAAAATCAAAAACTTCTTTTTTGCCTGCAAAGTCACAGGCTACGATTACGTCTTTTCCCATAATTAATGAGCACCTCCGATTATTTCTTTTAAATCTGTTATTCCGTATTTTTCCATTACCTTGGGTAAATTATTGATAATATCTCTGCAGATGAAGGGGTCAACAAGGTTTGCTGCACCGATTTCAACTGCGCTTGCACCTGCAAGCATCATTTCGATAACATCCTCTGCGCTTGAAACACCGCCCATGCCGACGATGGGGATGTTGACCGCTTCGTAAACCTGATAAACCATTCTTAACGCAACGGGCAAGATTGCGCTGCCAGAGAAGCCGCCCATTTTGTTGGCGATAACGGGCTTTTTGGTTTTGAGGTCGATTCTCATGCCCAGAAGAGTGTTGATAAGGCTCACGCCGTCTGCGCCTGCCTCTTCGCAAGCCTTTGCGATTGAAACGATATCGGTAACATTGGGCGAAAGCTTAATAATAACGGGCTTTGTTGTTACCGCTTTAACAGCTTTTGTAACCTCTGCCGCAGCCTCGGGAGAAGTGCCGAAGCTCATGCCGCCGCCGTGAACGTTGGGGCAGCTTACATTGACCTCAAGCCATCCTACCTGCTCGCTTTTATCGAGCTTTTCGCAGGTGTAAGCATAATCCTCAACCGAAAATCCGCTTACGTTTGCCATAACGGGCTTTGAGAAGCATTCCTTAAGTCTGGGAAGCTCTTCCGAAATTACCTTTTCAACGCCGGGATTCTGCAGACCTACCGCATTTATCATTCCTGCGGGGCATTCCGCAATTCTCGGAGTGGGGTTGCCGAATCGTGGGTCTTTTGTTGTGCCCTTGAACGAAAAGGTTCCGAGGCAGTTGATATCATAAAGCTCTGCGAATTCGTAGCCGTAGCCGAAGGTTCCGCTGGCGGGGATAACAGGGTTTGCCATTTCGATGCCGCAGAGATTGGTTGCGGTTTTTACCATATTATCTCCTCCTTTACAAGAACGGGACCGTCTTTGCAGATGCGTTTATTGCCGTATTTTGTTTTGCAGGAGCAGCCCATGCATGCACCAAAGCCGCAGCCCATGCGCTCCTCAAAGCTGTACTGACCCGAGGTTGTGCTTGCGTTATAAACCGCCTTGAGCATCGGCTCGGGACCGCAGGAATATGTGTGGGTATATTCGCCTGCAGCTTCGAAAGCGTTTGTAACAAAGCCCTTGATGCCGTGCGAGCCGTCAACGGTTGTTACATATGTTTCTGCGCCGATTTCCTTGAACTTTTCTTCATAGAAAATCTCGTCAGCGGTGTTGAAGCCGAGGATAACTTTTACTTTTTTGCCCTGCGCAATGAGTCTTTTTGCAAGACCGTAAACGGGGGGCACACCTGCGCCGCCGCCGATAAGCAGAGCTGTGTCGCCGCTTTTTTCGGTGTCGTAGCCGTTGCCGAGACCTGTGAGCACATCAAGCTCTGCTCCTGCTTCAAGAGCAGCCATATATTCTGTGCCCTTGCCGACTACTTTATAGATGATTGTTATTTCTTCATCGTTCCAGTCGCAAACAGAAATGGGTCTGCGAAGATAAAAACCGTCAAGCTTTATGTTAATGAACTGACCCGGAGCGGTTACGCTTTTGCCGTTGCCGCCGAGAACCATTTCATAAACGCCCTTTGCAAGGCATATATTTGATTTAACGGTAAAAATGCTTTGCTGCATATTGCTTCTCCTTTCAGGGATTCTCTCTTTTCCATGCGATTTTTCCTCCGCAGACAGTCATAAGGCAGCGTCCGCTGACTTCAAAGCCCTCAAACGGAGTGCTTTTGCCCATGGAAACAAAGTTTTCGGGGTCGATTGTATATTTTTCGTCAAGGTCATAAACCGTGAAATCCGCAGGAGCACCGATTTCGATATCTCCGCCGAAGCCGAAGCGCTTGCAGGGAGCGGTGTGCATGAGCTCAACGAGCCTTTCCATGCTGATGATTCCCGTTTTAACGAAATAGGTGTAGAGCAGGGGGAATGCCGTTTCAATACCGACAACGCCCATCAGGCTCTTTTCAAGACCTCTGCTTTTTTCTTCGGCAGAGTGGGGGGCATGGTCGGTTGCAATCATATCGATTGTGCCGTCGATGATGCCCTCGATGAGAGCTTCTTTATCTGATTTTGAACGCAGAGGAGGATTCATTTTGAATCTGCCCTCTTCCTTAAGGTCGGAATCGTCAAGCAGCAGGTAATGAGGTCCCGTTTCGCAGGTTACGTCAATGCCGTTTTTCTTTGCCTGACGGATAAGCTCAACGCTTTCTTTTGTTGAAATATGGCAAACGTGATATTTGCAGCCCGTTTTCGCAACAAGCTCAAGGTCACGCTTTATCGGACCCCACTCGGATTCGGAGCAGATGCCTCTGTGGCCGTGTGCTCTGGCATATTCGCCGTCATGAATATATCCGCCGTTGAGCAGGCTGTTATCCTCGCAGTGAGCGGCAATGATTTTGCCGAGAGATTTCGCCTTTTCCATTGCGGCAAGCATCATTTCTTCGCTCTGCACGCCCTTGCCGTCATCCGAAAAACCTGCAACAAACGGTGCAAGCGCCTCCATCTCGGATAATTCCGAGCCGTTCTGCCCTTTTGTTATGGTGCCGTAAGGCAAAACGTTGATGCAGGAGGTGTTTCTGATTGCATCAAGCTGGGGCGCAAGGGTTTCGGGCGAATCGGGCGCAGGCGAAAGATTGGGCATTGAGCAAACGGTTGTGTAGCCGCCTGCCGCCGCAGCAAGAGAGCCGCTCCGGACGGTTTCTTTATAAATAAAACCCGGCTCACGCAAATGCACATGCACATCTGCAAAACCGGGTAAAACATATTTATTGCCGCAGTCAACAACAATACCGCTGCCGTCGGAAACAACAGGAGCAAACACTCCGCCGCAAACACCTATATCTTCCGCAACAAAATTGCCGTCACGGTAAACTTTGCAGTTTTTGAAGATATAATCCATACTGTCCTCCGTTTAAACTCTAATCAATTAAATATACCATAGATATATATGTTAAGTCAAGTATAACAAGGGGCGAAATTCATATTAATGTGACTTTTTTCATACTGATAAAACATAAAAACAAGATAAATTACGTTTTATGTAAATCTTAATTGACAAGGCGAAAAATGGTTGGTATACTGTTATTGCTAAATAAGACAGTTTGTTAATTCAGAAAGGAGAAAAATATGAACTGCTTAAATTGTGGAGCACCCGTTGATCCCACCAAAAAATTCTGCCAGGTCTGCGGCTATCCTGTTGAGGCTGCACCTGCCTATAACGGCGACGCACCCTCGGAATTCGCAGATGTACCTTTTTCACAGAATCCCGCACCTGCTTATACGCAGGCACCGGAATTCGGTCAGCCTGCTGCCCCTGCTTATAATCAGCAGAGTGCACCTGCTGCAAAAGCCCCTAAAAAGTTCAATCTCGGCAAAAATGCACTTATCCCCATTGTTGCAGTTATTCTTGTAATTGTTCTTGCACTCAGCAGCTCGGCAATTTACACTGCTTCAAAACCGCAGATTAAAATCGCATCGGCTCTTGAAAAGACTCTTTTCAGCGCAGAGAGCTTTAATCTTGAGGTTGAAATTGAAGGCGAAACCCTCGGTGAAGGCTATGTTGCTTTCGGCAAAACAACATTCACATCCGATTTCTATGCAGATGTCGGAATGGCGGGCGTTGAAGTTGTTTGCAATGACGGTAATCTCGTTGTAAACTTTGGCGGCAATTGCGTTGAAGTTTCTCTTCCCGATGCATTCGCAACTGTTCAGAGTGAGCTTGACGAAATCATTTCCACTTTCAACTCCGATTTATCGGCAGAAGAAATTGTTGAAATGGCTAAAGAGGAATACGGCGTTGAAATTACTCCCGAGCAGGTCATGGATTGGGCTGAAAACCTTGTCAAGAACAAGAAGCTCAACGAAGACGTTATCAAGGATATCTATAACGAAGTAGGCGTTTATGTTATCGCAAAAGAGCTTGAAATTGATGTAAAAGAAGTTCCTACATACAAAGAAGTTAAGAAGATCATCACAGGCGCTGTTACCAAGGGCATCAACGGCGATGGCTTTGAAGTTACCGATAAAAACAGCAAGGACGGCGTAAAATACTACAACATCACTCTTCATCCCGGCGAACTCTACATTTCAATGGTTGAATACATTCTTGACTGCAAGCAGCTTGAAGGCGTTTTCGAATCCGAAATGGGTGAGGAAGCAAGAGAAGATTTTGAAAACAATCTCGAAGAGCTCAAGGAAGCAAAAGAAGATGATGAAGAAGAATTCCTGGAAAACACAGGCGAATTGGATGTAACCATCGGCATCGACGGCGGATATCTTGTTTATTTTGAAATAGAGGACAGAATTGCAATTACTCTTTCAGAGATTAACAAGAAGCATGACGCAGAAGAAGATTACAACTCAGTTGTTGATGATGCGGAAGCACACACAAAAGTTGACCTTGATAATATTGATGAAGCAATTAATGCAGTTGAAGACATGATCTGATCATCACAATAATTAAAGGCTTGCACAAACTTGTGCAAGCCTTTGACTGTCGATAAAGTCGCTGAAGCATAAACGAAAGATAAATCTGTAACCTTGCGATAGCCTCCTTTTGAAAGGAGGTGGATTTTGGCGAAGCCAAAAGACGGAGGATTGAATTAATATTTTCGTTTATTTGACGTTTTTTCGCTTTTCGATGTATCTTTATACACCTTCAAGCGAAGAAAACGCCATTCAGCT
>JAZNPG010000070.1:0-3160 GCA_045589555.1 Acutalibacteraceae bacterium
GTAAATCCATTCATCTCGTTTTCGTGAGCCATGCAGGTGGTAATCTCAGCGTTTGCAAACACTTTTGTGTCCAGATAACTCTCCAGAGATTCACCCTCTGTTTTCTGCAACATATAAGATGCTAAGAGCGCCATTCCGTAAGGGCCGCCTTCGCCTGCGGTTTTCATAACCGAAACAGGAGCGTTGAGAGCAGCCGCCATGATTGTCTGACCAGCAAGGGGAGCCTTGAAGTAACCGCCGTGACCGAGAATTCTGTCAACCTTAACCTGCTCATCTGCAAGAATTTCCATGCCGATGCTCAATGTTGCTGCTGCGGAGCAAAGCTGTGCTCTGCTGAAGTTTTCAAAGCTGAATTTGCTTTCGGGGCCTCTGAAAAGCATGGGCTTGCCGCTGTCAAGACCCGTGATAACTTCGCCTGAAAGGTAGTTATATGCAACGATTCCGCCGCAATCCTTATCGCCCTCAAGAGCTGAAGCGAACATTGCATCAAGAACCTTGTAATAGTTTACATCGATGCCCATAGATTTGCACATGGATGTGAAAATGCCTGCCCATGCATCGATTTCGCCCGAGCAGTTGTTGCAGTGTACCATGGCAACAGGCTTGCCTGAGGGGGTTGTTACCATATCGATTTCGGGATAAAGCTTTGCGAGAGCTTTTTCAAGAACAACCATAAGGAAAATTGATGTGCCTGCAGAAACATTGCCTGTTCTTTCTGCAACGGAATTTGTAGCAACCATGCCTGTACCTGCATCGCCCTCGGGCGGACACATCGGAATACCTGCTTTGAATTCGCCGCTGGGGTCAAGGAGCTTTGCACCTTCTTCTGTCAGAACGCCGCCGCTTTCACCTGCAACGAGAACCTTGGGAAGAATATCCTTTATTTTCCAGCCGAAGCCCTTGTCGGCAACCTTTTCGTCAAACTGTGCAAGCATTTTTGCATCGTAATCATTTGTGAGGCTGTCAATCGGGAACATACCCGAAGCCTCACCTACGCCGATAACTCTTTCGCCTGTAAGCATTTTGTGAACATAGGCTGCAAGAGTTGCTATGTAATCGATATCCTTAACATGCTCTTCACCATTCAGAATTGCCTGATAAAGGTGAGCAATGCTCCAGCGCTGAGGAATGTTAAAATCAAAAAGTGCGGTCAGCTTTTCAGCCGATTCAGCTGTGATTGTATTTCTCCATGTTCTGAAAGCAGCAAGCAGATTGCCGTTTTTATCAAAAGGAAGATAGCCGTGCATCATGCCGCTGATACCCATTGAGCCAACGGTTTCAAGCTTTACGCCGTATTTTTCGGCAACGTTCTTTTTAAGAGATGCAAAAGCGCATTGCAAGCCTTCCCATACCTTTTCGATGGGGTAAGTCCAGATGCCGTTTTCATAGCTGTTTTCCCAATCGAAGCTGCCTGACGCAAGAGGCTCATTTGCCTCGTCGATAAGTACAGCCTTGATTCTTGTTGAGCCGAATTCAATGCCGAGGGCAGTTTCGGCGTTTAAAATTGCCTGCTTGATTTTATCCATAATTATCACGCTCCGATACAGATTAGTGAAGGATGAATAATGAATGGTGAACAGTTATGGATAAACTTTGCTTATGCCCGGTTAGTTTAAAATCGGGTGTGGGCAACGTCCGAAACCTTTCATCTTTCATTATTAATTATTCACTTGTAATTGATATATACATGTTAATAATATCAAATCAAAATCTTACAGTCAAGATAAAAGAATATATATCCTGAATATATCCGAATAATTATTAACAAAAACCAATAACTGTGTTGCTTTTTTTTATGTCTTTTGTTATACTGAATATTAATAATGCATGGCTTTTTGAAGCCACATAAAAATTGATGGGAGGAAAGAAATGAACCCCGTATCACTTGTCAAGGAAGGTGTATCTAAAGTACGCACCTACTGGAAAACTCCGCCTTTAGGCAGATATATGCCTTTTAAGGAGATAGCTGCTTATTCAGGCGGCGGCATCGGCGCTTATATGATTATCACTCTCGGCACCGCTTGCCTTCTCTCGACAAACAACACTCTGCTTTCAAGCGGGCTCGGCGTTGGACCCAAGGATATGTACATTATGTATGTTATCGCCGTTCTTGCCAACATTCCTCTTACAGGCATAAGAGCAAACATCATTGATAACACCCGCAACAAAGCCGGTAAGTACAGACCCTACATAGTTACAATGGCGATACCGTCGGCAATTATATGTAACATAATGGTCTGGTTCCCATATAACAAGCTTGGCGACTGGCTTGGCGAAGGTATGCTTTTCGGCAGAGATATAGATTACGTTGCAAAATGTGCGATTATAATGGTTCTTAATCTGTTTTTGCATTTCTTCTATTATTTCTTCTATGATGCCTATGAAAACCTTATCCATGTTCTTTCACCCCACACCCAGGAAAGAACAGATGTTGCTTCTGTAAAGAGTATCGTTTATTCTCTTGCACCCACACTGGTTAACCTTTTTACTCCTATTATTGCAGAGCATATTTTCCATACAAATGCAACCGATATCCGTGTTTACCGCTTCTTATATCCCATTCTTACGGTTCTCGGACTTCTTCTGTGCATTGTAGTTTATAAGCACACAGAAGAGAAGATTGTTCAGGCACGCACACATGTTGTTCAGATTAAGTTTACCGATGCTCTCAAAGCGGTTGCAAAGAACAAATATTTCTGGATTATTTCTCTTGCTTCGTGGATTGGATTCCTTGAAAGCGCATATTCAAATGTGCTTGCATGGCTTTATAACTACGGCGGAGCCTGCTCGGGAGATGTATACGGTATAGTTGTAACTATTTACGGTAATGCCTCTCTCTGGGGTATGATTCTTGCGCCCTTTGCTGTTAAGAGATGGGGCAAAAAAGCTGTTCTTGTAATTACAAACTTTTTCAACATTGTTTTCATTCTGGCAATGCTTCCGTTTATCAATGAGATAAATCCGAAAACAACAATTTGGCTTGTTATGGGTTGTCTGTGGTTCAATGCACTTATGGGTTCATTCATGCACATTCTTAACCCTGCAATTCAGGCGGATATCCGTGACTATCAGCAGTATATCACAGGCGAAAGAATTGACGGTATGTTCTCTGCTGTTGCAACAATCGGTACGGTTATAACCCTTGCAACTTCGTCGGTTC
>JAZNPG010000071.1:0-8622 GCA_045589555.1 Acutalibacteraceae bacterium
ATATAATGTGCTTTAAAGCTGCCTTTGATTCACAAAGGTAGCTTTTGCTTTAATGCTTAAGCAAAAGACAACCCCCGGCTCATCCGGGGGTTTTGATTTATAATATTTGATTATTCTTTCACATCGCTGACGGTTATGCACACCTCATTGTTTTCAACCGTTGCAAAACCGTCGGAAATATCTGCTTCAAAAACAGTTTTTTCGTTCGAAGTTAATTTTATTTTTCCTGCTTTAAGAGAAAACACTGCATTTGCGTGACCTTTTCTTATTCCGTAAGAGCCTGAAAATTCACCTTTCACATTATCTGAAATCGGTAAACGTACGCTGTCGCATTCCATATCGGGGTTCCGATGCCCGACGGTGAAAATTTTAACGGTAAGAACATCTTTCATATCCGTCACCCGTTTTCCTTTTTATAAGCGGAATATACGTCATCGGCTGTTCCTGACATAAGGAAATACTGCTCGGGAATCATATCGAGTTCACCTGAAAGAATGCTTTCAACGCTGTCAACAGTTTTTTCAAGCGGTACATATATACCTGCCTGACCCGTAAAACCTTCCGCAACATGGAACGGCTGACTCATAAAGCGTTGAATTCTTCTGGCTCTTTTTACTGTTTGTTTATCTTCTGCCGAAAGTTCCTCCATACCGAGAATTGCGATTATATCCTGAAGTTCCGCGTATTTCTGCAACACTCGTTGAGTTTCTTTTGCAACTTTATAGTGCCTTTCACCGACAAAATCGGGAGAAAGCGCTCTTGATGATGATTCAAGAGGGTCAACTGCAGGATAGATACCGAGTTCAACAATTTTTCTTGAGAGAACGGTGGTTGCATCAAGATGCGAGAATGTTGTTGCGGGAGCAGGGTCTGTAAGGTCATCGGCAGGCACATAAACAGCCTGAACGGATGTTATTGAACCGTTTCCAGTTGAAACAATTCTTTCCTGCAATTTGCCCATTTCAGAGGCGAGGGTAGGCTGGTAACCGACGGCTGACGGCATTCTGCCCAGAAGCGCCGAAACCTCACTGCCTGCCTGAGTGAAACGGAAAATATTATCAATAAAAAGAAGAACATCTTTGTGTGATTTTTCGCGGAAATATTCAGCCATTGTAAGTCCCACAAGGGGAACACGGAGTCTTGCACCGGCAGTTTCGTTCATCTGACCGAAAACGAGGGCTGTTTTATCAATAACTCCCGACTGATTCATTTCGTTCCAAAGATCATTGCCCTCTCTTGAACGCTCACCGACACCTGCAAAAACAGAGTAGCCGTCGTGTTCAAAAGCAACGTTACGGATAAGTTCCATGATGAGAACTGTTTTTCCGACACCGGCACCGCCGAAAAGACCGATTTTTCCGCCTTTTATATAGGGGGTCATGAGGTCGATAACCTTTATGCCGGTTTCGAAAATATCGTTGGACGAAACAATCTCTGCAAAAGACGGAGCGGGATGATGAATCGGCCACTGTTCATCTGTTTTTATCGGCTCGCCGCGGTCAATAGGTTTTCCCGTAACATTGACCATTCTTCCGAGAGTTTCAACGCCGACACTGGTTTTGATGGGTTCTCCCGTGTCGGTTGCTTTCATGCCTCTTGACATACCGTCGGTGGGGTTCATTGATATGCATCTTACCTCACCGTTTCCGAGATGCTGCGAAACTTCAAGGGTATATAATTCGTCGTTTACCTGAACGTTAACTTCGTTAAAAATATCGGGAATTTCATTTATATCGAAAAGAATATCGACAACGGGACCTGTTATTCTCTGCACCATTCCCACAGAACCTTTTGCCATAAATTACACTTCCCCTTCCTTTGAATAATCTGCCGAAACTTCAAGAACATCGGCGGTAACCTGACTCTGACGCTTGCGGTTTATTTCCGTTTCAAGTTGAGCGCTGTATTCGCACGCGGTATCGTATGCACTGCGCATTGTTGTCAGCGTTGCTGCCTGAGCACCGAGTGCGGTTTCAAGTATTTTTTTATAAAGAATTGAAATCAGGATTTTTTCGGCAGTTTGGCTTATAACAGTTTGCTTATCGGGAACAAACAAAGGCTCTTCGCATTCTGCCGATTCTTTATCAGGTGTAAACAAATCCTCGCATACGGGGCTTTGCTTCATCATGTTCTGATATTGAGAATATATGATTTTCACTGAAGATATTTTTCCGTTTTCCATCAGTTTCCTGATATTGTCAAAAAGTCCGCACGCATCCTGATATGACGGTATATCGGAAAAAATATATGATTTGCTGTAAGGAATTTTTTTGCTGTCAAGATAGTCCTTACCTTTTTTACCGCAGCAAAGAATAACGGGCTCGGTTTCTTGTTTGCGAAAAATATTCTCAAAAAACGAGATGAGTTCTGTATTGAAACTTCCGCACATTTCTTTGTTTGAAGTCATAACAATGTATAAAATCGGCGCGTCGGGATTTTTAACCGAAAAAACAGAGTTGAAATCCTTGCGGTAATTACGGTACATACGGTTGCATTGCTCTTCGTATTTTTCAAAATCCGAATAGAGAGCGGAAAGTTTTGAATATTTGACCGTAGAAGCCGTTTTCATTGCCTGGGTAAGTTTTTGTGTTGAAAGAATTACCTGCAGTTTCTTTTTAAGATTTTGTATCGTGGGCATAATCAGAACCTCTCGGTGAATTCAGCAATAACTTTATCAAGTTCTTGTCTGAGGGTATCATCCAATTTTTTTGAGTTCTTGATTTTAAAAAGAACAGATTCCTTTTCGCTCTCAAAGAAGCGGAAAAGTTCTTTTTCAAATCTTTCCATATCTTCAACGGCAATATTCTTTGTGTATCCTTCGCTGACGGCATAGATAAGAACGGCTTGCAGTTCATCCGCAACAGGGGCATATCTTCCTTGCTTGAGAGCCTCTGTGAGGCGTTTGCCCGAATCGAGGGTTGCTTTTGTTGCGTCGTCAATATCAGTACCGAACTGCATGAATTCGGCAAGTTCTCTGTACTGAGCAAGTCTTGTGCGAAGACTTGCGGAAATCTTTTTCATAACGGGTTTCTGCGCTGCACCGCCGACTCGGGAAACCGAAAGGCCGACATTTACGGCAGGTCTCTGACCTTCATTGAAAAGTTCTGCATCAAGGAAAATCTGTCCGTCGGTGATTGAAATAACATTAGTGGGAATATATGCGGATATATCACCTGCAAGGGTCTCAACTATGGGAAGAGCGGTGATTGAACCGCCGCCGAGTTCATCGGAAAGATGAGCCGCTCTCTCGAGAAGTCTTGAATGAAGATAGAATATATCGCCGGGATATGCCTCACGGCCTGACGGACGGTGAAGCAGAAGCGAAAGTTCGCGGTAAGCAACGGCGTGCTTTGAAAGGTCGTCATAGACTATGAGTACATCTTTTCCTTCATACATAAAGTGTTCAGCCATTGCCGAACCCGAAAAAGGTGCAATGTACTGAAGCGCTGCCGAGGAAGAAGCAGGCACTGCAATAATGGTTGTATATTCCATCGCTCCCTTTGACTGAAGTTTTTCTTTGATTTCAGCAACGAGAGTTTCCTTCTGACCGATTGCAACGTAAATGCAGATTGTGTTTTTGCCCTTCTGGTTGATAATTGTATCAACGGCAATGGCGGTTTTACCCGTCTGTCTGTCGCCGATGATGAGTTCTCTCTGTCCCTTACCGATAGGAACAAGAGCATCAATCGCCTTTATACCGGTATGCAAGGGTGAGTTAACGGGAGAACGGTCAAGGATTGAGGGCGCTTTATATTCAATGGGTCTTGTGCTTTTATAATGAAGATAGCCCATTGCATCAATGGGATTGCCGAGAGCATCAACAACTCTGCCCAGAAGGCATTTGCCGACGGGAACGGATGCTATTGTGCCGACTCTCCTTACACGGCTGCCCGATTCGATATTGGAAAATTCGCCGAAAATAACACAGCCGATTCTGTTCTGCTGAATATCGAGAACCATTCCCGTTTCACCGCATTCAAATTCAACAACCTCGCCGTACATAATATCGGCAAGACCGTCCATCCAGCAAATGCCGTCCGAAACCGTCATAACACGGCCCAACTGATATTTATGAATCTGCGGTCTGAATTCTTCGGCTTTCTGCGTGAATTCCTGGATGAGAAGTCCTACGGTATCGTCATCCATAATCGGCTCATGGTTCATATTTTTTTCAAAGTGATAAAGTTCTTCACTTACCGTACCGTCATAAACGGTATCGCCTATACGAAGTTTAAGACCGCCTATAAGAGAGGAATCTTCAAGCACCCAAAGAGACGTTTTACCTCCCACGCTTTCAAGAAGTTCCTTTGTTGCCTTATCAACCTTTTCAACAATCTCTTTTTCAAGGGGGAATGCTGATGTGAGGGTAACATAAAGAACGTCATGGTGCTTGAGATAAGCCATGTCGCCGGGGGTGAGGCAAATTTCCGAAAGTATGGTATCGATTACCTGACTGTCGAGGGATTTGATTTCATTTGCATATTTTTCATAGGAGAAAAGTTTGATTACATTTTCTTTCATAACGGAGAAGAGTTCTTTTCGCGCATCCTCGATCATCTGACGGTGGATTTCGCTGTATTCTCTTTCACCGAAAGCATTTATTGAAGCAATTTTTTCTTTCGTTTGTGTTTTTATCTTCAGAATTTCTTCGTCGAGAACATCTTCGGAAGATTCTTCGGAAACTGATTCGAAAACGGGCATTTCAAGCCTTTCGATTTCTTCTGCTTCATCAAGTTCCTTGTTAATCTTTTCAAGTCGGCCGCCGAATATGCGCTTTACGGTTTTTCTGCCTGCAAGAACAAGAATAACAAAAAGAATAATAAAATTAATTATTACATATTGTATTTGCATAACACATCATATCCTATGCGAGATAATATTTTTCGCAAACAAAGCCGCCGCTGTCTCCATTTTTGGAGCAACGGAATAAACGATTTTGTCGTGTTCGTCAGTAATGCCTTCTCTGTATTTCTGAACATCGGCAATGCATTGTCTTTGTGCGGTTTCGATTTCTTTTTTGCTCTGAAGTTGTAATTGCTCAAGTTTTTGTTTTGTTTCTTTTCTGGATTTTTCTTCCGCCAGAATTTTTTCTTTTTCTGCCTGATTTTTATGCTCAAGAATACACTTTTCAATATCTTCTTTCTTTTTTGAGGCAGCCTGTATTTTTTCGCGGCGGCTGTCCATTATTTTAAGAAGCGGAGTGAAAAGCAGGTTCTTGAGTATTACCGTAAGAATCAAAAAACAAATTACAGTCCAGACCATAACGGATGGCTGAATATTCATAATTTACTCCTCAGATTTTTGAAATAAGCATAAATGCGATAAGAAGTCCGTAAATTGTGAGCGCTTCCATAAGTGCAAGAGAAATGATGAGTGTTGAACGGATATCCTTTGCGGCGTCAGGCTGACGGGCAATGCTCTCCATTGCTGCTTTTGCTGTTATACCCTGACCGATTGAGGGGCCGAGTGTGCTGATTGCGATTGCGATTGCCGCTGCGATTGCGATGATTGATGAATTAGTCATATTAATTACTCCTTAAATATAAAAATTTTATTCTGTAACCTCGTCAAGATAAATTGAAACGAGCATTGTGAATACCATTGCCTGCAAAGCGCAGAAGAGCAGAGAAAGCACCATCATTACCACCGGAGCACCAATGGGGAAGATATGGTAAAGTTCCTCTGTAACAGTTTCTTCGCCGAAAATGTTGCCGTAAAGTCTCAGCGCAAGAGATGCCGGCTTGATTATTTCATCAAGCACAAGAAGCGGCAACATAAAGAACATCGGTTTAACAAAATGTTTAAAATAATGCTTTGCGTTGTGTCTTATACCTGAAATCTGTAAAAACAGGAATGTAACAACACCGAGCGCCGCCGTAACTGAAAGCGATGCCGTCGGGGCTTTTACATAATCTGTCAGACCCACTCCGGGAATCAATCCCGAGTAGTTCGAGAAAATAATAAAAATAAAGAGAGATGCAAGAAAAGTAAAATATTTTCTTGATTTCTTTTTGCCGAGAATATCAGAAAAGAAATTGTCAAGATATTCAATACCGGTTTCAATTATGTTCTGAAATTTTCCGGGCCTTTCTTTGAGATTCTTTTTCACAATCAGCGAAAGCAGTGCGATAACCAAAAGCATTATCCACATTGTGATAACCTCGCCGGTTACATCAAGAATCCCGAAAAGACTGATAATAACCTCTGATTTTTCACCCATCGGTCTTATCCTCCCTTTCTGTTTTCTTTGTTTTTATCGTGTCATTAAGCAATAAAAGTTTCTTTGTGAAGAAAAACATAGGCACCGTCATTCCTGCTACCGCACCAACAAGAAGATATGCAAGGTCAGCAATCTGTGTTTTTGAACCGATGAAATACACAAGAACAAGATAAGCCACCTGCAGAATCTGACGGATAACAAATGAACCCGAGTATTTTTCGGGAGATTTTAAAAGCACTTTTTTTGAAAAAATATAGTTTGCAAAGGCTATCAAAAGGCCGACCGCCGCCGCAATAACAGCGCCGATAATATTTGCAATCATATAATCACCGACTTATTTATGGTTTTAAGGTTATTATAGCACTTGGTTTGCTTTTTTCAATAGTTACTTTTCATATTTTATATGAAGTTTATTGTGCTTGGCTTTTGTGAAAACAACCACAAAGGGCTGTCTCATGAATGAAGTGAGGCAGCTCCTTTTGTCTGTGAACTGTTATTTGAAAATCAATTGGTTATTTTCTCTTTTTCTTCGTGATTTTTGCGGCTTTTGATATCCTTTGCAAAAAGAGTTTTGAATATGGTTCTTACCAAAGGCTGAATAAAGAAAAGCGGCGATGAAACTCATGACGGGACACATAATACCTACCGTTGCGCAGATGATTGCAGATTCAAAAAGCACGGGATGAGTGGTACGGGGGTCAAAATTCTTGCTGGCAAGTTTGAACGAAAGGGGAGAACCCAAAAGATTTTCGAGAGCGTAGGCAAGTACAAACTCGATAAGTACAACCGCCCAGATCGGAACGGTTTTTCCGAAAACGGGAACACCGCCCATTTTGTTGATAGCGGCAAGCACACCGGATTCTCCCTTAATCTGCATAAACATATTGCCATGAATAACATAAAGGCTGTAAAATACGTAAGCGTGAACGGTGATTACAACAGTAATAAATGCGAACACCATTCTTTGAAATTGATTTCTTGGCATAATAAAAACTCCTTTTGGGCATAAAAAAAGACACACCTGTAAATCTGTGTACCGTAATCAGATTTACGCACTCAAAGGTGCAACGTGTGTCGTTCATAGCCGTATTTATTTTTAGGTATTATAGCATGAATTTTTAAAAAAATATGTTGTGATTTGGAAGAGCGTTTTTCAGCGGATATACCGACGGCAGCTGTTATATCCATTATGGTTGCTCGAACACCATCTCCGCATTATGGGTCTGATATTTCTGCTGTAATGCAGGATATATATAGATCAAAACTTTCAAAATAATCAAAAAATTAACATTAATAAACCCCTGAATGATTGCAACAATAATAAGGCAAACGCAATTAATTTGCAAAGGGGTGTAAACGAAATGTCAAAGAATAATTCAGTTGTTCCTCAGGCAAGAGCTGCTCTTGATCAGTTCAAGATGGAAGCTGCAAGAGAAGTTGGCGTTAACCTTAAGCAGGGTTATAACGGCGACCTCACTTCTAAGGAGGCAGGTTCAGTCGGCGGTCAGATGGTCAAGAATAAATGTCCCGTACGAACTATGAAATTCACACGAGAATACCGTTGGCTTGACGGACACAGCAAAGAGATTACATACGAAGTGGCTCTTGCGGTGTAAGCCTTATATATCAACGGATTTGACAATTTATTAAGGGAGGAATTATCAATGACAAATCGAATCAAAACCTGTGAATTCAACATCGACACTGCCTGCGTAGAAGTGAAGTTAACCGACGGCTCAATGGTGTCAATCGACTGCATCGCCGTTGAAAACGAATATGCAAACAATATGTACGAAACATCAGAACTTGATTATCTCATCTATAATGAGCCGATGAGTTATGTAAGATTACTGCTCAGCGGTAAGATGGAAGAATATCTGCGAAACAGTACAGATTACACACCGTTATCGGATATGAGATAATAACATCAAGAGCTATATCAGCTGATTTGATTAGCTGTATAGCTCTTGATTTATTCAGAAGTTCTTACTTATTATCTTGCTTATTATCTTACTCGCAAAAGATCTGACAAATTTGTATATTGACAATTTGTTTGCTTCATAATATAATAAGTGTAAAGAAATGATTGTTTACACTATATTGTGAGGTGAGATTATGGCAACGGATTACCGCAAGCTTTGCATTGAACTTTTTGGAACAGACAATGTTGCAGAGCTTCGCAAAATTGCAGGCAAGCAAAAAATAGGTCGGAAGAAAGCTTTGACAGATACCGACATTCAGAGAATAATTGAAATGCAGCAACAGGGGATAACAACTCAGGAGATTGCAGAAAGCTTCGGTGTCAGCCGTCAGACAATCTCAAAATATCTCAACGCATTCCCCAAGGGTAATTACACAATGCGTATGAATTATATGTTCCGGCAAAAAGTCTGTACGGAAAT
>JAZNPG010000072.1:0-33408 GCA_045589555.1 Acutalibacteraceae bacterium
AATCGAAAAATTCTACAACACGGAAGAAGGCAGAGGGGCCTTTGAAAAGTGGAAATCCGAAAAGGAAAAAGAAACTGCATAATCAATAAATTATCAGTTGGAGGGGATGAATTATCATCCCCGTTTTCCTATTCTATAAGACTGTATAAAAGAAAAAACCCGAACGCATCTCCTATTTTAAAGAGATAGTTCGGATTTTCGTCCTTTGGTCCGAGTGGCGAGACTTGAACTCACGGCCTCTTGACCCCCAGTCAAGCGCGCTACCAACTGCGCCACACCCGGATATTTGGTTGTTTGTTAGGTCTTGTCTGACCCAGCGAATGCTATTATATCACAGAATATCGAAATGTCAAGCCTAATTTTAAAAAAATTATAAAAACTTTTTTGAAATTAAAAAATGAAGGAATTTTGTTCTGATTTGAAACATTAACCCTAAAAAAACAGGAATACTGCTGCATATCTCAAGCCTTTATAAGATACTCAAAACTGAAAAACGGTTCATTCTTTTTAAAAATTTTTTTAAAAAATTTTTTTCAAAAAGTTGAACTGAATAATATGAATGTGATATCATTAGTTCATAAAATTTATGAGGAATTATGATGAATAATGTTGAAAATAACAATTTAACACAATCGGTTATTGATTTGCAGGCTGATAAAGAGGGTGCTTTTGATGAAGTCTATAAGAAAAGCTTCAAAGCAGCCTATTCATTTGCATCCGTTATGCTGAAAAACGCAGAGGATATTGAAGATGTTCTGCAAATAAGCTATATGTATGTAGCTCAAAATATAAAAGCTCTGAAATCGCCCGAAAGTTTTCTGAGCTGGCTTCATGTTATTGTAAGGCATGAGTGCCAGAAACATATTTCAAAAAAGACTAAAGCGGCTGATTTGTTTCTTTTACTTTCGAACGAAGAAAGCAAAGAACCGGTTCAAAGCTATGATGAGATTTCGGCGCAGATTCTTGAACAGGGAGCTGTCAGGGATGCTGTTAAGAACATTGTTGACGGTCTTTCGCCGGAAAAAAGAATATGTGTTGTTTTGCATTATTATGAACAGCTTACAATACCCGAAATTGCAACCGAACTCGGTGTTCCCGAAGGAACGGTAAAAAGCCGTCTTCACAGTGCACGAAATGAAATCGAAAAGAAAATAAACAGAATTAAAAAGAAAGATGATTCTCTGTTCGGAATTTCCGCAATGCCGATTATCCTTGCGTTCCTGAAAAGTCAAGCAGAAACGGTTGTTGTTCCTCTTGCCGTTCAGGAAAGCATTATTGCCGGAATTGCGGCGGGTGAGGGGATAGCTGCTGCTACTGCTGCGGCAACGGCAGGTTCAGCTGCAGCCGAGGTCGGAGCAACTGCTCTCGGTACCGGAGTTGGCTCTGTAACCGGCGCTGCTGCGGGTTCGGCAGTTGCGGCAAAGGTTGTTGCGGTTTCTCTGGCGGCGGTTGTTGCAACAGGCGGATCGGTTGTTGCTGCAAAAACGATAATGGAAAATACTACCAGATATATCGCAGAGTCTTCTTCGGAAATTCATGAAGAAAGTACAACTCATCCGTATTCAACAGATGCTTTGATTTTTGCAATGGGTTTTGAGGAAACAACATTTGCCGAATCGGAGGGTTCTGTTTCTGAAACAAAAATTACAAACGAAGCTTTAACAGTGACAAGTGATGCAACAAAGCCTGTTACTACCAAAGCAGGAGCTACAACGACCAAGATGGTAACAACTAAAGCTCCAACAACATTCAGACAAACAACAACTCAACCCACCACCGAAAAGCAGACAACAACAAGACCCGTAACAACAAGACTCGTAACAACTAAACCAACAACCGCTGCTCCCACAACGAGCGCGGATGATGTGTATGCTGTTTCGGGCGGAGTGCTGAGCGAGTACAGCGGTAACGGCGGAAGCATAAGCATACCGTCTGTTATAGATTCTTCAACGGTTACGGCAATCGGTACAGAGGCTTTCAGCGGCAATGCCAAAATTACTGCGGTGACCCTGCCTTCAACAGTAACCAAAATCGGAACGCGTGCTTTTGCGGACTGTTCAAAGCTTGGCAGAGTTAATTTACCCTCGTCGCTCGTAAGTATCGGTTCGGGTGCATTTTGCGGATGCACAAATCTTTCGAGCATGACTATTCCCTCGGGCGTGACTGTTATCGGCGACGATGCGTTTGACGGTTGCTCTTCACTTACAAGCGTAACAATTCCCGACAGCGTTACCGAGATCGGAATCAACGTTTTCGGTGGTTGCGATAGTTTAACGATTAAATGCTCCGAAGGCTCTGCGGCTCATGATTACGCTGTTGAAAATTCCATTGATTTTGAATTGATATGAGGTGCGATATGAAAAGACTGGTTTCTTTTTTGCTTGTTATTACTATGATAATCGGAGCTTTTGCATGTGCAAGCGAGCAATTGGCTTATGCTGAAACCGATTCAAATGTGATACACGGAAAATGTGGCGATAATATCGTCTGGAATATCAACGCTGATACAGAAACGCTTACAATAAGTGGTAAAGGCAAAATGATTTTTGACCTTGTGCAGAATTACGGGCCGTGGGTTCCTTACAGAGAATATTTCAGATATGTTGTTATTGAAGATGGAATAACAAATATTGCGGAAAACGCTTTTGATGCTTGCGCAATAAAAAAACTGTATGTTTCCGCGAGTGTTGAAAAAATAGAATACGGTGCACTTAAAGATGAAGACGAAATCATAGCGGTCGGCAACGTTGTTGAGATTGAGTTTTCACAAAATAGCAAACTTCGGAGTTTTGCGTTAGGCACCAACTTAAAAGAAACAACATGGTACAAAAATCTTCCCAATGGGTTGGTTTATATAGGTAAAATGCTGTTTACATATAAAGGTACTACTCCCAAAAACATAGAGATTAAAGATGGAACATACGCAATCAACAGAGAAGCGTTTGTTGATCAAAATGTTTTGGAAAATATAACAATTCCGGACAGCGTTGAAAGAATCGGAAAAGATGCCTTTAAAGGAACTGCATGGTATGATAATCAGCTTGACGGCATTGTTTATGCGGGCAACGTTCTTTATAATGTTAAAAATGCAAATTATTATACTGATACAAAGATAAAAGCCGGAACGGTTTCGGTTGCAGAATATGCTTTTTATAATTTTAAATACCAGATGAAAGATTATGTGATACCTGCAAGTGTCAAGTATATTGACGATTATGCTTATGCATATGTGTCTTATGTGAGTGACTTGACTTTTGAGAGCGGAAGCGTGCTTAAAGAGATATGCGAAGGTGCTTTTTGCTCATCTGTTATTATGTACAATTCAAATCTTCAGTTTCCTGATAGTCTTGAATTCATTGACGATGGTGCGTTCTATGAATACTGGTGTGTTATTGATGATGAGGTTGTAATTGATTTTCCTGCCGGATTTACAAGAATCGGAGAATGCGTTTTTGAAGAAAGTCATGTTAATAAATACAGTGTTGATGATGAAAACTTGTATTTCAGTGTTGATGAAGCAGGCGTTCTTTTTAACAAAGATAAAACCGTTCTGATTGTTGCCCCTTCCTGTTTTACTCTTAATGAATATTATGTTCCCGAAACAGTAACGAGAATTGAAATAAGTGCGTTCAGTTCGGTTAGTGCCAGTTCGTCCAAATTCAGAAAGGTTGTTTTGCCTGATTCTATAACAGAAATCGGAGCTTTTGCTTTTTATAATAGCTGTATTTTAAGCATTAATCTTCCTTATGGTATTAAAACAATTGAACCGTATACTTTTGCTTCAAGCTGGATAGGAGATCCGGGTTTGTTTTATATTCCTAAAAGTGTTGAAATCATTAAAACAAGAGCTTTTGCAAATTGTACGGGGATCGATGAATATGTAATTCCCGAAACTACCAATTATATTGCAAGCGATGCATTTTACGGCAGAACGGTTGATACAAAGTTTTATTGTTATGAGAATTCAACCGCCCAGAGCTACGCAGAACACACCCAGATTCCTTGCGTAATATATGATGATCCGGACACATCGGTTCTTGATTTGTTGATTGAAGAATATCAATCAATTGATAGATCTCTTTATACGGAGGAGTCTCTTGCAAATCTTGATTTTGCGTTCAATGAGATTAATCTTGTAACGATTTACTATACGGAAGAACAGGTTGCCGAATGGGAGGCCGATTTGTCTTTAGCGTTTGAAAATCTTGAACCTTTGCCTGCAGACCGTTCTAAGCTTGAGGCTGCAATCAATAAGGCGGAAAGTGTCAACCGTTCATACTATACACAGGATAGTTTGCAAAAGCTTGATGATTTGCTTGAAAAAGCAAATGGGGAGTTCAGTATTTTAAATCAGACTCAAGCAGATGAATTGTCTTATAAGATAAATGAAGCTGTTTTGAGCCTTGAATACCTCCCTGCGGATTACAAAAAGGTTGAGCAAGCGATAGCAGAGAGCGAAAAGCTTGACCGTATTCTCTATTCGCATGCAACCCTTGCGGTGCTTGACCAGAGCATATCGAATGTTGACTATACTCTCAATATAACGCAGCAGAATATTGTTGACGGCTTTGCCGAGCGAATCAATTCTGCAATTTCCTCTCTCGCATATGCGGTTGTTGTTCTTAACAATGAGCCGAACGGGATTGTTGTAAGTGCAACTGCAAAGGAGATTTATCCCGAAACGGTTCTTACCGTTGATGTTCTTGATTCAACTGAAATCGAGAGGATAGATTTTGCGTTCGGCGGACATATAAAGAGCCTCAATTATTATGATATCAACCTTCTTCTCAATGCTGAAAAGGTTCAGCCTGAAGGAACGGTTACCGTTAAAATCAGAGTTCCCGAGGGTGCAGACCCGAAGAAATGCAGAGTATATCATGTTTCCGATGACCCTGTTGATCCTCTTGTCCGTTTCGCCTCAACTCTTGACGGTAATTTCGTTGTTTTCGAAACCGACCATTTCAGCGAATTTGCAGTTGTTGAAGTTGAAAGCTATCTGAGCGGTGTTTCGGTTACAAAGCTCCCTGAAAAGCTTGATTATTCAATCGGCGAGGAAATTGACCTTTCGGGCATGGAAGTAACCTCTGTTATGAGTGACGGAAAATCGCAGGTTATCACGGAATATGATATTTCGAGTGTTGATACATCATCTGTAGGCACAAAAACCGTAACGGTTTATTATACTCAGGGAGATATAACAAAGAGTGCATCGTTTGAGATAACCGTATCTGCCGATTCCGTCAGCGCGAGCATAACGTCGGGCGGCGAAAGCGTAACCGAAATCAATAAAAAGGTAAAATGGTACAGAAGCTATTCAAAGGATGCCGTTACGCTTGCCTGCAGCATAAATGCATCAGGAAGATATAATGTTAAATGGAGCTCCGATAACGCCAAGGTAACAGTTGATTCAAACGGAAAAGTCAGCTGCAAGGGCTTCCTGTTTGCGCAGAAGGCTACCGTAACCGCAACAGTTACCGACAGCGCAGGCAATGTTATTGCTACCGATTCGGTTGTTATCCGTTTTTATAAGTTCAGCTTTCAGCTTTCAAAAATCCAGGCATTGGTTAATGAGGTTTTTGACCCGAGAAGGTTTAGGAGTTTATAAATAAAATTGAAAATATGAAAAGCGGCTTGCACATTGAATTGCGTGCAAACCGCTTTTTTTACGTTTTTTTGAAGTCTTTGAAAACAATGTGGAGCTGAGTGCCCTCAACAGACAGGTCGAGCAGTGCTCCGCTTTTTTCATCTTGTGTGAGAACAAAAACTCCGCTGTCGGTGCTTCCCTGATAGCTGATTTTTCCGTCTGAAACGCTCTTTTTCAGCTCAACATTTGCATCTGCATATTCAAGCGCCTGAGAGGCGATAAGCGCAAATTCTGTTTGCGGAAATCTGTTCGTTTCAACCGAAAAGCTGATTCCGTCATAGGCTGCGGTGCAGGCACCGTTTTTGCAGCTTATTTCAAGCGGAGCAAGAGCTTCAGGAGTGAGCATTTTTATTTTAAGCTCATTTTCCGCACTTTTGGTGATTTGTGCGGTCATGTAAATATCCCTGAATGAAATTTCGGCGTTTGCTGTAAAGGCATTCGGAATTTCGGTGGAGGAGGTTGCGCTTTCATTTTGCTTTTCACATCCTGCCGCAAGCATCATCAGAAATACGGCTAAAAGTGAGAAAGCTCTTTTCAAATTATCACCTGCTATTCAAATTTTGAAAAAAACTCAGGCAGATAATCAATTATGTCGCTCGGAAGCATACCTCTCATTGATGTTTTTTCGGCAACGCAATCCGCAGCAAGACCGTGCAGATAAACTGCGCTCACCGCAGCATCAAATGGGCTCATTCCTTGTGCGAGCAGCGAAACAGCCATGCCTGCAAGCAAATCGCCGCTGCCGCCTTTAGCAAGCCCTGCATTGCCGCTTGTGTTGACATAAACCTCGTTTTCGCCTGTTCCGCAAACAACCGTATTAGCGCCCTTGAGAACAACCGTAACGCCGTATGTATGCGAAAAATCATAAGCCGTTGCAATCGGGTTTGCGATAATCTCGGCAATGCTCTTGCCGCAGATTCTGCTCATTTCACCGGGGTGAGGTGTCAGAATAACGGGAGCCTGAATTTCTTTCAGTATATCTATATTTGTGCTGAGCGCATTTATGCCGTCTGCATCAATAATCATCGGCTTTTTTATTTCTTTAATTGCGCTGTGAACAATTCTTGTTGTGTCTTTATTGAAGCCCATTCCGCAGCCGATAAGAACTGCGGTTGAATTTTTAGCAGCTTCGAGAATTCCTGAAAGAGCTGAAAAAGCAAACGTTCCCTCAAAGTTTGCTTCAAGGGGCAGAAGCAGAGATTCTGTAAGCTTCGGAGCGATTGCGGGATAAGCGCTCTGCGGAAAAGCCGCGGTAACAAGACCTGCGCCCGTTCTGAGCGCACCGTTTGTTGCGAGCGTTGCAGCACCTGTCATTTTCATGCTGCCGCAAACGCAAAGAGCTCTGCCATAAGTTCCTTTGTTTGAAACGGGTTTTCTTTTCGGAAGCATTTTTCTGATTTCTCTTGAACCGAGTGTGAAGCAGACAACGCTGTCAAGCTTTCTGAAATCATCATCGGTTATTCCGATATCGGCAACAACGGTTTTGCCGCAGCAGGAATTGAAGGGCTTAAGAACGTGGATTGGTTTATATGCGGAAATCGCAATTGTCATATCCGCCTTGAAAACCGTTCCCTCCACGTTTGCCGAATCGCAGTTTGCGCCGCTGGGCACATCAATCGCAACTGTCTTTGCGCCTGAAGAATTGACCGCCTTGGCGAGTGCGGAAAGAGGCTGGTTGAGTGAGCCCGAGAAGCCTGTGCCGAATACGGCATCGACAATTATATCTGCTTTTTCTATATGTTCCTTAAGGAGTGTCAGATTGTTGTTATAGGTGAAAATGTCGATTCCTGTGCTTTCCGCAAGTGAAAACATATCCTGCGAGATTCTGTCTTTCGGTTCGCCGCAGGCAAGCATAAGTTTAACCTCGCAACCGAATTCCCACATCTTTCGGGCAATAACAAATCCGTCGCCTCCGTTTTTGCCCTTGCCGCTGATTATCAGAATCTTTTTTGGGTTTTGCTTGCTGATGCAAAAATGTTTTTTTATAAGCAGTGCGCAGGCTGTGCCTGCATTTTCCATAAGCTGGGGAAAGCTTATGCCTCTTTCAACCGCATTGCATTCTGCGGCATACATCTGGTTGCTTGTAACTATATGCATAAATTCACCTCACATATTTTAAGTTTCTGCAAACGGGGTGCTGATATTTTTAAGCCTGAAGTTAACAGGAGCTCTGTCACGGTTAAAGCGGTAGACCGCCATTGCAAGTCCGATGCCGAAATAAATGCAGAGGTTTGAAGAGCCGCCTGCACTCATAAAGGGGAGAGTGATACCGATGCTGGGCAGAAGCATGAGGCACATACCGATGTTGATGATGGTTTGTGCGCCGATCATGAACACAACGCCGTAGCACAAGAGAGCGCCCGTGATGTTTCTTGATTTTTTTGCGATAGCCGCTATTCTGATAACAATAACCGTAAGAATCAGCAAAAGAGCGATGCAGCCGATAAAGCCGAGCTCTTCGCCCACAACGGAAAGCACCATATCGCTTTCGTTAACGGGAACGCCGTTGGGGGATTGGGTGTAAGTGCCTTTGAAAAGACCGTCACCCCAGAGCTGCCCCGAGCCAATTGCATTAACGCAGCGCTGCTGCTGATATATTATCTTTTCGTAATCGTATTCGCTTAATGCTTCGGGATAATAGATAGCAAGAATTCTTTGCCTGTGGAATGTTGAAAGAAACTTTGTCCATAAAAGAGGAACAAAGGCTATAATCATGCCGGCGGCAACTGCAAAATACCGCATTTTAACGCCTGCAACAAACATCATGCCAACAAAAATGAAAGCAAAAACAATTGCCGAGCCAAGGTCATCGGTGATGATAATGAGACCGATGGGAACAAGGGCATGCAGAGTCAGAAGAATAATGTTTTTTAAGCTGTTAATGTTTTCTTTGACCGCTTCGATGTGAGCTGTAAAAGTGATTATAAAGCCGATTTTTGCAAGCTCAGAGGGCTGAAAATTAACCTTTGTGTCACCAAATTTGAGAATGGGAAGCCAGCAGCGTGCATTAGGTCTGTCAGAGGGTCCTTCGCCAAACGGGAACAAAAGAAAAATCAGGATAAGGCAAACCGCCCCCACAAACGGCCACAAGCGTACTACGGAATCATAATCAAGAAACGAGATGAAGAAGCACATCGCTATGCCTACGCCGGAGGCAATAACCATTATCAGGCATTCTCGGCTGAGCAGAGTGCCTGCATTAATAGCATCGTTTCTTGTTGCGCTGTAAACCATGAGCGCACCGAAAGCCGATATGAGGATGCAAACAATATAAAGGAAAAAATCCGTTTCTTTAAGAGCATATCTTAATGAGCTGTTTTTGCTCATGTGATCACCTCTTTGTCAGTTAACTGTTTTTGTTTCTTTTGCGGTTTTTGCAAGAAGAAATATTCCGATTATAAGAAGAATCGGGAAAAAGATTGCCGAAAGGAAGCCTGCTTTCAGGTTTTCGCCGAATATGCCTGCAACCGTACCGACGAGTGTCGGACCTGCGGAGCAGCCGAGGTCGCCTGCAAGTGCAAGAAAAGCAAACATTGCCGTGCCTCCGGAAGGAACTTTTTCAGCGGCAAGGCAGAAAACACCGGGCCAGAGAATTCCTGAAGTCAGACCGCAGAGAGCGCAGCCTGCAAGCGAAACTATTGCATTCGGTGAAAGTGCCGCAATGATATAGCCGATAATGTTCAGCACACAGCTGCCTGTAATGAATTTAAATATATTGATTTTCTCGCTGAATGCAGCATAAAAAACTCTTGTGATACCCATAAAAATTGCAAACATGCAGGGGCCGAGAAGGTCACCCATGGTTTTGGAAACATTGAGAGCTGTTTCCGCAAAGGCGGATGCCCATTGGCTCATGCCTTGCTCGGATGCACCTGAGCAGACCATAAGAACAATGAAAATCCAGAAAATCTTTGATTTCACAAGAGCCTTGACGGGAGTAGCTTTTCCTTCTTCAACAAGAGTGTTGATTGGTACAAGGCTGAAATAAACCGCATTTGCAAACGGAATAACAGACCACAAGGCGGTAAGAATGCGCCAGTTTTTGATTCCTGCCGTTACAAAGAAAAGTGTTGTGAGCAGGATTACCGCAACATGTCCCCAGCAATAAAAAGAATGAAGAAGGCTCATTGCGGCGGATTTTTTGTCTGTCGGGCACGCTTCAACAATCGGACTGATAAGAACTTCAATCAGACCGCCGCCGATTGAATAGCACATTATCGAGAGCAGAAGACCGATATACGGGTCTGAAAGCATAAATGGAAGAATGCCCATTAATATTATGCCTGCGCCCGAAAAAACATGGGCGGCAACAACGCAGGGTCTGTAACCGATTTTATCAACGAATTTAGCTGCGATAAAATCAATAAAAAGCTGCAAACAGAAATTAACCGTTACAAGGTAACCGATTTTTTGAAGCGAGATATTGAAGCTGTTTGAAAAGGTAACAAACAGCAGGGGAGCAAGATTATTGACTATTGCCTGAGTTATATATCCGAAATAGCTTGCGATAATTGTGTGCTTGAAATTGTTTTTTATGCTCATGATTCAGCTCCTGGATGCTTAGAAAGAAATGATTCTTAATTATTAAGATATCACCTGTTTGTCTGAAAGGCTTCAGGCAAATCGGTCATAGCTTAAAGGGGCAGGGGTCGGCATTAAGTCGGCCCCTGCCTTTGTTAATGATGTTAATCAGCGAACTTCGTTGAAGAGTGCAAGATAAGCCTCTGCAATGTAAGCGCCTGCCATGCGGCCGGTTGAAACGATTTCTTCATTCTCTGTGAGATATGAATGCCATTCGTTTGAAGGAAGAAGATAACCGATCTGGTCATTTGTGATGCCGAAAACAAGGAGTGTTTTGCCGTCTGCAGCATCTGCGAAGCTGGAGTAATTCCATTCGTCGCCGTCCCATGCTTCTGCAGCAGTGTCAAAGCCGCCGTAAGCGATTTCGGGAGCAAGCTCACCGGGGATAAGAGAAACTGCAAGGTTTGTTCCGAACTCGCAGTAGCCGACTTCGGTAACAACTTCATATGTGCCCTTGTTCTTAACTATCTGGTTGAGAAGGAGTCCGCCCTTTGCAGCAAGCTTAAGGATGCTGTTGTCAACGGGAACATAAACCTCTGTGAGTCTGATGTTGAATATGGGAGCAACACGTTCATCGTTATTGATTGAGCAAGCAAGCTTTGCGAGTTCTTCTCCGAAAAGAGCAAGTCTTGCATAGCCTTCGCCCTGCTCTTTGTAAGGAGCAGATTCGGGATCAACGGGAGGAAGATAATCGTATTCGGATGTAATTGCGAGTTCAGCGCCGAGGATATAGAATACGTTTGCTTTTGCTGTTTCATTGATGTATTTTTCCATGAAATAGGGGTAGTCGCCAGTGATTTCCGTGCCGCCTGCACCGTAGCCTACGCAATGAATGGGAGCGTTGAGAAGCCAGGTTTCTTCTGTTCCGTCATCGGGAACAAAGCGGAGTCTGTTGAGGTCTGTGTCAATGATCTGGGGATCACGCTTATCATACATGAATTTTGTTGCGTCAGCTGTGCCGTAATAGAGTTCGCCTGTTGTCATGTCGTCGATAGCGTCGAGCATTGACTTAACGGTTACTTTGTAAAGGTTTTCCATGAAGCCTTTGTTCTGACCGTTGGGAAGTTCAAGACCTAAAAGATTTCTGATTGAAGAAGTGAAAAGAGCGTTGATAAGGTTGCCGTTAAGACCGAAGGTGTCAACGCAGCTGTGCTGATGAAGAGCGGAGATGTTGATTGCATCGATATCAAGGTTTCTTGATTTTGCTTCTTCTTCAAAAGCAGCTCTGATGCCTCTTACATCTGTTGAGGAAAGACCGTAAGTGTCGATGCAGGCAAAGATTGTGATGCCTCTGCCGTCAGAAACAGCGATTGTTCTTACTTTCTGGTCATCCATGATGTTTGTTGCAAACTTATCGCCGATTGCAAGGCTGCCGCCAACATTGTGACCTTCTTCAAGCTCTTTGCCGGTCTGAATGCTTGCGTTTGCATAGCCGATTGACCATTTTGCGCCTTCTTCGGGAACGGTGATGAACTCTTCGGGAGTCATGCCTTCATAGAAGTTTTCTGAAACATAATCCTCTTTGTCGACCCAGTCACGGGGCTCAAATATAAGGGCGGAAATGCCGTTAACAAGAGCATCGAGAAGCTTGTCAACAAAGCGGTAGAAGCCTCTTTCAACCTCTGAGGTGACCTCTGTTGCTGCGGATGTGGGGATGCAGAAGGCTGCCGAGAAAAGCAGCGCAACTGAAAGAACGACTGCGGTTAATTTTTTTGCCATTTTTTAGTCCTCCGTAAATAAATTTTTAACAGCAATTAATTCATATCTTTAAGCTCCATGTCACCGAAGCTTATAAGCCTTTTCTTTCTCATGAATTCCGAAATGCCCAGCGTTATAAGTGCGGGAGCGATGAAATGCATGATTAAAATTTCAATTAAAACAACGGCAGGTTCAACATTTGCATCGGTCATTGAGCTATAAGTCATAAACTGACCTACAAGACCCGATGTGCCCATGCCTGAACCCGAAGCGTAGCAGGTCATTTTGAGCACTGCCGTTGAAATCGGTCCGAGGATAGCGCTTGTGATAATCGGGGGAATCCAGATTTGCGGATGCTTTACAATGTTGGGCATCTGAAGCATTGATGTGCCGACACCTTGAGCAATAAGACCGCCGACCTTGTTTTCTCTGTAGCTTGCAACGGCAAAGCCGATCATCTGTGCACTGCAGCCTACAACCGCTGCGCCGCCTGCAAGACCGTTGAGACCGAGAATGATTCCGAGGGCTGCGGAGCTGATGGGGAGAGTAAGGCATATGCCCATAACAACCGAAACAACTATGCCCATAATTACAGGCTCTTTTTCAACGCCCCAGTTGATGAGCTCGCCGATATAAGTTGTAACCTTTGAAACGGGCGGACCTACGAACAAGCCTGCCGCACTGCCGACAATGATTGAAACAGCAGGAGTGAGGATGATATCGAGCTTTGTTTTGCCGCTGATAAGCTTGCCTGCCTGAATTGCAAAGAAAGCAGCGATGAAAGCGCACAGGGGGTCGCCTGGACCAGAAACACCTGAGAATGTTCCTGCAACAATGTTCTTTGCAAATGCACCGACAATACCTGCAACACCTGCGGAAACGCCTGCGAGGGGAGAACATTTATATTTGAATGCCATGCCGACACCGATGCCTGCGCCCGTTATTGATTTGGCAACACCTGCAACAGCAATAAGATATGTGCCGATTATGTTCGGAATGAAATTGCCTATCTGTTCAAGAATGGTGCCTGTAATGAGCGTTGCAAAAAGACCGAGTGCCATTCCCGAAAGACCGTCGATAAATACATAGTTTAATGCTTTTTTTATGTTATTCATTTTCTTCGCCTGCCTTGAACTTATAACATCTTGTTTAGGTTTTATTTTGTTAATTTTTCAAATGCATCAGCGTAAAGCCCGGCAATGAACTCAGCGCCGTTATCGTTGGGATGAACACCGTCAGCAGACCAATGAGATGCATCGTTTCTAATGCAAGCCTGCGCCATAAGACCGTCAAGCGGAATATAGTAATCTGCAAATTCTCTTGCAAGCTTTCTTGTTATATCTATTTTGCCGTTGAGGTCTGCTCTGAAATAAGCTTTATCTTCAACGGGAAGAAGAAACTGCTCGATGATAAGGATTCTTGCGTTTGTTTTTTCTTTGATTTCCGTAAGAACTTTTCTGTACTGTGCTTCAAAAATATCGTTGCCCAGCCAGTTGCGTTCAGCAGCTCTGTGCCAGGTATCATTAATACCGATATGGATTGAAACAATATCGGGCTGAATATCAATAAAATCGCTCTGCAGGCGGTCAACGAGATCTTTTGTCTGATCGCCGCTGATGCCGAGGTTGATGAATTCAAAATCGGTATCGGGGTGAGCTTTCTTAATCAGTTCAGCCGCAAATTTGGGGTATCCGTTACCGAGATTGTGGATATCGTCACGGTCTCTGCCGCAATCGGTGATTGAATCGCCCTGGAATAGAATTTTCATGGGTATTACCTCTCAGAATTGATTTTTTATGCTGCGAAGCTTTTCGGGAATGTTTATCTGTTGCGGACACATCTTTACGCATTTGCCGCATTTTTCGCATCTGCCTGCAATGTATTCGATATCGGGCATGATTTCTTTAACAAGTCTTCTGCCGCCCGTTGTTATGTTGTTATAAGCGGCGAAAACTTTAGGAATTTCAACTCCGAAGGGGCAGGGCATGCAGTATTCGCAGCCCGTGCAGTTAACGGCTGTAAGCTCATCAAAAGCGGCTTTTGCGCTGCGGAGAATTGCAAGGTCTGCATCAGAGAGCATTCCTGCGGCGGATTTATCTGCATAGCCGATGTTTTCGGTAACCATTTTCTCCGAACCCATACCGCTGAGGAGCATTGAAACCTCGGGCCTGTTCCATACAAAATCGAGAGCCCATTCAACGGGAGTTTTTGTGTTGCCGAGCTTTTCGGAAACGATTTCATTCGGTGTTGCAAGCTTGCCGCCGAGAAGCGGCTCCATAACAATAACGCCCAAACCCTTTGCCGCGGCATATTCAAGACCCTCGATACCCGCCTGATAATCAGTATCAATATAGTTGAACTGAATCTGGCAGAATTCAAAGCCGTCATAAGCATCAATGATTTTTTTGAAAACCTCAAGGTCATCATGGAAAGAAAAACCGAAATGCCTGATTTTGCCCTCTGCGATAAGCTTTTCGATTTTCGGAAGAACATCAAATTTTAAAACCTTTTCTTCCCAAGCATCGTTGTTGACGGCATGAAGAAGGTAAAAGTCAACATAATCAACATCAAGCTTCTGAAGCTGTTCGTTGAAAATTCTTTCAACGTCAGCTTCACACTTGACCTCGCCGAGCGGAAGCTTTGTTGCTATATATGCCTTGCTGCGGTATCCGTCTTTAACAGCTTTGCCTACAAGTCTTTCACTTTCGCCGTTGTGATAGAAAAATGCCGTATCAAGATAGTTGATGCCGCTGTCGATTCCTTTGCGGATAATTCTGATAGCTTCCTGCTCATCGATTTTATCCGTGCCCTCAAGTGTCGGCAGTCTCATGCAGCCGAAGCCGAGGGCGGAAACATCAACGCCCGTCAAGCCTAATTTTCTGTATTTCATTTCATTTTCCTTTCGCTCTGGATTAAACTTTATTATATCATATAATTACCTTAAATACAAGAGCGCTGAATCATTTTATTTGGTGAAGATTTTGAGTGAATATCTGTTTTCAAGCAGAGCTTTTGCAACGTCCTTTGAATCGTTGACATCCTCTTCAAAATATACTCCGCCGGGTTCCATTGTGAGAACACCGTGAAAATCAGAGCCCGAGAGCATTCTGAAACCGAATTTTTCAGCCCAATGATAAGCGATATCATTGCGTGAATCATGGTTGCCGTGACCGTTGTAAACCTCAACGCCGTCAACGATTCCGGGAGCCATAATCTGCATATTTGTTCTGAACGGATGTGCCTGAAAAATTGCCAGATTGTTCTCTTTTGCAATGGGCATAAAATCCTCAAGAGTAGGGATGTGTGCAAGGTCACGGGAATAAAGAAAATCCTCTTCAAAACCGTAAACAAGGTAATCGTTATCGTTTTCAAGAAAACGGATTTCCATGCCGAGAATTACCTTGAAATCCTCGTCGGCATGAGCTTTTGCGGCATGGTATCCTTTAAGGAAACAGTCAACGTTTTCTTTGTAAGTTCCGCCGTGGCGGTCAAGGCTTGTAGCATGCATATGGTCGGTGATAACGATTCCTTTGTAGCCGAGACTCTTGTATCTTGCAACAACGTCTGCCGCGGCAACTCTGCCGCAGGAGCTCGATTCTTCGGTATGTATGTGTGTGTCGAAAAGAAATCCTTTCATTTAAACATCTCCTTTATTAACTCACCTATTATATACCTGTTCAATTCGATATTCAATAGAAAAGTTTGTTTTTGTTTACCCGATGCGACAAAAAATTTTTTATCAGCAGAGTTATAATAGTGCACGGATTATAACGGAATTTGCAGGTGGTATGTATGAATACGGTTATATATGCGGATATTCTTGTCGCGGTGAATATGATAGTGAATTATTTGCTTTTAAGAGCAAGTGCAGCAATAACAAATTCTGATTATAAAACGGTAAGGCTGTTTCTTTCAGCTTTGGCAGGAGGAATATTTTCAATGGTTATTTTTATTGAAAATATTCCGATGATTGTCAATGCTTTAATGAAAATGATTTTTCTTGCGTTTATGGTAGCAATTGCTTTCGGCGCAAAAACGCTTAAATCATTTCTCAAAAACTGCGCCTCTTTCTTTATCGCAAACTTTGGCTTTGCGGGGATAATGCTTGCTGTTTGCACTTTTATTGCGCCTGACAGAGCGCTTTACAAAAACGGTGTTGTTTATTTCGATATCAACATTCTTACTCTTATTATTTCATCGCTTTTTTGCTACGGAATTCTGACTCTTTTGTCAAGGCTTGCAAAGAGCAGAACTACGGTTCAGAATGTGTTTGAGCTGACCGTTACATACAGTTCAAAAGAGGCAAAATGTAAGGCGCTATATGATACGGGATGCTCCCTGAAAGACGGGTTTTCCGGCAGACCCGTTATTATTGCGGATAAAGGTTTTGCTGAAAAACTATACGGCGAAAACGGTGATGTAACCGCACAGAAAAATTTCAGGCTTATTCCTTATTCAACCATAAAAAACGGCGGTGCTCTGCCTGCTTTTATGGCAGACAAAATAAGCATAAAAACCGTAAACGGTGTGTGTGAAGCAGAACGGATTTATATTGCTGTTGCAGAAAGAGAAATTGTTTCGGGCGGATTTTCGGCATTGTTGGGTGTTCCCGTCATGGATTCGCTTGATAATCAGATAAAATGCAATAAAACGGCAGCAGGGAGGAAGATAAATGCTGAATAAAATAGCAGAGTTCATAGCAAAAATCAAATCGAAGCTTTTTGAGATAGAGGTCGATTATATCAACGGACCGGATACCCTTCCGCCACCTCTTACAAAGAGCGAGGAGAATTCCTGCCTTGAAAAATTTGAAGAGGGGGATAAGGATGCAAGAGAAAAGCTGATTGTTCATAATCTGCGCCTTGTGGTGTATATCGCACGCAAATTTGAAAACACGGGTATTCCCATAGAGGACCTGATTTCGATAGGTACGCTCGGACTTATCAAGGCGGTCAACACATTCAGAATGTCTAAAAATATCAAGCTTGCAACCTATGCATCAAGATGTATCGAGAATGAGATTCTCATGTATCTGCGTAAAACAAATTCCATGAAAGCGGAGGTTTCTTATTTTGAGCCGCTTAATGTTGACTGGGACGGCAACGAGCTTTTGCTTTCGGACATTCTCGGAAGCGAGCCCGATGAGGTTTACAAGGATATTGAATCCGAGGATGAAAGAAGCAGGCTTTATAAAGCCGTGGCATCGCTCAATAAAAGGGAAAGGCAGATTATGACCATGCGTTTCGGCATTGGCGGCGGCAGGGAATTTACCCAGAAAGAGGTTGCCGATGCCCTCGGAATATCGCAGAGTTATATCTCGAGGCTTGAAAAAAGAATTATCGAAAAAATAAAAAAGGAGATTTAGCTTATTTATTCCACAACATCTTGGCATTTTTGGCGTTTATTCTCTTGACAATTAACCAAATGTAGTATAGAATTGATTACAAGTGTAATTAAATAGCTGAAATGGCGTTTTATCGTACCTTTTAATAAATACCGATTGGAGTGGAATTATAAAGTGAGCGAGAATATGGTTCAATATGTTGTTGCCGCCGCAAGCGGTGACACAGATGCAATGGCAAAGCTCTATTCAAAAACCCTCAAATCCTCATTCTTCCTTGCTTCAAAGCTTACGGGCAGCGAGGCGGAAGCGGTTGAGATAACAAAAAAAGCTTATGCACGCGCTTTTTGTTCAATTGAAAAGCTCAAAAAGCCCGAGGCATTTGAAATATGGATGAAGCAGATTATTGCTTCAATTTATAAAGATGGCGCAAAATTCATTTTTGCGGATGCTGACGGCAACGCTCAGGAGCCTGCATCTGATTTCCTGCCTGAATCTGTCCTTTCCGATGAGGAGCAGGCGGCAAAGGTTGTTGGTGCAATCGCAAAGCTTACTCCCGAGCGCAGAACGGCAATCATGCTCCATTATAATAACGGCATGCCTGCCAATGTTCTTTCAAAGTTCCTCGGTGTTTCGGAGAGCACCGCAAACGCCGTTCTTGCAAGGGCAAGAGAAGATATTCTTGCAAATTCAGGCGTTTCAACTCCCGAGTTCCCCGAGCTTGCATCTCTTCCTGTTTTAACAAGACTTTTTAAAGAGCTTATTGATAAAACGGGCTTCAGCAGCGATATTGTAAGAGAAATTTTTGTTTTTGCAATTGAAGCTTATGCCGAAGCAAAGCCGAAGGATGTAATTCCCGAAAGCGCTCCTGCAGCAGAAGATATCAGCAGTGAAGATAAAACTAAAGAAGCTGTTGAGGAAACTGCAGAAGAAGCTTCCGAAGAAGCTGCAGCCGAATCCGAAGAGGAATCTGCAGAGCAGGAAGAACCCGAAGCAGAGGAACCTGCCGAAGAGGAAGAGACAGCTGAAGAAGAGTCAGGGGAAATTGAAGAAGACATTGAAGCTGAATCTGCTGCCGAAGAAGAAAAACCCGAAGAGGTTGACGAAGTCAAGGCTGAAATGGAAGAAAATATTCTTTCGTTCAAGAGCCGAATCAGCAGCATGCTCGGCGTTGATATGAGCGAGAAGCCTGCAGAAGAGGTTGCTGAAGAAGCTGAAGTAATCTCCGAAGAGATTAAAGAAGAAACGGAAGAAGTTCCCGTTCAGGAGCCTGCAACCGAGGAAACAGAAAAAGAAGAAACAGCTGAAGCTGTTGAAGCAGCTCCCGTTGATGAAGATGCGTTTGAACAAATCAAACGCAGCATAGAAGGCTTTTCTGAGATTGCTCAGCCCGAAATTTCGGTGCCCGATGCCGCTGATGAAGGTGCGGTTTCGTTTGCCGATTTTGCAGGCGGCGAACAGTTTGTAAAGGAAGAGCCTGAGGCGGTTGCTCCAGTTGAAGAAACAAAACCCGTAAAGGCTGAAAAGAAAGCGGCTAAAAAGTCTGTCAAAATCAATCCGAAATTTATTATTGCGGCAGTTGCCGTTCTTGTTGTTATTATTGTTGCGGTTGTTCTTATCGTTAAGGGCGGCGGCAAAAAAGATGAAGCTCCCACCACAACAACACCCGTTGTCCAGATGGCAAATGAGCCCGTTGAATGGGTTGCTCTTCCTGCTCTTTCCGATTACGAGGGAATTGAGTTCCTTAACGAAAGCTTCAACTCATTCAAAGACCCCGATACAGGCAAATACGGTCTTATCGATTATCAGGGAAATGTTGTTCTTGAGGCTGAATATGACGGCTTTAAGCGTTGCAGCAGCGGCAGATATTACGGCGAGGGCAGCCTGAACGATTCGGGCTATCACATTGTTGCCGTTGACGGCTCTGATGAATACGAGGTTGTTATGATGAGCGGTTTTGCTTCATTGAGCAACGAAAAGCATACAGACCACGCAACGAGCAACGATTCAAGCCTTAACGGCGGCGACTATGATGAAAGAGACCGCTATTATGAGGGCTATGCAGCCGTTCGTAAAAACGGCAAATGGGGCTATGTTGCCCAGAACAGCGGCAAGCTTGTTGTTCCTTATGAATTCGAAGCAGTCAACAATATTCCTGCCGATGACCCTGCTGCAGCTTACGATTATTGCCGCGGCTCCGCAGGCGGATATGTTCCCGTTAAGAAAGACGGAAAAATGGGAATTATAAAGATTGAGCAGGATGCTTATAAAATCGTTGTTGACTTCACTTATGACATTATTTGCCAGGGTAAGGGCGGCTCGTTCCTTGCTAATAACGGCACGGAATGGGGCAACATTGTTATCGGCGGCAAGAGTGCAACAACTCCCGAAAAGGAAACAACAACTCTTACTCCCGCAACAACCGCTCCCACAGAGGTTTCAATCGGCAGTTATGTTGTAAACTCCGATGAAACAAATATCAGAACATCTCCCGACTCAGAAAACGATGATAATGTTATCACAGAGCTTAACGAGGGCTATAAGATTGAGGCTCTTGAAATCAAAGAGGGAAGCACAGGCTCGGATTGGGTAAGGTTTGATTATAACGGCAAAGAAGCATGGATTTCAATGAAAAAGCTGGACAAGGCTGAATAATTCCGCTGCTTGACAATCCGTTGAATCGGATATATAATATCTAAGTTAATAATGAAACGTTGAAGAAGAAGAATTCCGTTTCGGCTCCCAGAGAGGCGGTCTGTTTGCTGTGATGACCGCTGAGCAATTCGTTACGGAAAGGCCGCTTCCGAGTTCCGCCGTGAAGAACGGCGGCGTTACCTGCGTTATAAGGAATGAGTGGTGCAGTTTGCGCAATTCGGGTGGTACCGCGGCATAAAGCCGTCCCGTCAGATTGTGTAACTGCACCTTTTTGCGTTTTTATATGTAAATTAAGGGTATTATCCCATAGGAGGAAAACTGTTATGAAATGGACAGGTCTTAATGAATTAAGAGAAAAATATCTTGCATTTTTTGAGTCAAAGGAGCATATGAGATTGCCCAGCTTCTCGCTTGTTCCTCAGGGCGACAAGAGCATTCTGCTTATCAACGCAGGTATGACTCCCATGAAAAAGTATTTCACCGGCGAGGTTACTCCTCCCAAAAAGAGAGTTACAACCTGCCAGAAGTGCATCCGTACTCCCGATATCGAGAATGTAGGTAAAACAGCACGCCACGGCACATATTTCGAAATGCTCGGCAATTTCTCATTCGGAGATTATTTCAAGCGTGAGGCAACTGCGTGGGCTTGGGAATTCTTCACAAAAGTTCTCGAAATTCCCGCAGAGCTTCTTTATGTGAGCGTTTATCTTGAAGATGATGAAGCATATGATATCTGGACAAAAGAAGTGGGCGTTGACCCTTCTCATATGGTTCGTTTCGGCAAGGAGGATAATTTCTGGGAGCACGGCGCAGGTCCCTGCGGCCCTTGCTCTGAAATCTATTTTGACAGAGGACCCTCCAAGGGATGCGGCAGCCCCGACTGCAAGGTAGGCTGTGATTGCGTCAGATTTATCGAAGTATGGAACCTTGTTTTCACTCAGTTTGAAAATGACGGCAAAAATAATTATACCCGTCTTGCAAATCCCAATATCGATACCGGTATGGGTCTTGAAAGACTTGCCTGCGTTATGCAGGATGTTGAAAACCTTTTTGAAGTTGATACCGTTCGCAATATCATGAAGCATATCATGGAGATTGCAAAGCTTAACTATCATGATGATGAAAAGAAGGATGTTTCTCTCAGAGTTATAACTGACCATATCAGAAGCACAACCTTTATGGTTGGTGACGGTGTTCTTCCTTCAAACAGCGGCAGAGGCTATGTTCTCAGAAGACTTCTCCGCCGTGCTGCAAGACACGGAAGACTTATCGGCATTGACAGACCCTTCCTTGCGGAGGTCTGCGATACCGTTATTGCAGAAAACGAAAACGCATATCCCAACCTTGTTGAAAAGAAAGACTATATCAAGAAAGTTATTTCAACTGAAGAAGAAAGCTTTTACAAGACAATCGATTCGGGCCTCGGTCTTCTCAATGAAATGATGGAAAAATCCGAAAATGGTGTTCTTTCGGGCGAGGATGCATTCAAGCTTCAGGATACCTACGGCTTCCCCATTGACCTTACAAAAGAAATCGCAAACGAGAAGAACATGACCGTTGACGAAGAAAAGTTCCGTCAGCTTGTTGAAGAAGCAAGGCTCAAGGCGAAGAGTGCAAAGAGAAATGCTGCGGATTCCGACTGGAGAAACAACGGCGTTTCGTTCAAGGATATTGCTAAAACCGAATTCACGGGATATACCGAAAACAACACAGAGGCAAAGATTCTTGCGCTTGTTTCAGACGGCGAAAGAAAAGATTTCATCAATGACGGCGACAATGCAATCGTTGTTCTTGATAAGACATCGTTCTATGCTGAAAGCGGCGGTCAGGTTGGCGATACCGGCGTTATCAGAATCGGCGAAAGTGTTTTTGAAGTATCAGGCACAACCAAGGATGCTGACGGCGCATATCTTCATCACGGCACGCTCACAGGCGACGGTGTGAAGATCGGTGATTCAGCCATAACAGTTTATAACGAAGAACTCAGAGCGGCAACAAAGAGAAATCATACCGCAGCACACCTTCTTCAGGCGGCGCTTCGTGAGGCTCTCGGCTCTCATGTTGAGCAGGCAGGTCAGCTTGTTAACGAAAATGCAATGAGATTTGACTTTACTCATTTCTCTGCTCTCACAGCTGAAGAGCTTGCAAAGGTTGAAGAAAGGGTAAACGAAATCGTGCTTTCGGCTATGCCCGTAACAAGCACCGAAATGCCTATTGAAGAAGCCAAAAAAGCAGGCGCAATGGCTCTTTTCGGTGAAAAATACGGCGATATTGTAAGAGTTGTAAAAGCAGGCGAATTCTCAACAGAGCTTTGCGGCGGTACACATGTTGATAACACGGGCAAGCTCGGTCTTTTCAAGATTGTTTCCGAGTCATCTGTTGCTGCAGGTGTACGCAGAATTGAGGCGGTAACAGGTCTTGGTGTGCTTGATTATATTGCAAAGGATACAGCTCTTATCAGAAATACAGCTGCCGCAATGAAGCTTGCAAATGTAAGTGAGCTTGATAAAAAAGCAAACGCTCTTATGGCTGACCTCAAGGCAAAGGAAAAGGAAATTGAGCAGCTGCGTGCAGAGCTTTCACAGCTTAAAACAGGCGACCTCATGAGCGGCGCAACAGACCTCGGCGGCGTTACTCTTGTAACAACAACCGTTGAAGGTGTTAATCCCGGCGACCTTCGCTCAATGTGTGATAAGGTTAAGGAAAACGATAATGCTGTTGCGGTTATCTGCGGCGTTAACGGTGCAAGTGCAAACTTTGCATGCGCATGCGGTAAGGAAGCAATTGCAAAGGGTGCTCACGCAGGCAATATTGTAAGAGAGGTTTCAAAGCTTGCAGGCGGCTCAGGCGGCGGCAGACCTGACAGCGCAATGGCAGGCACAAAGGATGTAAGCGGCATCGGTGCTGCAATGGCAGCGGTTGCCGATATCGTTAAAGCTATGCTTAAATAATAATTTGCAGGGCGGGATGCCTTCATCCCGCCGTAAAAACAATAAAGGAAGTGGATTTATGGATTGCATTTTCTGCAAAATCGTTAACGGAGAAATTCCCGCAAACAAGGCATATGAGGATGATAAGGTTCTTGCGTTTTATGACCTTGAGCCTCAGGCACCCGTTCATATTCTGATTATTCCCAAGGAGCATATTTGCTGCGCTGCTGAAATCACTCCCGAAAACAGCGCCGTTATCGCTCATATTTTTGAGGTTGCTGCAATTATAGCAAAAGAAAAGGGTCTTGATGACGGCTTCAGAATCGTCAATAACTGCGGAGAGAGTGCAGGCCAGACGGTCAAGCATATTCATTTCCACCTTATGGGCGGCAGAGATTTCGGCTGGCCCGCAGGCTGATATGTTAAAATGAACGGAGAGAAAGATATGCAGTATTATACAGTTGATATAGCAGGTCTTAAAAGAGACCTTATGCGTTGCCCCATAAGCGATAAGCTTGATATCGCCGCATTCATTCTTTTCGGCGATGTTGAGGTTACCGTGCATTCGGCAACAGAGCTTCTGAAAAGGCTTCCCGAGTTTGATTATATTGTAACACCCGAGGCAAAAAGCATTCCTCTTGCCTATGAAATGTCAAGGCAGAGCGGAAAGAAATATTTTGTTGTACGTAAAAAGGCAAAGCTTTATATGTCAGACCCCGTTTCGGTCAGCGTTCGTTCAATAACAACAGATGCCGAGCAGACCCTTATCCTTGACGGCATTGAGGGCGAGCAGATGAGAGGCAAGAGAGTTGTTATTCTCGATGACGTCATCAGCACCGGCGAATCGCTCAAAGCTGTTGAAGCTCTTTGCTCAAAGTTTGATGCAAATATCGTTGCCAAAGCTGCCGTACTTGCAGAAGGCGATGCAGCCGAAAGAGACGACATAACTTTCCTCGGTGTGATTCCGCTTATTGAAAAATAATTTTTAACGGGTGGTCCGATGAAACGTCCGTTTGCCGTGATCGGCTTTACGGTGTTTTTGACTATTGCATTTTTATTCGATAAAGAAACCGGAGTAACGGCGGCTGCTTTTGCAGCATTTACCGTTGCTCTGGTTGTTGCACTTTTTTCGAAAAGGTCAAGAGAAGCAAAGGTTTTGCCGCTTTCAATGGCTTCGGGAGCTGTTGCGTGCGCCGTTTTGCTTGCAACCAATTATTTTTATCTTTTGCCTTTAACCTCGTATTCAGGCGGCGTTTATCATATGAAAGCCCGGATAACAAGCGAGGTTGAAATCGAATACGGAAATTATTATTACAAAGCAGAAGCGTTGACAATCGGCGGCAACAAAACAGATGCGGATATAAGGCTGGTATTTGATATTCAGCCCGATGTTGAGCCATATGATTTTATTGAGGGCGATTTTACCTTTTATCAGCCGGGAATCAGCAAGGAGATTTATCTGAATGCCAACCGTGCAAGCGGTCTTGTTCTCGGGGCATATCCCGTGAATGACGGCGTTATAATTACCGATGTGCCCGAATCGGAAAAGCCCTTGGGCATGAAGCTGATTAATTTAAGAAACGAAATCAAGAATGCGGTTTTCAGAGCCTATCCCGATGAAAGGGGAGCGCTTGCTGTTGCAATGCTCCTCGGCGATAAATCCGCTGTTCCGTCCGATATTTATGAGAATCTTCGTCTTTCGGGTCTTTCGCATATTATCTGCGTTTCGGGTCTGCATCTTACGCTGTGGGCTTCAATGATATTAGCTTTTCTGCGCAAAATCGGTCTGCGTGAGAAGCTTGCATGTGCGATTGCTGCAACGGGAGTTATCGGATTCATGTTTCTGACCGGCTTTTCATATTCCGTTATGCGCTCGGGTATAATGATGCTGGTTTATCTTCTTTCATGCTTTGTCAGCAGAAAATCGGATTCGCTTAATTCTCTCGGCTTTTCGCTGCTGATCATTTCGTTGATTTCGCCGTATGCCATGGCAGCGGTCGGCTTGCAGCTGTCAGCATTGGCAACCCTTGGTATTGTTCTTTATAATGAACATATTTCTCCCGTAATTCGGGAGGCTTTTGATAAGAGAAAACAAAAGAAATTTTTTAAACTTGTATATAAATTTGCCGATGCTCTCGGCGTAACTCTTTCGGCAACTCTGCTGATTCAGCCTGTTCTTTTGAAAATGACGGGCGGATTCAGCTTTGCAAGTATAATTTCCAACATATTCATAACTCCGTTTGCAGGCGGAGCAATGACGATGAGCGCATTCGGCGCTGCGGCCAACGCGATTTCTCCGTCGCTGAATTATATTTCGGTTATCGGAAGAATTTTTCTTGAATTTATTATCAAAGCGGCAGGTCTTGTTGCAAAGAACAGATTTCTTGCCGTTTCGGTTGACGGCGGAGAATCCTCTCTTCTTATCGGATTGATGCTGTTTTATTTTGCATTTGCGGTTTTTCTTGCCTGCAAATTCAAGCCGAAGCCGTTGACTGCTTCGGCGCTTGCGTGCGTGATCTTCTTCTCGGGAATCATTATCCCTGCATATCTTGACAGAAACGAAACACGCATAAGGATTGTCGATACAGGCAACGGTGTTTCCGTTTTGTTTGTGAGCGGAAAAGAAACCGTTCTTGTCGGCTGCGGCGGAACGGATTTTTCGGCAGCAAGCGAAATTGCCGATGCAATTAACGATTCGGGCGGCAGACTTGACTGCCTTATTCTGCCATCCGCAGACGGATTTTCGGCGGAGCATTCTGCTGAAATAACCGAACATTTCAGACCTGCAAGAATATATTGCAATGATTTGCCTGAAAACACAAAATTGCTTTCGGGCAGAAGCAAGATCTGCTCATTTTCACAAGAGCATAAAACCGAAAATTTTACCGTTAAGTTTTATCAGCTTAACGGCAAATGTCATGTTTATGTTAAAACGAAAAATATATCCTCTTTGGTTTGCGCTTTTCCCGGGGAAACTCTTTCGTCGCTTCCCGAGGAATTCCGCAATGCTGATATGGTAGTGTCACGCAACGATTATCCGCCCGATATAACGGATTACGGCGTTGATTTTACCGTTATCTGTGCCGAAAACCGCAGAGGATTGATAATTCAGAGTGAACTCATTTCCAAAGGCACAGCCTGTGCTTCAACGGGTGGCTGCGGTGATCTGAGCATAACTGCCGAAAACGGCAATTTAAGTATTCGCAGAGAGTGAGAAAGGAAGGTGCATGATGCCTGCTTTAAATGAATCTGCATTGAAAGAAAAGCTGAGGGATAATCCCGTCGGCGTATATCTTATTTACGGTGAAGAGAACTATCTCAAGAAAGTTTATATCGATAAAATCATCGCCAAAACGGTTGATGATTCTTTTGCCGATTTCAATTTCCATACCTTTGACGGCAAGGAATCCACGCTTTCCGATGTTTATGAAAGCGCGCAGGCTGTTCCCATGATGGCTGAAACAAAGTGTGTTCTTGCAAAGGACTTTCCGCTTGATACGCTTGATGAAAGCGGATTTGAGCAGCTGCAGACGGTTATATGCGATAATCCCGAGGATTGTGCGCTGATATTTTCGTTTACCGCATATGAGCCCAAGGGAGCAAAATGGACAAAGGCTGTGAAGCTTTTTGAAAAGCATGCCTTTGCAGTAAAGCTTGAAAAGAAAACCTCGGGCGACCTTGTCAAAATGCTTGAAAGCGGAGCGAAAAAAAGAGGCAAGGCGTTTGAAAAGGGTGTTGCAGCTTATCTTGTTACCTGCGTCGGTTCCGACCTCAATACGCTTCTTAACGAAACTGAAAAGGTCTGCGCTTATGCAGACGGCGATATTAAAAAGAGCGATGTTGATGCCGTTTGCATCAAGAGCCTTGATGCAAGGGTTTTTGATATGATAAAAGACCTTACCGCGCGCAGGTTTGACAGCGCATTCAAAAAGCTTGAAATTTTGTTTGAGCAGCGTGAGGATGAATTCCAGATTCTCGGTGCACTTGTTGCAAATTACAATGATATTTACAGGGCGAAAGCAGCTGTTAAATCAGGCGGAAGAGCGGAAGAAATTGCGAAGTATTATAATTATGCAGGCAAGGAATTCAGGCTCACCAATGCTGCAAGGAGCAGCGCCGCGCTTACCTTTGACGATATCGGCGAATGTATTGATATCCTTGTGGAAGCCGATACCGCAATGAAAAGCACATCAACCGATAAAAGGCTGATTCTTGAAAAGGCAATTGTCAAGCTTGCAAGAGTCGGCGGGAGATAAATATGATTAAAATCAGTCAGGCGGTTATTGTTGAGGGAAAGTATGATAAAATCAAGCTTTCTTCGATTATCGATGCACCTATTATTCAGACAGACGGCTTCGGCATTTTCAAAGATAAGGAGCTTCAGCGGCTTATCAGAATGCTTGCTGAAAAAAGAGGGCTTCTTGTGCTTACGGACAGCGATTCCGCAGGCTTTAAAATCCGTTCTTTTATTGGCTCAACCGTTGATAAAAAATACATAAAAAACGCATATATTCCCGATATTTTCGGCAAAGAAAAGCGTAAAACCGAGCCTTCAAAAGAGGGCAAGCTCGGCGTTGAAGGCGTTTCCGAAGATGTAATCATGCAGGCTCTTTCAAATGCGGGAGTGCTTTATGAAAGCTCGCAGAGGCCTGCCCCCGAAAGACCGATAACAAAGCTTGATTTATATGAATGCGGTTTCACGGGCGGCGAAAACAGCTCTGAAAAAAGAGCGGCTCTGCTTCGCTTTTATGCCCTGCCTTCAAGGCTTACAACAAACGCTCTTGTTACGGTGCTTAACTGCATCACAACTTATGATGCGTTTATTCAGGATGTCAGAGAAATTGAAAAGGAGTGGAAGCAATGCTCAGAATAGGTCACGGATATGATGTTCATAAGCTTGTTGAAAACAGAAAGCTTATTATCGGCGGTGTAGAAATTCCGTATGAAAAAGGTCTGCTTGGTCATTCCGATGCGGATGTGCTTCTGCATGCAATCAGCGATTCTCTTCTGGGTGCTGCCGCGATGGGCGATATCGGCTGCCTTTTTCCCGATACCGATGAGCGCTTTAAGGGTGCAGACAGCCTTGTGCTGCTTTCGGAAGTTGTCAGAGCAATAGCCGAAAAGGGCTATTCCGTTGTCAATATTGATGCAACGATAATTGCTCAAAGACCTAAAATGAGGGCTCATATTGATAAAATGCGTGAAAATATCGCAAAAGCCTGCGGCGTTGAGATTGACAGAATCAGCGTTAAGGCAACAACCGAGGAGGGGCTCGGCTTCACGGGTACCGGTGAGGGCATTTCTGCCCATTCGGTCTGCCTGATTGAAAATTAAATTTTCTGTTAATTAAGCAATTTGGTGTTTACAAGATGTTTTGATATATGTTATCATATATCTGTTATTCATCGATTAGTGAATGATTAGTAGTGAATAGCCAAGGATAGGCTCTGCCTATGACCGATTTTAAAAAGGGTGTGGGCAAAGCCCACTTGAATCTGTTCACTCTTCATTTATATTTATTCACATTTGTTTTACAAAGCTATAAGTTGAAAGGATAGGTAACTGAATATGTCCTTTTTTGACAATATAAGCGATTTCTTCTCTAAGCTGCCTTCGCTCAATTTCGGCGTGGCGGATTTTCTTGATATTTGCCTTGTTGCATTCATCATCTATCACGGAATCAAGCTTATCCGCGAAACAAGGGCAATGCAGCTTGTTAAAGGTCTGTTTTTGCTCGGCGTTGCTTATCTGGTGGTTTATCAGTTTCAGATGCAGTCGAGCGCATATATTTTCAGGCTTGTTTTCCAGAATATCTTTATTGTTCTCATTATTCTTTTTCAGCAGGAAATCCGTCAGGTTATCGAGAGAGTGGGAAAAAGCAAGTTTACTGCGTTAAGCGCATTTATCAGAGGCAATAATGATGAGCTCAACAGCGTTGTTAACGAATCGGTTATCGAAATCGCAAAAGCCGTTCAGCGCATGAGCGACAAAAAAACAGGCTCTCTTATCGTGTTCGAAAAAGAAATGCATCTCGGCGATGTAATCAAAACAGGTACGCCCGTTGACGCAAAGATAACCCACGAGCTTATAGGAAATATTTTCTTCCCGAATTCACCGCTTCATGACGGAGCTGCGGTTGTCAGAGACGGCAGACTTCTTTGCGCAGGCTGCGTTCTTCCTCTTACAAAGAAAGATGATATTTCAAGTGATTTGGGCACAAGGCACAGAGCGGCAATCGGCATGAGCGAAACAACCGATGCAATTGTTGTTGTTACCAGCGAAGAAACAGGAATTATTTCTGTTGCAATAAAAGGCACTCTCAAGCGCAATCTCACCGAGGCTGAGCTGCGAGAAGTGCTTCAGGATTACCTTATCGATACAAATCAGGAGAAGCTTTCCGCAGATAAGGAATCAATCAAAAAACTTTTCAAAGGTTGGAAAAAATGATTAAGAATAACCGTAAATTCAGTGAGCTGTTTTATAATAACCGTTTTCTGCTGATTTTTTCAGTTGTTACGGCGGTTATTATCTGGCTTGTTGTTGCAGTTGAATTCAGCCCTGAAACAAAGGTCACAATTAAAAATGTTCCCATCAGAATTGCTTCAACGGGTATCAAGGATTCCATGAAGCTTGAAGCTTTCGGTGCAGATAATCTGACTGTTGACGTAACAATAGTCGGTAAGCGTTATATTGTTGAGGATGACGATATTATCAATGACATCGATGTTACAGCCAATACAGGTTCTGTTACCAGGGCAGGAACATATAATCTTTCCGTTGATGTCGGCAGTGTGAGCACAAGACCGCAGTATGAAATCGTTTCCTATTCGGTAAGCGAGATAGAGGTTCTTTTCGACTATTATGTGGAAAAACAGGTGCCCGTTGAGCCGCAGATAACCGTTGAAAACGGGGAACTTGCGGCAGACGGCTATTTTGCCGATGAACTGTCTCCCGAGGTTAATAAGATTACCGTTTACGGTCCTAAATCCGAGGTTGATTCGATAATGAAAATCGATGCTCTTGCAAGCGTTAACGGCAACATGACCGAGAGCGGCGGATTCAATGCAAGCCTCAAGCTTGTCAAAGAAAACGGCGATACTCCCAAGCATGTCGGTATCAAAGCCGTTACGGGTGAAATGGCATCGGGAAATATTTATATCAATGCTTTTATCTATAAAGAAGCAATCGCTGTTCCCGTTGTTAATTTCACTGATATACCTGCGGGTTACGATGAGAATAACCTTCCCGTTGAATGGACAATTGAGCCTGCCGAGGTTATTTTCGGTTTTACCGATACGGTCAAAACGGATGTTACTGTTGCAACGGTCAGCTTCAATGATCTGGATTTCGGCAAGGAAAATTCCATTGAAATAACAAAGGATTTCTCAGGTAAAGAGGGTGTTGTTGTCAAGGATTCGGAAACGGGTCAGGCAGGAACGGTTACTTTTAAAATCACTCTCACAAATAAAAACATCGGTTATAAAAATATTTCTCTTCCCTCAGCGGAAAATCCCTACTATATAGCTGCGGTTAATAATAAAAACAACCTGCAGTATGAGGTTGTCAGCTACGGCACAAGAGCGGGGGTCAGCATCAACGGTCCCGTAAACAGTGTTAATGCGATAACGCAGGATGATTTGCGCCTTGATTTCAGCAATGTTTCATCTGATGCAACGGGAGTTTTCGAGGTTCCCGTTATCCTCGATAATGATTTATGCTGGCTGACGGATGATGAGGATTCGGTTTTCACGGTCAAAGTCAAAATTATAAATCAGTAGTTTTCAGCGGCTTATGCATTTTTGTGTAAGCCGCTCTTATTTTATTTATATTATTAATAAATATTTTATATTTAGATATTGATTTATTATCGGAACATATGTTATAATAACATGAAATTCTGTAGGTGTACCTATGTGAGAAATAATCAGAAAGGGAAGGGGAGGCTTTTATGAGAAAATTTGCAGCGGCTTTGATATCTTTAGCTTTGCTTTTCATGCTTTCATCCTGTGACGGCGGCTCCCTTTTCCGAACGGCAGACTCTCTTCTGACTCCTCCTCTTTTCTATGAGGAATATGAAGGTCTTGTTGAAGTTTTCCGCTCTCAGGCAGGCGACGGTGCATCTCTTTGTTCACCGTATGAAGGTGACTATCGCTCTGCAATCATAGTTGAAGATTTTGACGGCGATAAAGAGAAAGAGGCCTTCATCTTTTACCGCGATTCTGACGGCGATTCAAGCGTTAAGGCGATGTGCTATGAAAGCAGCGACGGTGAATGGATCACGGCAGGCATTTTCAACGGTCACGGCAATCAGATTGAAAGTGTCAGTGTCAGGGATATGAACGGCGACGGAATTTCAGAGGTTATTGTTTCATGGAGCGTTGCGGGCGTAACAACCGGTAAAACCCTTTCGGTTTATCATTCTTCGGCGCGCAATACAACGTATAAAGAGATTTCAAACGAGCTTTGTTCCGTTTCAATGATAGTTGATGTTGACGGTGATTCGCTTGATGATATTTTTCTTGTTACACAGAATAACAACTCAACCGCTCCGCAAAGGTTTGCGCGTCTTATAAGTGTTTCAAACGGCTCAGCCGTTCTCAAGGGTGAGGTGAGGGTTGATGCAAACATAAGCAGCTATGTTTCGGTCAAAACCGAAAAGCCGTCTGATGAAGAACCGCTCCGCATTTTTATAGATGCCCTCAAGGGTGAATATCAGATGATAACGGAGCTTATTTATTGGGATAAAGAAAAATCTGTGCTCAGCGCTCCGCTTTTCGATGAAGAAACAATGTCAACCACTCTGACTCTCCGAGATAATCCTATTCTCAGCACGGATATCAACGGCGACGGCAGAATCGATGTTCCCTCGCAGACAGAGGTTTTCGCAACCAATTCAACGGAGATTACAATTGACCCGCAGTATTTTTATATTACAAGCTGGCTCAATTTTTATAACTACGGTCACGAAGCTCTCATGAACACCCTTGTCAATTATGCTGACGGTTATATGCTCACAATCAGCAGCGAGGACAGATTCAATCTTGTTGTTGAGGATTACAGAGAGCTTAATTGTTGGATTATCAAGGAGAAGAATACAGAAACAAACGAGGTAACGGAGCTTTATTCCATCCTGCGTATTTCAAAAGAGAAGTTTGATGAGGTTGATTTATCCAACTATGCTCCGCTTATCGAAAAGGATGAATACACGGTGTTTGCTTATATAAATCCGAAAGGAACTGAAAAAGGTATCACCGATTCGGAGCTTAAGTCAAAAATTATTTCGCTTAATTGAAAAAGGAACTCCAAATCACTTTAAAGGGAAGTGCAAAAAATGAAGAGAGTATTAATAGCTGAAGATGAAGCTGCAATCAGAGAATTTGTTGTTATCAATCTTCGCAGGGGCGGATACGATGTTCTCGAAGCGTGTGACGGCGCTCAGGCGCTGGAGCTTTATAACTCATGCGGCGGCGATGTGGATGTAGCCGTGCTTGATGTTATGATGCCGAACGTTGACGGTCTTGAGGTCTGCAAGCAGCTTCGCAGCAAAAGCAACAACATCGGCATAATAATGCTCACTGCAAAAACGCAGGAAATGGATAAGATAACGGGTCTTATGATGGGTGCTGATGACTATGTTACCAAGCCGTTTTCGCCTACGGAGCTTGTTGCGAGAGTTGATGCGGTTTACAGAAGAGTAGCAATGAATAATGCTCCCAAAGCTCCTGCCGTAGCTGATTGTATTGAGCTCGGCGAATTCAAGCTTAATCTCAGAAGCAGAACGCTTACAAGAAACGGAGTGTATATTGAGCTTACTCAGGTGGAATTCCAGATGATGGAATATTTCTTTACAAACCCCGGTGCTGCTTTGAGCAGAACGGATATTCTCAACAGAGTCTGGGGCAGCGAATATTTCGGTGAAGAGAAAATTGTTGATGTTAATATAAGACGCCTTCGTATGAAGGTTGAAAAGGAACCCTCCGCACCGAGGCACTTAACAACCATCTGGGGCGTAGGATATAAATGGGTTGTCTGATTTTTTAGAAAGGGGAAGAGCAAATGAAATTTGAAGGCATAGCAAAACGCTGGTATCTTAATGTAGCGTCTGTTGTTATTCTTATTCTTCTTTCTGTTTCCATTGCTCTTCTTGTTTCTTTCCGTGCATATTATTACAGCGTTGCCAATATTGCTCTTGATGCTTATTCGGCAGAGGAGATATCCTCAAATTTCAGCCTTTACGGCGATGCCGCAACCGACGGCTTCAAAAACGCGGGCAGAAATTTTGTTGAAAGTTTCCCCGATAAAGATATCATGGCGGTCTGGATTATTGATAATTCGGGAAATGTTGTTCTTTCCTCAAGCGGATTTGAAATCAAGGGCAGAGTTACGATGCCCGACTATGAAACTGCGCTTAAAGGCTCAAACAATGCCAAATGGACAGGCAGACTCCCGTCGGGCGAGCGTATAATTGCCAAAACCTGCATTTATAATTATCCTGACGGCTCTCATGCAGGTGCGGTCAGATTCATGATTTCGCTTGAAAGAATTGAAAATCAGCTTGT
>JAZNPG010000073.1:0-10906 GCA_045589555.1 Acutalibacteraceae bacterium
ATCAATGGGGCCGACTCTTCTCGGTCTGCCGGTTTTGGCACCGTATTCAAACCCTGCTTTGCGAAGCTCTTCCGCTTCATCGCCAAACATCTCGCATACAAAAGGACCTTCACCAACACAGGTTGAATATGCTTTGACAACACCCACAACATCATTGATTATTGCGGAAGGTAAGCCTGAACCGATGGGTGCGTATGCCGCCGTAGTGTTTGACGATGTTGTGTAGGGGTAAATTCCGTAATCAAGGTCTCGCAGAGAACCGAGTTGAGCTTCAAAAAGAATGCTTTTACCGCTTGCCTGTGCTTCTTTCAGAAATGCACCTGTATCACACACAAAAGGCTTGATTTTCTCGCAATAGTCCGAAATCCACTCATCAAGCATTCCTTCCGTATAAGGCTTTGCACCGTATACTTCGGTTAAGGTGAGATTTTTCCATTCTGCCAAATCTGAGAGATGTGCTTTAAGCTCTTCGGGATAGAAAAGCTCACCCGCAAGAATTGTTTTCTTTTGGTATTTATCGGAATAAAACGGAGCTATTCCTTGTTTTGTTGAACCGTATTTTTTATCCTTGAGTCTCATTTCCTCAAGCTCATCCAAATCGCGGTGCCAAGGGAGCAGGAGCGATGCACGGTCACTTATTTTGAGATTTTCGGGGGTAAGTGAAACTCCCTTTTCCATAACATCCTGCATTTCGTTCCAAAGATTTTCGGGGTCAAGAGCAACACCGTTTCCGAGAATATTCACGACACCTTCTCTGAAAATGCCGGACGGAAGAAGGTGTAAGGCAAATTTTCCGTGCTCATTGATGACGGTGTGTCCTGCGTTCCCGCCGCCTTGATAGCGGACTACTACATCATAGTTTTCAGTCAGCAAATCAACCATTCTGCCTTTTCCTTCATCGCCCCAGTTGATTCCGACTATTGCACAGTTTGACATTTCAAATCCTCCCTTATATATGCTGCTCAAGGCGTTTCATGACCTCTGCATAAGCATCTTCAACGCCACCCAAATCACGGCGGAATCTGTCCTTATCAAGCTTTTCTCTCGTTTTGGTATCCCATAAGCGGCAGGTATCGGGGCTGATTTCGTCGGCAAGAACTATTGTTCCGTCAGCAAGTCTGCCGAATTCAAGCTTGAAATCAACAAGTGTAACACCGCATTCAGTCCAGAAAGCTTTCAACTGTTCATTAACTCCAAAGGCATATTTTTTGATTGTTTCTATTTCTTCGGGTGTCGCAAGCTTCATTGCAATTGCGTGATATTCATCCATAAGAGGGTCACCCAAATCATCGTTTTTATAAGAAAATTCAATGGTAGGAGTTTCAAACACAAAGCCTTCCTCCACTCCGTAGCGTTTGGAGAATGAGCCTGCTGCAATATTTCTTACAATCACTTCAAGGGGTACAATGGAAACCTTTTTAACCAGAGTTTCCCTTTCTGAAAGTTCTTTGACAAAATGAGTGGGAATACCAACTCGCTCAAGCCTCTGCATAAGAAGGTTGCTCATTTTGTTATTGATAATGCCTTTGCCTGCGATTGTTCCTTTTTTCAAACCGTTGAATGCCGTTGCATCATCCTTATAGGAAACAATCAAAAGCTCGGGGCTATCAGTCTTAAAAACTTTTTTCGCCTTTCCTTCGTAAAGCTGTTCTTTTTTTGTCATTTCAGTGTACCTCCGTTCAAAATTAAAAAAAGGCAATGACAACTTAATGAATAAACATCAAGACGCCATTGCCTATATCCGCTTGTTTAATTTTCGATAAAAAAGAAGGCAAAGACACTTCGAGAATCAAGCTCAAAGACGCCTTTGCCTTTAATGCAGATATTATACTCCAACAGACGGCAATTTGTCAACCTCTGATAAAAGATTATTTTTAATACTCACAGCTTCCGGGTGTTCTGTGGAATGGAATAACATCACGGATATTCTCCATACCTGTTACATACATAAGCAGCCGTTCAAATCCCATGCCGAATCCTGAATGGTCGCAGCCGCCGTATTTGCGCAGATTCAGATACCACCAAAGACTTTCTTCGGATATGCCGAGCTCATCCATTCTGTTTTTAAGTAAATCATAGCGCACTTCTCTTTGACTGCCGCCCATAAGCTCTCCCGCACCGGGAACAAGAAGGTCAACTGCAGCAACGGTTTTGCCGTCATCATTCTGATACATATAAAAAGCCTTAATATCCTTTGGCCAATCATAAACAAATACAGGTGCTTTGAAATACTTTTCCGTAAGATACTTTTCGTGTTCCTTGGCAATATCCTGACCGTATTCGGGCTCAAATTCAAAATTTTCTCCCGCTTCTTTAAGGATACGGATCACTTCTTCGTGACGAACTCTCACGATTTCTGACTCGGTAACAGCTTTCATTCTTTCCCGAAGAGGAAGACTTGTATATTTTTCAAGAAACGCAAGTTCATCGTCACATTGCTCCATGATATATGACAGCACATTTTTCAGAAAATCCTCTTCAACATCCATCAGCTGCTCCAAATCGCAGAACGCCATTTCAGGCTCAATCATCCAGAACTCAGCCATATGAGTTTTGGTGTTGGAGTTTTCTGCACGAAATGTGGGACCGAATGTATATACATTTCCGAATGCCATTGCAAACACTTCTGCTTCCAACTGACCCGTTACCGCTAATGAAGTATGGAGTCCGAAGAAATCGTTTTTATAGTCGGGCTTGTTACCGTTTGCTTCGAGCGTAGTAACCGTAAAGGTGTTTCCCGCACCTTCGGCATCGTTTGCCGTTATCAACGGTGTATGCACATAGAGAAATCCCTGCTCGGTGAAATATCGGTGAACTGCCTGTGCCGCCACGCTTCGTATTCTGAATACTGCCTGAAAAAGTCTCGTTCTCGGTCTGAGATAAGCATTTTCTCTCAAAAATTCAACCGAATGGCGTTTCGGCTGCATAGGATAATCTTCGGGGCAGTCGCCGAGAAGATCTATTTGCGAAACATTAAGCTCAACCGTCTCATTCTGAAAGCCTTGTCTTACGGTTCCTGACGCTTCAACGCAGGAGCCGTTGCGAATTGACTTGATTTTTCCGTCGACATCACTCTCGGCAGAATATACAAGCTGCAGGGATTTGAAGCAGCTGCCGTCATACAGCTCAATAAAGCCCATATTTTTCTGCTTGCGGTGGTTTCTTACCCAGCCTCTTACGGTGACTTCTTTTCCGATTTGCTCTTCGGATTTTTGAAATAAATCTTTGATTTTTATTCTTTTTTCAATACTCATTATAAAAGCACCTCTTATTTACCGCTGTCGCCGTAGTTTGAGAGAACTCTGGCTGACGGGTCGTTTACATTGCATCCTTCCCACTCTTTGTTGGGCATCCAGAAATCTGCAATCATTTCTGCCTGACCGGGATAATATTTTTCAAAAAGCTCTCTGTAAAGAAGAGATTCCTTCGTAAACGGCTGTGCGTGAGAATATTTTGATTTTTTTACTTCATATTCCTCATCTGTGTAACATGTTTCGGCGTATTCTTTAAGATAATCCACCATTGAATGACCTACAGCATCCGAAAATGCAGCCTTTTCACGCCACAGAATTTCATCGGGAAGATAATCTCTTTCAAAAGCATGACGGAGAAGGTATTTTCCCTTTCCGTATTTATTAAGCTTTTTATCGGGGTCAACAGACATAACATACTCAACAAAATCAAGGTCACCGAAGGGTACTCTTGCTTCAAGAGAGTTTGATGAAATACACCTGTCTGCACGAAGAACATCATACATATGAAGCTCACGGATTCTTTTTTGCGCTTCTTTTTGGAAAGCACGAGCATCGGGGGCAAAATCGGTATATTTATATCCGAAAAGCTCATCCGAAATTTCTCCCGTAAGCAAAACTCTTATATCGGTCTGTTCATGAATTGCCTTACAGATAAGATACATTCCCATGCTTGCTCTGATTGTCGTTATATCGTAAGTTCCGAGAATATAAATGACCTCTTCAAGAGCATCAAGAACATCATCCTTTGTTATGATGATTTCCTTATGCTCGCTGCCGATATAGTCCGCAACCCGCTTTGCATATTTAAGGTCAATTGCATCCTCGCTCATACCGATTGCAAATGTTTTAATGGGCTCGCTGCTTTTCTTTGCAGCTACAGCGCATACAAGAGAGGAGTCCAGTCCGCCCGAAAGAAGAAAGCCTACCTTTGCATCGGCAACAAGTCGCTTTTCAATGCCCTCAACAAGCTTATCGTGAATGTTCTTACAAACGGTTTCAAGATCATCGTTGCATACCTTTTTGACCGCCGCTATATCTCGGTAACAGATAAATTCTTTATTTTTATAATAGCATCCCGGAGGAAACGGCATTATTTTATCCGCAATGCCGACAAGGTTTTTCGCTTCGCTGGCAAAAAGAATATCTCCGTTTTTATCGTATCCGTAGTAAAGCGGTCTGATTCCGACAGGGTCTCTTGCCGCTATGTATTCCTGTTTTACCCCATCAAATATAACACAAGCAAACTCAGCATCGAGCATCGCAAACATATCTGTGCCGTATTCTTTATAAAGCGGCAGAAGTATTTCGCAGTCGCTATCACTTTCAAAAGTGTAGCCCTTTTCCTGCAGCTCGTTTTTCAGCTTTGCAAAGCCGTAGATTTCACCGTTACAAACAACATAGCTTCCGTCAAGCTCAAACGGCTGCATTCCTTCGGGGTGCAAGCCCATAATTGCAAGCCTGTGGAAACCTACAATCCCCTTACCGGTATCGATTATTTTAGTATCATCAGGACCTCTTGAAATGGTTTTCTCAAATCCTTTTTTAAATTCATCGGCAGCCGCCTTACTGCTGCACCAGCTCATAATTGAACACATAATATCACTATCCTTATATAAATAATAAATCACTACGAGCCAAGGCAGTTTTTTCAACTGCCTTGGCTGCAATCAAGCGGGGTCAATCCCAAGTTGTAGTGTTTTGAGAATATTCGCTGCAAACTTCATCTTTTATCGAAAGAAAAGCCTTTTCGTACATCGGATCGATTTGTTTTCTTTCAAGAAGCATATCCGGAGTCTGCTCTGTGAATGTTATGTGAGAAATAAATTGAACTTCTGTTTTTTGCATAAGATTATGCTCCTTTCACAAATTTATATTTATCATTCAACATCCTGAAGTGCATCATAGCCTTCTTCTCCGGTTCTGACCTTAACAGCATTTTCAACATCATAAACGAAAATCTTACCATCTCCGATGTGTCCCGTATAAAGAATCTTTTTTGCTGTTTCAATTACCGAACGAACGGGAACCTTGCTGACTACAATATCAACCTGCACCTTTGGAAGAAGATTTGCTTCAACCTGAACACCTCTGTAGTATTCGGGTTTACCCTTCTGAACACCGCAGCCGAGAACATGAGATACCGTCATTCCTGTAATACCTATGTTCATCATTGCGGTTTTAAGAGCTTCAAACCTTGATTCTTTGCATATAATTTCCACTTTCGTCATTTTAGGCATACTGTCATCAAAGGTTGGAATCTTTTTTACGGGTATCGCCTCTGCAGCGGGGACATCGCCTGTAACCTCAATCGGCTTATCTTCATCAGCAACCGTCGTGTCAGGAAGCATTGCAAAGCCGGCATAAGCGGTGAGTAAACCATGTTCCGAAACATCAAGACCTGCAAGCTCGTCTTCAGGCTCTGCACGAAGTCCTATCGTATGCTTGATAGCAAGAAAAACAACGGTAATCACAACCGCAACGTAACCTGCAACCGAAACCACGCCTAAAGACTGAACTCCGAGAAAATGCAGACCGCCGCCATAAAACAAGCCTTTTTCGGTTGAAACACCGGTTGCGAAAAATCCGGTAAGAATTGTTCCGAGTGCACCGCAAACACAGTGCACGGAAACCGCTCCGACGGGGTCATCAATTTTTGCGATTTTATCAAAAAATTCAACCGCAAAAACAACTGTAACTCCACAGATAAGACCGATTATCGCTGCACCTACGGGACTTACCGCATCACATCCGGCCGTTATTCCGACAAGACCTGAAAGAGCTGCGTTGTATGTCATTGAAACATCGGGCTTCTTATAGCGAATCCAGGTTACGATGAGTGTTATGCAGCATGCAACTGCAGCCGCAAGATTTGTATTGAAGAACACAAGACCTGCGCTTTCAACAAGCTCATCGCTGTCCATGCCTACAGTTGAAGCACCGTTGAAGCCAAACCAGCAGAACCATAGAATAAATACACCGAGAGCCGCAAAAGTCAGATTATGTCCGAGAATTGCACGAGGCTTGCCGTTTTTATCGTATTTTCCTATGCGGGGTCCGAGAATTTTTGCACCGATAAGAGCACAAACTCCGCCTACCATATGAACCGCTGTTGAACCGGCAAAATCGTGGAATCCAAGTTCACTAAGCCATCCGCCACCCCAAATCCAATGTCCTGAAACAGGATAGATAATGAGAGAAATTGCTGCCGAATAAATACAATATGCGCTGAATTTTGTCCTTTCAGCCATGGCTCCCGAAACAATCGTTGCCGAAGTAGCACAGAAAACCGTCTGAAATATCGCAAAAGCCCAAAGCGGTACGCCTTCAGGTAATATATTGCTGTAATCACCCAGAATAAGAGGGTCTATTCTGCCGAACAGAGCTGAACCGCTTCCAAACATAATTCCGAAGCCGACAAGCCAAAAAGCAGGCGTTCCTATACAAAAATCCATAAGATTTTTCATCAGTATGTTGCCTGTGTTCTTTGCTCTCGTGAAACCGGCTTCACACATTGAAAAACCTGCCTGCATAAAAAATACAAGAGCTGCGCCGATAAGTACCCATATTGTATTAACCGCACTGTATGTCATAAAAATCATTCCCTTCCTTTTTACTTCACGCCGAAAAGAAGGTCGCCGTAAGTCGGGAACGGCCAACACTTTTTAGCTGTTATTTTTTCTGCTTCATCACAAGCTACTCTGAGCTCACACATTCTGACGAGAACCGAATCACGGATTGTGTTTGCTTCTTCACCTATGTTTTCGGCTTTATGAAGAACAACCAGAGCATCCTCAAGCTCATCCGCCTTTTCTGCTATTCTGTCGGTCAGTGCCGAAAGCTTTTTAACAAGACCGCATTCATAGCTGCAGGCAACGCTTTCATCAAGAGCCTTCTTTGCCGCAGCAGATTTTGCAAGCTCTGCAGCATAAGCTTCAACTGCAGGAGCAATTTCTGTTTTTGCCATATCCGCCATGGTATTTGCTTCGATAACAACCGTCTTACAGTAGTTTTCAAGAGTAATCTCATAGCGGGAGTTAAGCTCCGCTTCGGAGAAAACACCGTGAGAGGTAAGCATCTGAACATTCTTTTTATCAAGAAGATGAGGCACGCAGTCGGGAGTTGTACGGTAGTTCAGAAGACCTCTGTTTTCGGTAGCTTCTTTAATCCACGCATCATCATAGCCGTTACCGTTGAAAATAATATTTTTATGGTCTTTGATTGTTTTGCGAATCATTTCGTGAAGAGCAGATTGAAAATCGTCCGCTTTTTCGAGCCTGTCGGCATAAATCTTAAGGCTCTCCGCAACTGCGGTGTTAAGCATAATATTTGCACATGCAATGCTGTTTGATGAACCGAGCATACGGAATTCAAATTTATTGCCCGTGAACGCAAACGGAGAGGTACGGTTTCTGTCGGTAGTATCTCTGTTGAACTTCGGGAGAACGTCAACGCCCAGCTTCATCTGCGTTTTTTCTGCGGCATTGTAAGGAGTGTCAGCCTCAATGGCATCAAGAATAGCAGATAATTCATCGCCAAGGAATATAGATACAACTGCGGGTGGCGCCTCATTTGCACCTAATCGGTGATCGTTGCCCGCCGTTGCAACAGAGATACGAAGTAAATCCTGATAATCGTCAACCGCTTTGATTACCGCACAGAGGAAAAGAAGAAACTGTGCATTTTCATAAGGCGTTTCACCCGGAGAAAGAAGGTTTGCACCTGCATCGGTTGCGAGTGACCAGTTGTTGTGCTTGCCGCTGCCGTTTACGCCTGCAAAAGGCTTTTCATGAAGCAGACAGACAAGTCCGTGCTTTGCCGCAACCTTCTGCATAATTTCCATAGTCAGCTGATTATGGTCGGTTGCGATATTTGTGGTTGCATAAATAGGTGCCAGCTCATGCTGAGCAGGAGCAACCTCGTTATGTTCTGTTTTTGCAAGAATGCCGAGTTTCCAAAGTTCATCATTAAGCTCTTCCATATATGCTGCAACTCTGGGCTTAATTACTCCGAAATAATGGTCATCCATTTCCTGACCCTTGGGAGGCTTTGCTCCGAAAAGAGTTCTTCCTGTAAAACGAAGATCCCTTCTCTTTTCATACATTTCCTTATCAACAAGGAAATATTCCTGCTCGGGTCCTACCGAAGTGCGTACACATTTTACAGTGTCATTGCCGAAAAGGCGGAGAATGCGGAGTGCCTGCTTATTGAGTGCTTCCATTGAGCGCAGAAGCGGAGTCTTTTTATCAAGTGCCTCACCGCCATAAGAGCAGAATGCAGTGGGAATACAAAGTGTTTTTCCTTTGATAAATGCATATGATGTGGGATCCCATGCGGTATATCCTCTGGCTTCAAAGGTTGCTCGCAGACCTCCCGACGGAAATGACGATGCATCAGGCTCGCCTTTTATGAGCTCCTTGCCCGAAAACTCCATTATTACTCCGCCGTCGGGTGACGGTGAAATAAAGCTGTCATGCTTTTCGGCAGTAATGCCCGTAAGAGGTTGAAACCAATGTGTGTAGTGGGTTGCACCGTTTGCAACCGCCCAATCTTTCATTGCGGCGGCAACTGCATTTGCAACACCGATATCAAGCTGTGCACCCTCATCAATAGTCTTTTTCAATGAATTATAGACCTTTGATGAAAGTGTTGCTTTCATAACTCTGTCGTCAAAAACAAGACAACCAAAATAATCCGATACTGTTTTCATAATAAAACCTCCTGAAAAAGAAGCAAAGGCGCCTTCGATGGTAAACATCAAAGACGCCCTTGCCTTTTTATTAATATCCTTCTATAAATTAAACGATGCCCTGAGAATTCATTGCATCAACAACCTTTTCAAAGCCTGCAATATTTGCACCGACAACATAGTTACCGTCAAACCCATATTTTTTTGCGGCAGCATCAAGGTTGTGGAAAATATCCTTCATAATGTGCTGAAGTTTATCGTCAACCTCTTCAAACGACCAGCTGAGTCTTTCGCTGTTCTGTGACATTTCAAGAGCTGATGTTGCAACACCGCCTGCATTTGCAGCTTTGCCCGGAACAAAATAAACTCCGTTTTTCTGAAGATACTCGGTTGCTTCAAGCGTTGCAGGCATATTTGCTCCCTCGCAAACTGCAATAACACCGTTTGCAACAAGTGCTTTTGCATCCTCAAGATCAAGCTCATTCTGAGTTGCACAGGGAAGAGCAATATCCGCTTTGATGCTCCATACTCCCTTGCCTTCATGATATTCAGAATTCGGTCTGTATTTCTTATATTCGGTAAGCCTTGCACGGTTGACTTCTTTGATTTCTTTAAGTGCTGCAATGTCAATACCTTCAGGGTCATAAACCCAGCCTGTTGAATCGGAAGCGGTAACAACCTTTGCACCGAGCTGATGCGCTTTTTCAATCGCATAGATTGCGACATTACCCGAACCCGAAACAACAATAGTTTTACCCTTTATATCTTCGCCGTTGCATTTAAGCATTTCTTCGGTTATATAGAGAAGTCCGTAGCCCGTAGCTTCGGTTCTTGCAAGCGAGCCGCCATAGGTTAAGCCTTTACCGGTGAGAACACCTTCAAAAAGACTGCGCACTCTTTTATACTGACCGAACATATAACCGATTTCTCTTGCTCCCGTTCCGATGTCACCTGCGGGAATATCGGTATATGCACCTATGTGTTTGCAAAGCTCTGTCATAAAGCTCTGGCAGAAAGCCATAATCTCTCTGTCTGATTTGCCTTTGGGGTCAAAATCCGAGCCGCCTTTACCGCCGCCGATCGGAAGTCCGGTAAGAGAGTTTTTAAAAATCTGCTCAAAGCCAAGAAATTTTATAATACCTAAATTAACCGACGGATGAAGTCTTAGACCTCCCTTATACGGTCCGATTGCACTGTTGAACTGAACTCTGTAACCGGTATTTACATGAGCATTTCCGTTATCATCTATCCAGGGAACTCTGAATTTAATCTGACGTTCAGGGTTAACCAGTCTTTCAAGAAGGGCATCTCTTCTGAACTGTGCTTCATTTGCATCAACAACAACACGGAGAGATTCAAGCACCTCTCTGACAGCCTGATGAAATTCGGGTTCTGCAGGATTATGTTTTATAACCTGTTCAATTACTTCATCAACATATGACATTGATATTTCCTCCTTTAAACAGAAAAAAAGGCGTCTCTAAGGGGGTTAACCCTTAAAGACGCCTTTGCCTTTACGAACTGCATTATACACCCTCAAAATTTGTTTGTCAAGCATATTTTGCAGCTTTTTTTGAGAAAATTTCATTTTTGTGGTGAAATTTCATTTTATGCTTGACAATTTGAAGGATTTGGTGTATACTTCTTGCAAATGAGCAAAGGCGTTCATTTCAATTCGGACAGATGTCCGGGCTGAAATGAACGCTTTTTTTATTATCCCGAAAGGAAGAATCAATATGATTAAGGAAGGTCAAGTGAGAATACCTTCAGGCTGTGCCATTGCCGCAGTTATATCTAAAGAAGGAAAAAAGATGAGCGGTGAAATGATAACCGAAGCCATGAAACCGATGCATGACCGTTCCAACGGACTTGGCGGCGGTTTTGCGGCTTACGGAATCTATCCCGAATATAAGGATTTTTATGCTTTACATATGTTTTTTGACGACCGTGAAGCAAGAAAAGACTG
>JAZNPG010000074.1:0-7383 GCA_045589555.1 Acutalibacteraceae bacterium
CCTTTTCTTGACGGGCATAAAACCTGAATATCCTCTGTGGGAGAATATCCGTAAGCGTTGGGCAGACGGGTTGAACAAAGTTGAGCAACCGTTGCCGCCGCCGCATACGGCTGCGGCCTGTCCATAAAGAAAAAGTCTTTATCCGTTCTGTTTATTTCGGGCATTTCGCCCCTGACAATTTTATGAGCATTGGTAACTATAAGGCTTTCCATTGCCTGGCGGAAAACCTCGTTTAGCTCAACAACGGGAAGAGCCTTGGAATTAATAAGATCATGAAGAACATTGCCTGCACCTACGGGCGGAAGCTGGTCGGAGTCGCCGACCATAATCAGCCTGCAGCCTATCGGAAGCGCATCAAGCAGACTTGAGAAAACGGTTATATCAACCATTGACAGCTCATCAACAATAACTGCGTTTGCGCTGATGGGATTTCTGCGGTTCCGTGAAAAAACGGGTCTGTCGTTTCTGTCCCATTCAACCTCAAGCAATCTGTGAATCGTTTGCGCTTCTCTGCCTGTAAGCTCGCTCATTCTTTTTGCCGCTCTGCCTGTCGGGGCTGCAAGAGCAACCTCAAGCCCCTGCCCCTCAAACACCTTGAGAATTCCTCTCAGAGTTGTTGTTTTGCCCGTGCCCGGACCGCCCGTTAAAATAAGAAGCCCTTTTTCAACGGCAAGCTTTATGGCAAGGCGCTGCTTTTCATTATAACAAACTCCGCCGATAAGCTCGGCTTTGCTGATTTCTTTATCAATATCGGGGTCACCCTTGGGCGTAAACTGCTTCATAAAGAGGATGTTATCCGCCGCTTTTTTCTCCGCATTGAAAATATCGGGCATAAAAATAAACTCTCTGCCGTAAAGGAAATGCGAAACAAGTTGCTTTTGCTCAACCAACTTATCCAGCCGTATATCCGCCGTATCAGCAGAGCAGCCAAGCAAAGATGCTGCAGGCGGAAGCAATTTTTCTCTCGGCAGGCAGGTATGACCGTTATGCAGATTATGGCGCACAACATAAAGAACACCTGCATCGATTCTGAATTCATCGGCAGGCTTTACAGGCAATCTGTCTGCAATTTCGCACGCCTTTTCGAACGAAATTCCTATTCCCTCGGAGCAAAGAAGATAAGGGTTCTTTTCAACAATTTCAACGGACCTTGCTCCGTGGATTTTAAAAACACGCAGACATTCCGACGTTGACATTCCGTATTTTTCAAGAGCAATAAGAGCCTCTCGCTCTTCCGCTCTCTTGATAAACTCCCTTGAAATTTCTCTTGCTTTTTCAGCAGAGATACCTTTGATTGCGGCAAGCCTTTCGGGATATTTTTCAATAACATAAAAGCTCTCGTCGCCGAAAGCCTCGATTATTTTTGCCGCAGTTTTTTCCTTGACGCCCTTAATAATTCCTGAAGCGAGATATGAAAGCATTTCGCCTGCGGTTTCGGGCATCTCTCGCCTGCAGCTTTCAATTCTGAACTGCTTGCCAAAGGTGGGATGAACGGTCCATGTGCCCGTCAGAGTAACCTTTTCGCCGCAATAGAGCGAGCCTGCGTTGCCCGTGGCAGTATAAAGTTCACCGTCGCTCGAAAAATCAAGCACGGTGTAGCCGTTTTCGGTATTCTGGAATGTTATGAATTCAACAACGCCTGTTATAGTTACAAGTTCATCCATAATAAAACACACAAAATAAAAATTGAGCGGATGCCGAGAGGGCTTGTAAGCCGAGTTCTGTCATTTAAGGCAATCATCTGTCTACGCCATACATTGCTGCATGGCTTAAGCCACCCTTCGGAGTATCGCCGAGCAAGCGCGGAAGCATAATGCTTCTCCTCCGGTCGGTGTTGCTTCGGATAGGGTTTGCAGGGCAGCACGGTTCCCCGTGCCCCGGTGAGCTCTTACCTCGCCTTTCCACCCTTACCTGCACAGCAGGCGGTATATCTCTGTTGCACTTTCCCTAAGGTCACCCTCGGCGGCCGTTAGCCGTTATCCTGCTCTGTGAAGCTCGGACTTTCCTCACGCAGTTAATAAAAACTGCCCGCGACTGCCCGGCCCACTCAGCACCCGTACTCCATGATATTTTAAATCACCTTTAACAAAATGTCAAATGGTTTAAAGAAGAAATATAATTATTTACAAATAAACTCTTGTATATCCCGACAAATTGCGATAAAATGATTTTAATTTCATCAGATATTACTTTGTATTAAGAGGGTAAAAGATGAGCGATAAATTCAGAAAAAACAAAGATGATATGACGGATTCGTTTTATCTCAACGAAACCGTCGGTCCTGAGCATTACCGCCGCTATATGGATGAGCAAATCAGAAAAAGAGAAGTTCAGAAGCAGGCGCAGCAGGCAAACGTCAATCCGTATGCCAACAATCATCAAAACGGGCAGCAGTATCAGCAGACACGCAGAGGCGATATCCCCGTTAGCCGCAACCCGAATCTTGCTAACCGTCCCCTTTTCAGCGATGAGCAGATTCCGACCTATACCCTGCCCGAGCAGCCTGAATATGATTACGGTTACGATGACGGTTATGAGGATGACGGATATTATGAGCAGCCGCAATATCAGCAACCGTACGGTCAGCAGCAGTATCCCTATCAGCAACAGCAATATCAGCAGCCGTACCAACAACAGTATCAGCAACCCTATCCCCCTACTCCGCAGTATCCACAGTATCCGCAACAAGCGCAGTATCAGCCTCCCGAGCCTGATGAAAAGCCAAAGAGAAAGAAAAAGAAAAAGCACCGCCTTTTAAAAACATTGCTTATAACTCCGATTCTTCTCATCGGCATTGCCGTTGCTTTGATTTACGGATTCGCAACCTCGATTGATTACACGCAGACCGACCTTGAAGAAAATCAGTATATCGATTCTGATGACCTTCACAGCAGCGAGGAAGTTACCAACATTCTTTTTCTCGGCGTTGATGACAGCTCAGGCGGAACTTCACGCTCGGACTCGATGATTCTTATTTCAATTGATAACAAGCACAAAAAAATCAAGCTCACATCCTTCCTGCGTGACAGCTGGGTTGATATCCCATCAAAAGATAAAAAAGCCAAGCTCAATGCCGCCTTTGCTTACGGCGGAGCGCAGCTTGCGGTTGATACGCTTGAATATAATTTCCATATAGATATTGACCATTATGTTATGGTTGATTTCGAAATGTTCACGCAGATTATCGATGCACTCGGCGGTGTTACCGTTGAGGTAACGGAAAAGGAAGCCAAATTCATCCGCAACACCACACGCCACAAGGATATGGAAAGCGGCGATGAAGTTTTGCTTGACGGTGCGAAAGCGCTCGTTTATTGCCGTATCAGAAAGCTTGATTCGGATTACATGAGAACATACCGCCAGCGCAAGGTTATTTCCGCGCTTGTCAATCAGGCAAAAGAAGCGGGATTCGAGAAGCTGCTCGATGCAATCAAGAAGGTGTTCCCTCTTATCGAAACAGACCTTGAACCCATGGAAATCGTTATGCTTGCATTCAAGGGCGGCTACGGAGTTCTCACCTATGAGATGCAGGATACCCGAGCCCCGATTGAAGAGCACATGACAGCCGATACAATCAACGGTCAATGGGTTGAAGTTCTTGAGATGGATAAAGTAAGGGAATATCTTTACGATTATATTTACACCGATAAAATCAAATTCGAAGAAGAAAGCAAGGAAGAATAATGGATATCTCATTCAGAAAATTCAACCGTAACGATAAAGACAATTTTTACGGTATGGTCAAAAAATTCTACGCACCGCCTGCGGTTTTGCATTTCCCGAGCGATGAGGTTATGCTCTCGGCGTTTGATGCGGCTGTCGATATGCCCGAATATGTCAGAGGTTATCTCATGGAATGCGACGGAAAGCCTGCAGGATACGCAATGGTTTCGCTGAAATTTGAAACAGAGGTTGGCGGAATAGCCGCATGGATTGAAGAACTGTTTGTTGAAGAGGAATTCAGAGGCTGCGGCATCGGAAGCAGATTTTTTGAGTTTCTTGCCGAAGAATTAAAAGGCAAAATCAAAAGACTGCGCCTCGAGGTCGGCGAAGAAAACCTTGATGCAATCAGGCTTTATAAGCGCCTCGGTTTTGAATTTCTCGATTACAGACAGATGACAATTGATAAAGAGTTTTAAAAAAACCCTCTCCGCAACAACGAAGCGGAGAGGGTTTAGTTTGTCATAACGGCAGGATTTTTTTCGGTTGTTCGGAAAATCTATACCTGCAGTAAAAAGAAACTATTTAAAGCTTGATGTGCTTGTCATTTCTGTTTTGAACTGCGGGCCCTGAGGACCGCTGTTCATAAACGGCGGATAAGAAGCCTCGTTTCCCCAATAAAGGGTGGCAAGACTATCGGGATTTTCAACATCATAATCAAAAACCGATGCCCATTTTGAGCCCGCAAGAGCACGGCAGCTTTCTTCGGGCACAAGTTCAAATGTTTCAAGTTTGCCCGGCTGCCAAAGATCCCATGCTTCACCGGCAGAACACTTATCCTGAAGTTTTACCACAATAAAATTCATATAAGTGTATGTGCCCGTATGCGGATATAATCCGTGAGTGCCCGCAGCGCAATAAATAGTGCTGTGGGTGTCATCGTACATTTCCAACTCTTCCCATGTTGCAATTTCGGCAAAAGTATGCGCCGCAAAAGCCGCTTTAACGGGACGGAGATATGTTTTGCCGTTTTCCTCGTATTTTAAAAATCTCAGCGTGAAATGCTCCCAGTCTCCGGGATGGCCGCCGACCATATTGTTCACAATCCATATATATTTTCCGCTGTCATAGGAACAAAATATGAAATAGACAAGATCAACATAATTATTATCTTTTTCTACCCAGAATGCATATGCCACCGCAGATTCCTGATCACCATAGAAGGTTTCGCAAATATCGTGCGGTCCGTCAATTTTCTCTTTCATTACAATGCGTGACTTACCTTTGCTGTCCATAACACGGTCGAATTTTTCAAATGTCCAATCCATCGAAACCGCCCCATAGGGATCGCCCTGTGCCATATGAATCCGAGGCGCATAATCAATCATAATCCGGTTTTTCATCTCATCGTTAAGTTCGGTTATATCAACCGCTTTGCTTTCAATCAAAGCAATTTTCAGACTTTTAATATTTTTAACCCAAAAAAGTCCGTCAGTCAGGCTGATTTTGCGGAACTTATCGACACTGTCATTAAAAACATACTCTGTACCTTCAAAATTCTTTTCTGTGTACGCATAGACAACATACTCCTGCGGAACGGTAATACTTTTTATTCTGAAATCAACAGTTTCATATTCACCGATTCCAAGCTGCATGCTTTTACCTTTATACTCACTTTTGCTCCATAGAGTAACCATGTTTTCGGTCTGAACCTGCAAATCCGAATCAAAGCTCAGCGCACTTGCAGATACACTTACCGACACAGTAATCAAGAAAAGTAAAAAAGCTGCTGCAACAAATTTTAAAACATTTTTCATTTTTACAATTCTCCTTTCCCATTTAAGTTAAATATACATTATTCTTGCAAAAAAATCAATCAGAGAATGTAAATCCTGAATTTTTATCATGTATGTATGTCATGCCTCTTTTGCCCGACTGCGGTCGGGTCGCCTTTTCGACCCCTCGCATCGCAATCCACAAAAATATATCCCCAACGGCGGGTTACGCCATTGGGGATAATTTTTTGGTGCCGATGGCGGGGGTCGAACCCGCACGGTATCGCTACCAACGGATTTTGAGTCCGTCACGTCTGCCAATTCCATCACATCGGCAAATCAGCTTTTCTATTATAGCTGAATGTTTTGCAAAAATCAAGAGAAATATCTCAACAAATATATTTTATTTCCGGAACGGTATCTTTTTTGAATACACAGAAAAAATCCGTGAGCTTTCACCCACGGATTTTATTTATGCCGTCAATTAAAACAAATCTTCCTGATTTGCTGTTTTGATGCCTGCGCCTGCAAGTGCAGCAGCTGCGACCTGATTATCGTCAACTCTGAAAATCATGTATGCGCCTGCCTTTGAGGAATTGAACGCATATGTATATTCAACAACTGCGTTTGCATCGGAAAGAACCTCAAGAATTGTTGCAAGGCTGCCGGGAGTGTCTGAAATTGCAGCAGCAAGAACATCTGTTACGGTTGTGATATAGCCACCCTCTTTAAGTGCGGCCTCAGCAGCCTTGGGGTCATCACAGATTAAGCGCAGAATACCGAAATCCTGAGTGTCGGCAATTGAAAGCGCTCTGAGGTTTATATTGTGGTCAGCAATGTATCTTGTTGCTTCTGCAAGCTTGCCCTTTTTATTTTCGATAAAAACGGAAATCTGTTTAACGCTCATTTCATTATCTCCTTTCTGAATCAATCGTGAAGCTTTCTCTTATCAATAACTCTTACTGCCTTGCCTTCACTTCTTGTGATGGTTTTGGGAGCAACAAGGTGAACCTTGGGATTGATGCCGAGCATTGTTTTGATAGCATTTGCAAGTGACTTCTCCTTTGCGGTGAGGTCCTTGACTGTATCGGAGAACTGCTCGGGAGTAAGCTCAACGGAAACATCGAGGGTATCGGTGTTGTTGGCTCTGTCAACCTCGATGAGGTAATTTGCCGAATAGCCTTCTTTAAGAAGAACTGTTTCAATCTGTGAGGGGAATACGTTAACGCCTCTGATGATAAGCATATCATCGCTTCTGCCCATGGGCTTGCTCATCTTGATAAGAGTTCTGCCGCAGGAGCATTTCTTTCTGGAAAGAACGCAGATGTCTCTTGTGCGGTATCTGAGAAGCGGGAAAGCTTCCTTATCAAGGCTTGTGAAAACGAGCTCGCCCTTTGAGCCTTCGGGAAGAACTTCTCCTGTTTCGGGGTCAATGATTTCAGCAAGGAAGTGGTCCTCGTTGATATGCATGCCTGTCTGCTCTTCGCATTCAAAAGAAACACCGGGGCCGCTGGTTTCGGTCAGACCGTAAATATCATATGCCTTGATGCCGAGGGATTTCTCAATATCGCGGCGCATTTCTTCTGTCCAGGGTTCTGCGCCGAAAATACCTGCCTTGAGGTCGATATCATCAGGAGAAAGACCCATTTCTTTAAGAGTTTCGCCGATATATGCTGCATAAGAAGGTGTGCAGCAGATAATTGTTGAATGAAGATCCTGCATAAACTGAATCTGACGCTCCGTGTTACCCGATGACATGGGGAGAGTAAGGCAACCTACTTTGTGGGAGCCGCCGTTAAGACCGGGGCCGCCTGTGAAAAGACCGTAGCCGTAAGCAACCTGACAAACATCCTCATTTGTGCCACCGACAGCAACAATTGCACGGGCGCAGCATTCTTCCCAAAGGTCAACGTCTTTCTGGGTATAAAAAGCAACAACTCTTCTGCCT
>JAZNPG010000075.1:0-16177 GCA_045589555.1 Acutalibacteraceae bacterium
AATCAGGGTCTTGTCCTTTTCCTCGGCGGTATCATCGCTTCCGTTGTTGCGGTTATTCCTGTTATCGGCTGGATAGTTGCTCCCATTGCAGGTCTTGTAATTACTGTTCTTGCAATTATCGGTATTCTCAATGCCCTTAACGGCAGAGCAAAGGAACTGCCTGTAATCGGCAAATTTAAAATTTTGAAGTGATTTAAAAAGGTTATTTGACAAGTGTCATAACTAATCTCGCAGGCAACATTTTTTCGATGTTGCCTGCTTTATCATTTATGTTTCTTTTTAGTTTTTCCTCTTTGACTATACGGACTTTTCAAATGCTTTGATTTTTTAAGAATGTTTATTTGTGTAACAAGTTCCTCTTTAGTAAGCGAGTCGTAATCAATGCTGAGAGAGTTGAGATATATTCTGACCTTCTTTTCTTCGTCGCTGCCCTCAAAACTCAATGCATCCGCAACTGTTTTTGTGCATCTGCCGCAGGTGAAACGGTGTCCGCTGTTGTTCTGTCGGTTTTGTGGTTTTCACGGATTGTTCTGATAATTCGGTCAAGGTCTTTATGTATCACGTGACTGAAATATTCATCTTAATCAATCTGTGCAAGTTCCAGTGTTCTTACATACAAATCGTTTTCATCGTGACATCTTTCCATAGCCGCATTCCTCACAACACCAAGAACGGCATTCAAATCGTTGATTCTCATATCGGCGATCCGGTCAACATAGATTTCAATATCGGTCAGGAATCTTCTGAAATCCTCGTGGGTTGCGATTTCGCAAAGTAACCTTGTGTTAATCTTACCGCTTTCAAGTAAATCAATCATATCATCACTCAAATGCAGATTGTTTATGTCTGCATTCGGGTGATTTTATTGTATTTGAAAACCCCTGGCACAGCCAGGAGTTTTCAAATACAATAAAAGAAAAACGGAGCCTGAATTTATCAGACTCCGTTTTTTTATGCAAGCTTCATTATCATTTCAAGAATTCGTTTTGTGCAGAGCTCAAGCTCGGCTCTTGTTAATTCGCCTTTATCGTAAGCTGCTTTAAGGTCCTCGGGGTAGCCGCAGTGCATCTTCATATCGTTGCCTGCTTTGACTTCTTTAACAGGGTCATTCTTAACGCCCCAGTCGGTAACAACCATGCCCTTGAAGCCCCATTCGTTGCGTAGAATTTCCGTAAGGAGCTCATAGCTTTCAGAGGTATGCTGACCGTTAATGCGGTTATATGATGACATAACCGTCCAGGGGTAGCCCTCTTTAACTGCAATTTCAAAGCCCTTGAGATAGATTTCGCGCAGCGCTCTTTCAGAGATTCTTGCATCTATATCATAGCGGTTGGCTTCTTTGCTGTTGCAAGCGAAATGCTTGATTGAAACCGCCGCTTTCTGCGACTGAATTCCTCTTGTTGCGGCAGCGGCATTCTTACCTGCAACGAGCGGATCTTCCGAATAGTATTCAAAGTTTCTGCCGCAGAGAGGATCTCTGTGAATGTTAAGAGCGGGAGCAAGCCAGATGCCGAGATTGTTTTCGCGCAGCTCTGCACCGCCTGCAGCGCCAACCTCATAAATCAGCTCGGGATTCCAGCAGCATGCAAGCAGAGTTGCGCAGGGCCATGCGGTTGTGGGAATGCCTGTTTTAGGTTCGAGGCGCAGACCGGCAGGACCGTCTGCTGTGGGAGCATAGGGGATAGCAAGGCGCTCGATTCCGCCGAATGAACCCGTATTGCATACGCCCGTTGTTTTTTGACCGCCTACAATATACATCAGTTCGTCAAGAGTGAACTGTGCAACAAATTCATCGAGAGTGCAGTCTGTTCCGACATTATCGAACATAACAAGGTTTTCGGGTGCTTTTGCGCCAGTGGGCTCAACCTTGCCGTAAAAATATTCTTCTTCGCTCTGAGGCAGAACTTCAAAGCTTCCGTCTGCAAGCATTCTTTTTGCAAGCTTGAAGGGCTTGCACCAATTGCTGAGCTGTTCTGTAACGGTATCCTCTTCAACCGTATAAACAAAATCAAGCTTCACGGTATCCCTTACGGATGTGCCCATGTGGAACTCATAATCGCCTTTTTCAAGCACATAAGCGGACTTGCTTATTTTTCCGAGGTCGTCAAAGGATGCCATGTCTTTAATATCAAAGCTCATAACAACCGATTCGGATTCATTGGGAGCAAGAAGCTTTGTTTTTTTGAATGCGCAGAGTTCCTTGGCAGGTTTGCCGAGCTTTCCCTGAGGAGCGGAATAATAAAGCTGAATAACCTCTTTGCCTGCAACGGAGCCGATATTCTTAACCGTTGCAACCGCAATGATTTTACCGTCGCTTTCGCAGCATACTCTGCCGCTGATTTCAAAATCAGTATATGAAAGACCGAAGCCAAAGGGATAACGCACATAATTTTTAGCTTCGGGAATCGTTTCAAAATAGCGGTAGCCAACATATATGTCATCGGAATAATCGATATATTTGAAGCTTTCCCAGAATTCTTCCTTGCAGGGGTAGCAGTCATAGGATTTTGCGATTGTATCAGCCATTTTACCCGAGGGGTTAACATCGCCGCAAAGAATATCGGCAATTGCGCTGCCGCCCTCCATGCCGCCCTGCCAGCCGAAAAGAATTGCGTCAACATCGGTGTTTTCGGCGATGAATTCGCAGTCGATAGTTGCGCCCGAATTGATAACAATAACAACCTTTTTGAAAATCTTGCCTGCACTTGAAATGAGGTCTTTTTCAATATATGAGAGATAGTAGTCGCCGCCCTGAGGTCTGCGGTCAACACCCTCTGCGGAGAATCTGCTTAAGGTGATAACTGCGGTATCAGCCCATTCGGATGCGGATTTGATAAGGCTTTCGGGAACGGCAGGCTCTTTAACATGCATTGAAGCAAAGGTGTCATAGGTCATATCGTCACGCTTCGTGCAGAATTCCATTGCGTTAACAATATCCCATGTTGCGTTGATTTGCTCCTGTGTGGGAATGTGAACGCTTTCTTTTTCAACATAATCCTTGTAGAAATCAACAAGCGGCATGTATACGGCAACCTTGCCTTCTTTTTCTTTTGCTTTGAAACCCTCAAATATATTGCGGATATATGGGCAATGAACATCGCCGCTGCCGCCGCCGCCTTTTATATATTCAATCGTAGCCTTACCGAAAAGAGCAATTTTTTCGCCTTCAGCGAAAGGGAGAGCATTGTTTTCGTTCTTGAGAAGAACCATGCCTTCGCCTGCTGCTTTTCTTGAAAGCGAGATGTGCTTTTGTGAAGCTGTAACGCATCTGCCGTCCTCACCGAGAGGGATGCACGGCTGATATCTGAATCTTGCATATTTTTCCATGATTATCAATCCTATCTGTGAATTATTTATTCCGCCTCAAATGTGAAGCTGAATTCAAGCGGCTCTCCGTAGCCGAAATCAATTGTGTGTTCTTTTGCAGGTCCGGGACCGCAGCTGCCTGTGCCCGTACCTCTTACAAATCCGTCAACGGTTGTAAAAACGGTTTCAACATCGGGCAAATCCTCAATGTGGTTTGCTTTCTTGAGCTGTTCAAGGGTAAAGGGATTTGCGTTGAAATTGAAGGGCTTTCCGTCAGCATTCAAAATGATTTTACCGTTATCGGAAACCAGAGCACTTTCTCTTGTTTCACCTCTGTTGCCTGAATCCTGCGGCTTTATGTATTTATGAGCCATTTCGCTCACGGTGCATTCATATCTTCCTATAGGGGAATGCTCCTTGAAATCGCTGTAGTTTTCAAGAGGTCCTCTGCCGTAATAGCAGATGTTTTTAAACTGCTTATCAAATTCGCAATGAACACCGAATCTCGGCAGATTTGATGTGAGCGGAAAAGTCTTTTTGAGTTTCGCAGTAATCTTAAGCTTGCCGTTTTCATCAATGCGGTAATCAATGCTTGCTGAAGCAAGGATAAGAATCTTTTTGCTGATGAATTTATATTTTGTTCTGATAAATTCACCGTCGGCATCCTTTTTGACTTTGCAATCTGTAAGAACAGGCTGAGCGGAAGCAAGACCGATTATGTTCCAGAAAATAACGGTGTAGCGGTCGTTATCGAGCATACCTCTGTAAAGATGGGGCACAAAACCGGTTGCACCGTCAAAGGGTTTCTGATTAAGGTATTCCTTTCCGTTCTTTTTGTAGCTGATAAGTCCTCTGGCTTTATCAAAAACAGCCTCGCCGCCCTTGAATGTGGCAGTAATAATGTTGCCGTTTTCAATCTGAGCATATTTGCTTATACTGCTTTTATGTTCTTTTTCGGAGATAACAATCTGCTCTGTTGCTATTTCAAATCCGTCAGACTTTCTTCTGTAAATGAAATTAACAAATATATCGCCGTTTTTGTTGAATGAATCGGAATTGATTTCAATTTGTGTTTTAGCTTCGGGAGCAATAACCGCTCCGATTTTACCGCCGAAAACAACGTAGCCGTTTTCGAGAATTTCGTAGCTGATACTGATATCCGATGTGTCGGCGAAGCTTCTGTAATTCTTCAGCTCAAATTTTCCGCCGCCGAGATGCTTTGCTCTTATCGGACGATAGCAGACCTTCATTTCGAGCGCACCGCTTGAGGGCTTTCTGTCAGGGAAGAAAAGACCGTCAACGCAGAAGTTGCCGTCATGAATAGGCTCGTTGTGGTCGCCGCCGTAGGTCCATTTGTATTTTGCGTTTTCGTCATAAACGCTGTGGTCAGCCCATTCCCATATACAGCCGCCCGTGAATTGCTCCGAGGAATAGAAAAGCTGCATATATTCCTCGATTTTGCCGGGACCGTTGCCCATTGCGTGAGCGTATTCGCACTGAAAGAAGGGTTTGCCTTTATATTTTTTTCCTGCCTTGCCGTTAAGAATCTTTTTCATAAGGTCAGGGGAGCCGTACATTCTTGAAACAACATCGTAAGCCCAACGAAGAGAACGGTTTGCACCTTCATAATGAACGGGTACTTCGGGATTGTTTTTCTTTAAGAAATCATAGCATACATCCTGGCATTTATAGCCGCCCGATTCATTGCCGAGACTCCACATAGTAACAGAGGGATGATTTTTATCTCTTTCATACATTCTGCTTACTCTGTCAAGATAATGCGATGCCCATTTCGGATTGTTGCTGAGCTTGTTGGGGTTATAAACACCAGGCATTGAATAAAAGCCGTGAGTTTCAATATCCGCCTCGTCAACAACATAAAGTCCGTAGAAATCGCACATTGTGAGGAATGCGGGGTCGGGAGGATAATGAGAAGTTCTTACGCAGTTGCAGTTGTATTCTTTCATGAGCTTTATATCAAGCTCAAGGTCATCAAGAGAAACGGCGTAGCCCTTTGTCATGTGAGTATCGTGGTGATTAACGCCGATAAGCTTTACAGCCTTGCCGTTGAATCGGAAAACCTCGCCGTCAATTTTTATATCTCTGAAGCCGATATATGTGCGGATTGTTTCTTCGACTTTTTCACCGTTCTTAACTGTTATAACTGTTTCGTAAAGCTTCGGCGTTTCTGCAGTCCATTCATCAACTGAAAGGGTGTTGATAACCGCCTTTTCATTTATTTGAGTGCTTTCAAAAAGACCCTTGCACTCAATCAGAACGCTTGCGCTTTCTGTGAAATTGCCCTTGATTTCGATTTTTAAATCATAGGTTCCGTCTGAATTTTTCAAAGGTCTTAACAGAAAATCATCAATGCGGTTTTCATTTTGAGAAATAATAAAAACATCTCTGAAAATTCCGTTTTCCCTGAACATATCCTGACATTCGAGATATGTGCCGTTGCTCCATTTAAAGTTTACGGCAAAAATTTCGTTTTTACCTTCAGAAATATAATCGGTTATATCAAACTCCGCCGTGTTGTGCGAGCCCTCGCTGTAGCCGACATATCTGCCGTTAATATAAATAGCGAGCGCACCCGCAACGCCGAGAAAGCTGATAATTCTGCGATTTGCTTTTTCGGTTATGTCAACATTCTTTCGGTAAATACCGACGGCAACATCCTCGGGAATGTGAGGAGGTCTTTTGGGAAAAGGATAGCGTGTGTTGATATAAGCAATCTGGTCATATCCCGTTCTTTGCCATGTTGAGGGAACGGAAATTTTATCGAATGATTCTTTGTCAGAGTTGAATTCTTCAGGAATATCGCTCAGTCTGGAATAGTATTTAAAATCCCATTCGCCGCTGAGCATCTGAATTCTGTCGGAAACATATCTTTCGTTTTTATAATTGCTTTTTTCAAGTTCTTCGCTGCTTGAAAACGGAACAAACCAGCTTCTTGCAGGAAGTTTGTTATCTTCGTAAATATTGAAATCTGTGTGAAGCTTGCGGCTGATGTTATATTTCATATCGTCAGCTCCTCAATTTATAATGGTATCAGTATATAAAATATTACCTTTAAAGTCAATATATTGATTTTAAAACGGCAGTTTCTTGACTTATTGTTCATACCGTGATAAAATTTCCAAAAGAATCAGGGAAGGATAAATATGAATAATTTTCAGAAAATCAAAAGTATCATCACTGCTTTTGTTATGTCAATAGCAGGCTATCCGCTGAGCTTTGCTCCCTATTCATATGAATTCCGTCCAACCTCAGGCGATTCTGCTGAGATGAGAGAAACATTTTCAAAGTTAGGTTAAGGTGATATTTATGTCAGAATTAAACAGTTCAATTTGCATTTCATCCGTTCTTGCAACGGCTCTTGAGCTTGCAGGGATTGAAAAGCCGGCAGGCATTGACAGTGTAAATCCCGTTGTTACAGCACTCGCAAAGAAAAAGCTCGGCGATAAAAAGACCGACAGAACAGTTATCTATAACCCCGATGCGGTTGCACTCTGGGTTTATCAGAAATATACCGATAAATTCATTTCTGCGCATATGTGCTCGGATTTTTCTCTCCCTATGCTTTCAGTTATGCCGAGCGTAACTCCCGTTTGCTTTGCTTCAATGTATACAGGCGTTATGCCCGATGTTCACGGCATAAAAAGATATGAAAAACCCGTTCTTAAAACATCAACAATTTTTGATGCATTTATAAAAGCTGGAAAAAAATGCGCCATTGTTTCAACGAGCAATGACAGCATTTCTATGATTTTCCTTGAAAGGGAAATGGATTATTATATTTATGATACCGTTGAAGAGGTTAACGAAAAGGCTCTTGAGCTGGTTGAAAAGGATTGCTATGACCTTCTTGTAATCTATAACGGTAATTATGATGGCACAATGCACCGCCACGGACCCGAATCAGCCGAATCCCTTGCAGCCCTTGACGGCAATGTTGCATTTTATGCAGAGCTTTCCGATAAGATCGACAGTTGCTGGAAAAATCATGATGTATTCTTCGGATTCTGTCCCGACCACGGCTGCCATGAGATTGATGAGGGCTGCGGCTCACACGGCCTTGATATGGAAGAAGATATGAATGTTGTTCATTTCTACTCAATCAAAAATCTGTGATTCATTCGTCACTTTTAACTTTACAATAATATCTGTTTTTACCTTCACTTGCCTTGCCGAATTCAATTGCTTCGGCAGGGCATTTGCATATGCATGCCATGCAATGCGTGCAATTTTTGCCCCATACGGGTTTGCCGTTTTCAATTTTAATATTTGAAAGGGGACAGAGTTTTTCGCATTTGCCGCAGGAAATGCATTTTTCCGTTGCATAGAATTTTTTTGCGCTGACGCATAGAGGATAAAATGCAACATTGACTATTCCGCTTTTTAGTCTGCCGATAAAATCAACTTTTATTTCAGGCAGCTTTTCACCTGCACCGATTAATTTTGCGGTTTCATCAATTCTGCCTTTTGATTTTGCGATTATTCTTTCAGCCTGTTCATCATTCGGAGCGGTGAACATTGCAATATAATTTTCGGGCATCCTGAAATAAGCGCAACCCATATACTGCTTGCCGATTTTTTTGCAGAGCTTTTTCAGATACTTTTCTGCGTTTCCGATATCATCACCGCATGTCATGAGAAAATATATTTTATAGCTGCCGTTAAGAGCGGTTTTTTCAAGATAGGATTTAACTATATGCGGAATCTGCCATGCATAAGTAGGCACACTGATTATCCATGGCTTATCAGAATTCATCGGCGAATAATCCTTGCTTCGGATTCTTTTAAACAAATCAAAAGCTTCGTCACCGATTGAATGTGCAACTCTTTCTGCAACAAATTTGCTGTTGCCCGTTCCTGAAAAATATAAAATCATATTTAACACCTCGTTTATATAATAGCATTTCATCATACTTCAATCAATATTTTTTTATTTCGTTGACACGCTTGCTCTAAATTGATATACTTTATTAAAAATTACAGTTTTCATACGGAGGAATTATGAAATACGAAAATAATTGGGAATCCCTTAATACCCGTCCTGTTCCTGAATGGTTTTCCGATGCAAAGTTCGGAATTTTTATCCACTGGGGTCTTTACAGCGTTCCTGCCTATGCCCCCAAGGGTAAATATGCCGAGTGGTACGGCTACCATTGCGATGAGATAGTTGAAAGAAGCGCGAATGACAGGGAGTATTATTACTATCATCAGAATAAATACGGTCCCAATTTCAAATATAACGATTTTGTAAATGATTTTACCGCTGAGCTTTTTGATGCCGAGAAGTGGGCTGATCTTTTTCAGAAGAGCGGCGCAAAATACATAAACTTTGTTTCAAAGCATCATGACGGCTTTTGTCTTTATAAATCGGATTATGCATGGAATTGGAACAGCGTTGATGTCGGACCTCACAGAGATTTTCTTATGGAGCTCAAAGATGCTCTTGCCAAAACAGATGTAAGATTCGGCGTTTACCATTCTGTTTATGAGTGGTTTAATCCCGTTTATCTCCGCAACCCCGAGGAATACGCTCTCACTCATCTTATCCCCATGCTCAAGGAGCTTGTTGAAAAGTATCAGCCCAGCACACTCTTTACTGACGGCGAATGGGATCATCCCTCATCGGTCTGGCATTCAACCGAATTCCTGCAGTGGCTTTATAATGAATCAAGCGTTAAGGATTTCATTGTTCCCAATGACCGTTGGGGCAAAGAAACAAGAGGCAATGTCGGCGGCAATTTCACAACCGAATACGGTTATATTGAAGCCGATAAGAAAATTGAGGACGTTGAGCTTGACAGACCCTTTGAGGAATGCAGAGGCATCGGTATGTCGTTCGGCTTTAACAGAAATGAGGATGTCAACGATTACCTCAGCGCAAAAGAGCTTATCGAAATGCTCTGTGACCTTGTTTCAAAGGGAGGCAATTTCCTGCTCAATATCGGCCCTGCTGCTGACGGCACAATTCCCGTTATCATGGAAGAAAGACTTCTGCAGATGGGCGATTGGCTCAGAGTCAACGGCGAAGCAATTTACGGCACACGAATTTATTCCAAAAAGCTTCAGGACGGTGTTTATTACACCAAAAAGGGCGAAGATGTTTATGCAATAATCAACCGTTTTCCGTTTGGTTCACAGGTGCTTGAGCTTATTGATTATGATACTTCTCTCAAGGCAACTCTTCTCGGCAGCGATGCAGCTCTTGAAATCAAGGATAACGGCGGCAAGGCTGAAATTGTATTTCCTGCAATCAATCCCGAAACCGTTGACAGCAACTGGCTTTATACAATCAAGCTTTCCAAATAAAGATTTCAGCCGTCTTATGTGGCGGCTGATTTTTAATAAATTTGTAATAAATCCGATTCCGTTTTGAAAGACTTCGCCTTTATAATACCTTTTCGGGAAGGTGATTATATGAACAATCATAAGAAATTAAAAAAGAGATATATCTTTTCTGCAATTGCTGTTGCTTTGGTTGTTTCAACGGTTATTACCGTTTTTGCAAGCGATAAAATCTGGAGCGAGCTTACGGGCTACGGTACGCCTGAAATTAATGCTGAAACACGGCAGATTGTTGAAGCTTATGCAGATAAAAATAATATCAGCTACAGACGCTATCCCAACAGCCTTCTCGAGCTGCTTGAGAGAAATCCCGAAACAGAGGATTTTGTGCTATCATATCCGTTTGATAAAGATAATGTTTATGATATCGATTTATCGGAATACAAAAACTGTGAAAGTGTTCCTCTGTTTTTGCAATGGGACAAGCGTTGGGGATATATCGAATACGGCAGCGATGTTGCAGGCTTAACCGCGTGCGGACCCGTATGTCTTTCGATGTGTGCGGTTTATCTTACAGGCGATGAGGCAAACTCTCCTGATAAAATGATAAGCTTTGCCCTTGATAACGGTTATTATGTTGAGGGCAGCGGCTCTGCATGGGCTCTTATCAGCGAGGGCGGAGAAAAACTTGGGCTTGATGTTGAAGAATTGCCTCTTGATGAGGGTAGGATGATAAAATCCCTTGAAGCAGGCAAGCCGATAATCTGCACAATGGGACCCGGCCATTTTACAACGTCGGGCCATTTCATCGTAATTGCGGATTATGAAAACGGCGAGTTTACCGTTAATGACCCTAACAGCCGTAAAAACTCCGAAAGAAAATGGAAATATGATGAGTTCAGCGATGAAATAAAAAATCTCTGGTCAATCGGAATATAATATTAACGCCGTCTTAACAGCTGTTTGCTTAAGGCGGCATTTTTATTTAAAATCTGTTCTTTGATTTTTAATTATCATGTGATATTATAAAACCGTTAAGTTCTTCATATAATAAATCAGTATTAAGGAGGATTACTGATATGTATAAAACTCTTGAGATTTTAAGCATGGAGCATTCCCTTGCAGGTGATTGGCTTGCGGGATTTGAATATCCTTGGGAAGCCTTGATAAGAATTAAAAGTCAAATCCTGAATTTATGCAAAACCCTCGATAAAACAGAATACAATGAAATCGGCGAGAATGTTTTTGTTCATAAAACGGCAGTTGTTGCGCCGACAGCATATATCGGTGAGCCTTGCATTATTGGAGCAAATTCAGAGGTGCGCCACTGTGCGTTTATCCGTGAGAGCGCTTTGATAGGTGAAAATTGCGTTGTAGGCAACTCTGTTGAAATAAAAAATGCAATTCTTTTTGATAATGTTCAGGTGCCTCATTTCAATTATGTTGGGGACAGCATTCTCGGCTACAAATCTCATATGGGTGCAGGCTCGATAACTTCAAATGTCAAGTCTGATCAGACAGAGGTTGTTGTAAAAAACGGCGATGAAAAATTTAAAACGGAGCTGAAAAAATTCGGTGCAATTCTCGGTGATAATGTTGAAATCGGCTGCAATTCCGTTCTGAATCCAGGTACGGTTATCGGCAACAATACCAATGTTTATCCTCTTTCGTGCGTAAGAGGAACCGTGCCTGCAAATTCGATTTATAAAACAGGCGGAGTTATAGTTGAAAAAGTAAATAACTGATTTTACCGAAAGGAGAATATTATTGGGCAGATATTTCGGCACTGACGGATTCAGAGGCGAAGCCAACATTGACCTGACCGCTGACCATGCCTATAATGTCGGCAGGTTTTTGGGTTGGTATTACGGGGAAGTGAAAAAACGCTCGGGCAGCAATGAAAATGCCAAAATTGTTATCGGCAAGGATACAAGAAGATCGAGCTACATGTTTGAATATTCTCTCGTTGCAGGTCTGACGGCGTCGGGTGCGGATGCATATCTGCTCCATGTTACAACGACACCCTCCGTTGCTTATATCACAAAGGTTGACGGCTTTGACTGCGGTATAATGATATCCGCAAGCCATAATCCGTTTTATGATAACGGGATAAAGCTTCTCAACGGAAGCGGTGAAAAAATCGATGATGAAACAACTGCTTACATTGAGGACTATATCGACGGAAAGCTTGAAATTTTCGGTGAGAAAATTTCTGAACTTCCTTTTGCTCAGAGAGAAAATATCGGCAGAACGGTTGACTATATTTCGGGCAGAAACCGATATATCGGTTATCTTATTTCGCTCGGAATTTATTCGTTCAGGGGAATTAAGGTCGGAATCGACTGTGCAAACGGCAGCTCATGGAACATTGCAAAGGCTGTTTTCGATGCGCTCGGAGCTGAAACATTCGTTATCAATGCCGAGCCTGACGGATTGAATATCAATAAAAATGCAGGCTCAACCCATATCGAAGCTTTGCAGAAATTTGTTGTTGATAATTCTCTTGATATCGGCTTTGCATATGACGGCGATGCCGACAGATGCCTTTGTGTTGATGAAAAGGGGAATGTTCTTACGGGCGACCATATTCTCTATATCTGCGGCAAATATCTTAAGGGTAAGGGTCTGCTTGATAACAACACGGTTGTAACAACCGTAATGTCCAATATCGGTCTTTTTAAAAAATTTGATGAAATCGGAATTGATTATGCAAAAACAGCCGTTGGCGACAGATTCGTTTATGAATATATGCAGCAAAACGGAAACAGACTCGGCGGTGAAGAATCGGGACATATCATTTTTTCAAAATATGCCACAACGGGTGACGGCATTCTCACAAGCCTTAAGCTTATGGAGGTAATGATTGCAAGCAAAAAGCCGATGAGTAAGCTTGCCGAAGAGCTTGTAATTTATCCGCAGGTGCTGATTAATGTCAGAGTAAAAAATAAGCCTGCGGCAAGAGCCGATGAGGATGTTTGTAAGGCGGTTAAAGAGGTTGAAGAATTGCTCGGCGAAAACGGCAGAATTCTTGTCCGTGAATCGGGAACAGAGCCTGTTATCAGAGTTATGGTTGAGGCTGAAACAAATGAAACCTGCAAAGCCTGCGCAGAAAAGGTTGTTGCCGTTATCAAATCAAAAGGGCATTCCGTATAATTCAGGGAGGCTGCTTATGCAGCCTCTTCGAATGTCAATATAGTCGCTGAACCATAAATGAATAAATATAAAACAAACCCTCATGCGAAGCGAACGTTATTCAGCTTCCTTTTTCAACAGTCTGTTTTTGCCTATTAAAATATGCTTGCATTGTATCTGCTTTTATAGTATTATATATCTACAAATGTTTTAAAGGAATGTTATAATGCAATTTGTAGTAATGGACCTTGAGTGGAACAACACTTATGCAAAAAAAGCAAACGGTTATATAAATGAAATTATCGAAATCGGCGCTGTCAAGCTTGATTCGGAGCTTGAGAATGTTGATACATTTTCGTGCATTATCCGTTCGCAGATCGGTAAAAAGCTTCGCGGCAGCGTAAAAAGACTAACTCATCTGACAAATGACGATATTAACTCAGGTATGCCGTTCACCAAAGCCTTTTCTTTATTTCGAAAATGGATTGGTAATGCAGAAACCGTTATTTTTACATGGGGTGACGGCGACATAAGAGTGCTGCTTGAAAATTTCAAATATCTCAACGGCATAAAGGTAATCCCTTTTCTTGATAAATATTGCGACTTGCAGCGTGTTTTTCAGCGCATTCATAATTGCTCAAAGGGTCAGCAGACGGGGCTTCTCACGGCAGCGCAGATGCTTGAAATTGACCCCGAAATGTATATCCACCACCGGGCACTCGGCGACAGCATGCTGACAGCCGATATACTTAAAAAGCTGATGAGCAGTAATGAGCTTTTCCCCGAAATAACGGATTGCAACGATGATTTTTATTCAAAGCTGCTTTATAAAGCAAAGGTTATCCGTAATATAGATAATCCGCTTGTTGATAAAAAGCGCTTGTGCCATGTTTGCGAAACCTGCGGCACATCGTGCAATCAGCTAACGCCCTGGAAATTCCATTGCCAGTTTTTCAGAGCAAACTTTCATTGCCCTGAATGTGACCTTGATTATTCCGTAGGCGTAAGATTTAAAAAGCTATACGATAAAGTGGAATTCAGAAAAATTGTTTCGGTTCTTGAACCGAAAGTGACTCAGGAGGAATCCGAATGAAAATTCTTGTAACGGGCGGCGCAGGTTTTATAGGATGCAATTTTATTTATTATATGATTGAAAAATATCCCGAATATGAAATTGTTTGCCTTGATGCGCTGACATATGCAGGTAACCTCAAAAGCCTTGATAAGGCTATTGAAAATCCGAAATTCAAGTTTGTTAAGGGCAGCATTTCGGATAAAGAATTTGTTGATAAACTTTTCTCGGAAGAAAAATTCAATATAGTTGTTAACTTTGCAGCCGAAAGCCATGTTGACCGCTCTATTGAGAATCCTTTTATTTTCCTTGAAACAAATATTATGGGCACTGCCTGTCTGCTTGAGGCAAGCAAAAAATACGGCGTTGAGCGTTTCCATCAGGTGTCAACAGATGAGGTTTACGGCGATCTTCCTCTTGACCGTCCCGACCTTTTCTTTACCGAAGAAACACCTATTCATACCTCAAGCCCTTATTCATCCTCAAAGGCATCTGCAGACCTCTTAACCCTTGCTTTTCACAGAACCTACGGTCTGCCCGTAACCGTTTCAAGATGCTCGAATAACTACGGACCCTATCAGTTCCCCGAAAAGCTTATTCCTCTTATGATAGTAAGAGCGCAGGAAAATCAGAGCCTGCCTGTTTACGGTGAGGGTCTGAATGTCCGTGACTGGCTTTATGTTGAGGACCATTGCAAAGCGATTGACCTGATTATCCATAACGGCAGAGTAGGCGAGGTTTATAACGTCGGCGGTCATAATGAAAAACAGAATATCGAGGTTGTCAGAACGCTTCTCAAAGCTCTGGACAAGCCTGAAAGCCTCATAACTTATGTTAAAGACAGAGCAGGTCATGACCTTCGCTATGCGATTGACCCGACTAAAATTTCAAATGAACTCGGCTGGCTGCCTGAAACAAAATTTGATGACGGCATGGCTAAAACAATCCGCTGGTATCTTGATAACAAAGCTTGGACAGACGATATCAAGAGCGGCGAATATGCTGAATACAGCCGCAGAGTTTACGGCGACTAATAAATTAACGGTGCATTATCTTTATGATAGTGCACCGTTTTTTAATGAATCGGGTAATGACCACAGCCGTTTTATATTTTTTTAACCTCAACAACTGTCAAAAGGTTATTGCAGATTTTGAACCTGACATCAAATCCTGCGAATTCAAGCCCGTAAATGCGTTCGGGGTCATTCTGGTACTGAGGTCTGGGGTCTTGCTTCAAAACTGCTCTGAGGGCATTTCGCTTGCTTTCAGGGATATTCTTTTCAAGCTCATACGGAAAATGAATTTCGAGAGAGCCTTCCTTTTCCTGCAGGGCAAATCCACCGCTTGCCTCAGGGTGAGAATCAACATATGGCAGATAGGGCTTGATATCAATTATCGGTGTACCGTCAAGCAGGTCTGCACCGCTGACTTTCAGCACCGTTCCTAATTCCTCGGTTGAAATAATTTCTTTAAGCTTAACGCATGAAAGACCGATTGAATTCGGTCTGAAAGGGGAGCGGGAAGCAAATACTCCCATGCGCTTGTTGCCGCCAAGCCTCGGAGGTCTGACCGTCGGCGACCATTCTTTATCAGCGCATTCCGAAAACTGCCACAGTAGCCAGAAGTGTGAGTAACCCTCAAGCCCTCTTAAAGCATCGGGATTTCTGAATTCGGGTTCAAATACTATTGTTGCTTCAAGCTCATCAACAAGACCGCTCTGGCGAGGAATGCCGAATTTAGAAGAGAAATCTGATTTTATATATGCAATCGGTTTAACTGTGAATTCCAAACATATCACCTCATAATGAAAAAAACAAGTCAGGAGGTCTTGCTTTATATTAACTCAGACCTTATTACTAAATCAATAAAAGTATAAAACAATTAAATAAGAAAATCAACATGATGATTTGTCAAACTAAGTGCAACACTTTTTGATAGAATCATCAAATAAATCCAGCGGTTTTTGGTAATTTAAAACTTTCTTGGGCCTGGCGTTAATCAACGCCAGGTTCTTTTTGGTGCCTTCAGGTGTGGAAATAAACCCCTGGTTCTACCAGGGGTTAAAGACGGCTTCAGCAAAGCCAAAACGGGCGAGCTCAAAGCAAGCCCGAAAGGTTGAAAGATAATCAAACCTCAAAGTATAATAGTAATGGTTTGACAGCCGCATTACGAAAATACAAGGAGGTTTAATTTGTGAAAAATGATAACAAAGAAATAAGAAGTTCTGCACACTCAAAATACAGATGTCACTACCATATAGTTTTTGCACCAAAGTACAGAAGAAAAGAAATATATGGACAGTTAAAGAAAGATATAGGACAGATATTGACAAAATTGTGTGAACAAAAAGGTGTAGAGATACTCGAA
>JAZNPG010000076.1:0-9483 GCA_045589555.1 Acutalibacteraceae bacterium
ATTGAATTAATATTTTCGTTTATTTGACGTTTTTTCGCTTTTCGATGTATCTTTATACACCTTCAAGCGAAGAAAACGCCATTCAGCTTCCTTTCTCAACAGCCACACCTTGCCGAAAAACAAGTTTTTCGACAAGCTGAAAGGAGTTCCGTTCGGAACTCCTTTTTGACCTTTATAATTCAAACGTATATTCTCCGCCGGATTTGGTTGCGGAGATTTTTTTTGCGCCGTAAACAAGGCTTATATCTGCCTTTGAGCCCTCGGGCACGGTAACCCTGACCGAGCAGCCGCCGTCAGACTTTCTCCATTCGCAGGCGGCGATGCCTTTCGGGGTTTTTATTTTTACCCTTGCCCAATCAAGCGGACAGTCAAGCACGGGGCTTACGGTGAAGCTTTCGTAGCCGTTGCGGATATTCCTTATGCCGCCGAGATAGGAGTAATAAGCCTCGTCGTATGTACCGAGGAAATAATGGTTGAGAGAGCGTGTGGCATATTCCCAGCTTTCCCATGCGGAATCGTGACCGTTTCTGACCCAGAAGCCCCAGCTCGGATATTCGGTCTGAAGCATAACCTTTGAAGCAATGTCGGTGAAGCCGTTTTCAAAAAGAACGGGCAGAACGTATTTTGTGCCTGTGCAGCCCGTATCGAGGCGGTAACCTCTTGCGATGAAATTATCTGCAAGATTTCTGAGTACACGTTCCTTGTTTTCTTCGGGAACAAGACCGAAAGCAAGCGGCAGAAGATTGGAGGTCTGCCTGTATGAATCACGTTTGCCCATCGGTTTCCACACGGTTGTTTCGTAAATTCCTTTTTCGGAATTGTAGAATTTTTCGTTGAACGCATTGTAAATATCACTTGCAGCAGCGGAATATTCGGCTGCATCGTCGGGCTTTCCGAGAATCTGCGCAATCCTCACCATCGCTTTGAGCATTGCATAGATATAAGCGGTGCAGCAGATTTCTGCGCCCTCGGAGGGGTCGGGCATAACATCGAGGTCAGCGCCGCCCGAGGGAGCAACCCAGTCGGAAAGACCTCTTGTGCCCCAGACGTTGCCCAGAGCACGCAGCTCTTCGATATCCTTGAGAGCGAAAGCCCTGAGGTCGGGATAAAGCTTTTTGAGATAATCGGCATTGCCGCAGAAATCATAAAGCGCAAGCGGAGCGAAAACAAAAATTGTGTTCCACACGGGTGAATTGCCGAGTCCCCAATCCGCAGAAGGCACGATAACGGGCACGCAACCGTATTCGTGCAGGCAGTCTGCCATTGTGTCAACAAAGCTCTGCATAAAGCTGTTCATATCGAAATTGAACATCATGGTATCAAGGGCGCAGCTTGCATCGCCCAGCCAGCCGTTTTTCTCCCAGACGGGAGTATCGGTGGGCTTGCTCTGAAAATTGTTGAGCATGGTGCGGCGCATTATGCCATGCAGGGTGTTGAGCATTTCATCGGAGCATTCAAACTCCGAAATAATCTCAACATCGTTTGCTGTTTTATAAATCACAATGTCATCGGAGCAGAGGCTTTTGCAGCCGTCAACCTGAAAATATTTAAAGCCTTTATAGCTGAATTTTGGCTCGAAAACAAACTCCTTGCCGTCGCTGATGAATTTATCCTGCTGAATATATGCCTCGGGCCACCATTCGCCGCCGTGACCCTCAAATTTGCCGATTTTCTGCACAAGACCCTCGGCGGTGAGCTTTTCGCCGTAGGTAACGGTTATCTCCGTGCCTTCGGGCTCGCAGAATCTGATTGCCGCCCAGCCCGTGAGCATTTCAGGCGCTTCGATAATAAAGCTGCTGCCGACGGCGGTTATTTTTTTCGGTCTGAAGGTTTCGGTGCGCCTGATAAAAGGCTCTGCCTGCTCCTTAAGAATGCCTTTCGGAGGGTCAGCCAAAACGGCGTTGCTCCATTCGCTCGGAGTGCGCCGTGCATCGTAAACCTCGCCGAGATAAATGCTGTTTGCAACGGTAGGTCCGTTTTTTGAAACAAGCCAGCTTTCATCGGTGGAAAGAGTTTCGGTTCTGCCGTCCTGATATATGAGCCCGATATCCGCTATCATTTTCGGAGCGGAGCGCCACGGAGCCGTGTGCCAATCCCAGACATCGGTTGTTTCGTTGAAAAAGCTGTTGCCTAGTTCAACGGTAACGGTATTTTTGCCGTTTTCAAGAAGTTCGGTTATATCGAAAACACGGTAGAAAACCGTTTGGTTATACTGCGAATGAGCGGGGTTGAGAACGGTGTCATCGGGCAGAGAACCGTTGACTTTCAGCTCAAACAGACCAAGACCGCAGACGGAAATCTTTGCGTTTGCGATTTTTTCGTTGAGAGTGAACTCCTTTTTGAATATCGGCGCAAAACGGTCTTCAACCGTCATTTCTGCGCCTATCCATTTACCTTGCATCATAGTTTTACGCCTCTGTTATTTCGTAGAATACAACCGCATTGGGGTCAAGGGTGATATCAAGAACGATTTCGCCGTCAACAATATCAGCCTCAAATGTTACGGGCTCAAGCTTTGAGCATTCATAATATTTTTCATAAAGCTCGCTGTAATAAATTTCTCTTGCCTTGGGGTCGTTGAGGGTCGTGGGGTTATCAATCTGCGGGTCTTCGGGTGACCAGGCGAAGCATTCATCGCCGATGCCGTAGGTCTTTCTGTCCTCAACCCATTCGTCGAAATAGTTGCAGTCATCGTCAACAACGTATGCGGTGACCTTGGCTTTTGTGCCGCTGATTTGAGGTGCCTTGACGGTGAATTCAAGGTCTGCGGCTGAATCGTATTCAACATCGTTTTTGAAATTATACGCCATGATGTGGAGCGTATCGGTTTCGGAATTATAGGCGGAAACCGCATCAACCTCGGCTTTATAAATATATCCGTTTGATGATTTATCGGTTTTCGCAAGCCTTGCGCCGTCAAATTTTGCGGCATTGCTTGCAACGTGGTAAGCAACTGTCGGGTTACCGTCAAGCAGACCGTTTGAGAGGAAGCCCCATGATGAAAAATAATTTATGCCGTTGTTGAACATCTGGGAATAAAGCCTTGCATCGTAGGCTGCCTGATAGGTGTAGCCGACTGTTCTTGAAAGAAGCTGACTGTCGATTGCGCCTCTTGAGTTGCCTTCAAGAATTCTGCCTTCATCGATGCCGAAAATCAGGTTTTTGAGCCCTGCATCATCGGCGCACTTGCGAAGATATGCTATCGTTTCGGGCAGGGTGTAGCCGCTTGTGAATTCGCCGGGACGTGAATCGTAAAACGAAGCGGAAAGATAGCAGATTCTTGTTCCTTTTTCGCCCGTTTTATAGTTTGTGCCGCTTGCGCAATGCTCTATGAAAAGCTTTTCATCCCATAAGCCCTCGGTAACCGTCATTGAGTGAGCGCCAACGAAAACATCGTTGCCCAGAACATCTGTCAGAGCCGCAACGGTATAGTCATAGAGCTTGCAGTATTCAACCGCAGTTTCGGCGGGGTCGCCGCTCGGAGCCATGAACCAAGCGCTGTTTTCGTATTCGGTCATAACGCCGTAACGCCATGAGCGCACCTCGTCAATGCCGAATTCATCAACAAGAGCCTGCGTGACGGCACGGATATAGTTATAATAAACGTTATAGTCATCGGGCGGATATATGTTTGTTTCGAAATAGTTATCGCTTGTTGAGCCCGAAGAATACTTAAGCGGAACGCTGCCGAGCTTGAGCATGGGCTTTGCGCCGAGTTCAAGAACGCCTCTGCAGTTTTCAATCAGCTTTGTGAAATCGTAGTCATCGAGCACGGTTCTGTCAAGCGGGTCCTTGAAAAGGTCACGTTCAACGGAGCCGCCCGTGCACTGCATGAGCTGAACATAATTGACAAATTCAAAAATGTTGTATTCCTCGCTCGCCTTTGCGTTGACGAAGGGGTTGCCCTCGATTGACCAGATGTTGACGTTGCTTGCAGGGTTTGCAAGAACGGTGCCCGTTTCAGATGCATCGATTGTGAACTTATAATCGTTGATTCTTTCGCCTGCGGCAGGGATAAAAACCGAAAGCACCGTCAGAACGGCGGAAAGAATAAAAGAAATAATACTGTTGATGAATGCCACAGAGCATCGCTCCTTTTAAAGTAATATAACATTAATATATCAAATGTGATTGGCTGTGTCAATTTACAGATGCGAATATTTTGTTTTTTCTTGACTACGCATTTCGTTTGGTTTATAGTAATATAACAAAGTATTTCCTTTTCAGGAGGGCGAAAAATGACTAAATCTCAGGCAATGGCAAAGGCGAAAGAGCTTGTTGCCAAAATGACGGTTGAAGAAAAAATGAGCCAGCTTCTTTATAATTCCCCTGCAATCGAGAGGCTCGGCATCAAGGATTATAACTGGTGGAACGAGGGCTCGCACGGCGTTGCAAGAGCGGGCACGGCAACTGTTTTTCCTCACGCAATTGCCATGGCTTCAACCTTCGACCCCGAGCTTGTGGGCGAGGTTGCGGATGTTATTTCCACAGAGGGCAGAGTTAAATATAACATGCACGTTAAATTCGGTGACCGTGATATTTTCAAGGGTCTTACCTTCTGGGCTCCGAATATCAATATCTTCCGTGACCCCCGTTGGGGCAGAGGTCAGGAAACCTTCGGCGAATGCCCCTATCTTTCGTCGGCTCTCGGCGTTGAATTCGTAAAGGGTATTCAGGGCAACGGAGAATTCCTCAAGGCAACCGCCTGCTCCAAGCATTTTGCGGTTCATTCGGGTCCCGAAAATGACCGCCACGGCTTTGACGCAATCGCAAACATGCACGACCTTTACGAAACCTATCTGCCTGCGTTTGAAAAAACCGTTAAAGAGGGCGGAGTTATGGGCGTTATGGGCGCATATAACAGAACAAACGGCGAGCCCTGCTGTGCGCATTCCTATCTTCTCAAGGAGGTTCTGCGCAAAAACTGGAACTTTGACGGCTATGTTGTTTCCGACTGCGGAGCGCTCGGAGATATCTATAAATTCCATAAGTTCACCGAAACCGCTGCCGAGGCTGCGGCTGCGGCAATCAAGAACACCTGCGACCTCAACTGCGGCGATACATACGCATATCTCATCGACGCATATGAGCAGGATCTGATTGACGAGGATGACATCACCGCCGCCGCCGAAAGACTTTTCATGATCCGTTATCTTCTCGGCGAATTTGAAGAAACAAGACCCTATTCCGATATTCCTTACAGCGTTCTTGACTGCAAGGAGCATAAGGCTCTCAACCTCAGAACGGCAGAGCAGAGCGTTGTTATGCTCAAAAACGAGGGCGGATTCCTGCCTCTCGATAAAAACAAGGGCATGAGAATTGCGGTCGTAGGTCCGAATGCACAGTCTGTCAGCGCTCTTGAGGGAAACTATAACGGCTATGCTTCCGAATATGTTACCGTTGCCGACGGTATCCGCAGAGTTTTTGAAAACGCCGATATCAGCGTTGAAAGAGGCTCCAACTACTGCGCCGAAGAAACAAACCATTGGAGCGGCTTCATGAATATGCTCAGCGACGGTCTTGCCGCCGCATCCGAAGCGGATGTAACAATCCTTGCGCTCGGTCTTGATTGCTCCATCGAAGGCGAGGATACGGGCTTTGACGATGATTACACAGCCTGCGGCGATAAAAAATCGCTCTATCTTCCCAAAACCCAGCAGAAGCTTGCCGAAGCGGTCTGCGATGTTTGCGATAACGTTGTTGTTATGCTTATGTGCGGCAGCTCGGTTGACCTGGGCGAAAAGGTAACAAGCCATGCAAAGGCGATTTTCCATTCATGGTATCCCGGTGCGCTCGGCGGACTTGCTTTTGCGAGAATCCTTGCAGGCGAGGCTAATCCCTGCGCAAAGCTGCCCGTAACAATGTATTACGGTGACGGCGAAATCCCCGATTTCAAGGATTACGATATGAGGGGCAGAACCTACCGATATATTGATTCCAAGCCTCTTTATCCTTTCGGCTTCGGTCTTTCATACACAAAATTTGCCTATGAAAATGCAAAGCTCCTTTCGGCAGACGGCGAAAAGATAACCGTCAGCGTTGAGGTCGCCAACACGGGCGATAAGAAGGGCAGGGAAAAGGTTCAGGTTTATGCACAGTTCAGCGACAGCCGTATCCATACGCCGAATTATCAGCTCTGCGCAATCAGACCTGTTGAGCTTGAGGCAGGCGAAAAAGCAACGGTTGAGCTTGAAATTGACCGCTACTGGATAAAAGCCGTTCTTGATGACGGCAGCAGAGCAGAGCCCGACGGCAAAATTGCTCTTTATATCGGCGGCAGCCAGCCCGATGAATTGAGCCTTTCGCTTACAGGCTCAAACTGCGAAAAGCTTGAGATTAAATAAAACATAAAAATTACCCGATGCAGGTTAATTTCCGCATCGGGTTTTTTGTGCGTTTATCGGTCAATATTATATTTGCGGAAAAATCTGCTCGGATTGAATATTGCCGTTACGCAAAAAGTATGGTAGAATAAAACCGTAAAAATATTATTCGGGGGAAAACATATGAAAACGCTGATTGAGCTTTATGACAGAGAACCGATATACAATTACCTTGCCGCAACCGTTTTCAGACCGCAGAAAGTCTGCTTTATCGGCGGCAAAAAAGCGCTTACCCCCGAGGCAAGGGCTGCGGCGGAAAAATTTGCATCGCTCGCAGGGCTGGATTGCTTGTTTGAGTTTGTTTATGCCGATGCAAACAATTTCAGTGAAATGCGCCGTACCGTTTCGGAGATAATTTCAAAAGAAGAAAAAAACGGCAACGAATGCACGGTTGATGTCACGGGCGGCAGAGACCTTGCGCTTGTGGCTGCAGGCAGCCTCATTCCCCAAAAAGCAAGCATCGTTTATTATGACAGAACGATAAATTCATTCCTTTTCCCCGGCAGCGACAGATTGCAAAGCGTTGATATCGGTTTGCCTGCCGAGGCATTCATTACCGCTGCAGGCGGTACGGTTTATTCAAAGCCGCGCAATATGAATTTTTCCGAGGATGAATGGGATGTTATCCGCAAGGTGGTCAGGGTTTATTTTGAAAACAGAGAGGTCTGGAACAGATTTATAAAATATCTGCAGCAGGTTTCCAAAAAAGAGGGCGAAAAGGTTTCCGATAATCTTTATGTTGCTGCCCCGTTTTCTTTCGGCGAGGGTGACAGAATTTTCAGCTGCAACGAAACTGTTATGCGTGAGCTTGAGAGAACGGGCGCAATCAGGAATTTCCGTTTTGCTCCCGACAGAAGCAGAATCAGCTTCACCTATATGAGCGGCGAAATGGCTAACCTGCTTGTGAATGAGGGCGTGTGGCTTGAGCTTGCGGTTTACCTTGCCGCAAAAAGCAGCGGAGTATTTTACGATGTTCAGTCGAGCGTTAAATTTGTCTGGGATATCCCTGCAAACGGCAAAACTCTCGGCTCGGTTGTTGCGGGCAGCACTCCGAGAAACGAGGTTGACGTTGTGCTCACAAGGGGAGTTATGCCCGTTTTCATTTCATGCAAAACAAGAGTTCCGACAAACGATGACCTCAACGAGCTTTACGCAATCAGGCAAAAATTCGGCGGCTCGCTTGCGGCAGCTGTGCTCGCAACAACAAAATATGTCGGCAGCGATTGGCCTGTGGCGGAAAGAGCGGCGGAAATGGGAATCTCCGTTCTTGACGAAAGATATTTTGAAAACGGAACGGTTGCGCAGAGGCTTGAGAAAATTACCCGACTCAGGTAACCGTAATTTGCAGCAAATGCAAGCCTGAATAACCTTTTTGAGGCGAAATCCTTCGGCGTAAAGTCGGGTTTACACCCGTCTTTTGCCATGTAAACCTTAATTTACATATAAATATTTTTTGTTTTTTCTTAAAATGTAAACTTGAAATGATTGAATTTGCCCCGAATGTGGGCTATAATTCGTCATAAGGCGAATGCGGATCAGCTTGCTTTTTTAAAACAAACAGGAGGGTCATCTGATGGCTATTTCAGATAAGATATTGAATCTGAGAAAAGAAAACGGTTTGTCGCAGGAGGCGTTTGCGGAAAAGCTCGGCGTTTCCCGCCAGTCGGTTTCCAAATGGGAATCAGGCTCTGCGATGCCCGATATAGATAAAATTGTATCGATAAGCGAAATCTTCGGCGTTTCAACTGATTATCTTCTGAAAGAGGATTCAAATGAAACGGCTGCGGAAAACACGCCTGCACTTGATGAGGCTTACAGCCCCGATCTTGATGACACATTAAGGGGCGGACCGGATTTTGTTATCCCCGACGGGAACGCGGTTATCGAATCGTTTGAGGGCGAATTTGAAGTTCCCGATCAGCCTGAAGCGGCAGCATCTGCTCCCGTTTCAGCACTCGATCCCGTTCAGGAGGACAAATCGGAAGCTGCCGAAGAAAAGAAAAAGCTATCGCCCAAGGCGGTTATTGCGTGGGTGCTTGTTATCTGTATTATGGCGGCAACTCTCTGTGTTCCGCTTTTCTGGGGTCAGATAAAAGAAGCATGGTGGTCACTTAACGGCGGCAAAATAGAGTATCCCTATGTTCTCGTTCACGGTCTCGGCGGCTGGGGTGAGGGCACGGGCATCAACGATGCTGTTCCTTATTGGGGTTCAACCTCGGGCAACCTTGCCCTGCAGCTCAGGGAAGAGGGTTATGAGGTTTATACTCCGAGCGTGGGTCCCGTTTCAAGCGCATGGGACAGAGCATGCGAGCTCTATGCCCAGCTTACGGGCACGCAGGTTGACTACGGCGAAGCCCACTCGAAGGAGCATAATCACGAGCGCTTCGGCAGAACATATTCCGAGCCTCTTTTTGAGGGCTGGGGCGAAAAAACCAACGGCGGTCAGCTCAAAAAGATAAACCTTGTGGGCCACAGCTTCGGCGGCGCAACGGTCAGACTTCTCACATCGCTCCTTGAATACGGCAGCGAAGCCGAAAAAAATGCCTCGGGCAGCGATGTTTCGCCGCTGTTTGAAGGCGGCAAGGGCGATTGGGTTTTCAGTGTAACGGCTCTGTGTGCTCCGCATAACGGCTCATCGCTTACTGAAATCATCAATGATTCAGGCTCACTTCTCAAGAGTCTTGATTTTCTCAATTTAGGCGATTCAGTTTTCCTTAAATCAACCCTGGATAATCTCGGAATCGGAAATCTTCTTGACCTTCCCGATATCAGCAGCACAACGGACCTGCTTATTTCGTTCTGCATGCTTGCTGCAAACCTTGGCGAGCCTGTTGAGGGTGTTTATGACCTTATGCTTGACCAGTTCGGCGTTGATGAAGTTGATGCAGGAACAATGCGCAGTGCGCTTGAAAAGGTTACCGCTTCGGGCAATGACCATGCGGCTTACGATTTATCGCCAGACGGTGCGGCTAAGCTCAACGAAATGATTGAAACCGTTGACAGCGTTTATTATTTCTCCTATGCCTACAGCGCAACGAGAAAAGCCGTTATGTTTGACGGTCAGACTCCCACCGCTGATATGCTGATTGTTCTTCGGGCA
>JAZNPG010000077.1:0-8035 GCA_045589555.1 Acutalibacteraceae bacterium
ACAAGAAGAACAGAAACAATTGCGGCAAAAACCTTCAGACCGTTTCCGCTTTTCTGCGGTTTCTGCGGCTGAGCGGGCTGATTGTAAATCTGCTGTGCTGCATAAGGAGCCGCATTGGAATAAGGATTTCTGTTACTGCCTGCGGTATAATTATAGGGTCTGCTGCCGTAAGGGCTGAATTGCGCATGTGCGTTAGCATAAGCAGAACCGTTTGATTGCGGATTATCGGTTTTCGGATAACCGTCAACCTGCTGCGCCTCAACCCTGGGGATATCCTGATAATCCCCTGCAGATGAAGTATCCGGCTGCACCGTTTTTTCCTCTTCGGGAATTGCTGCATAGGTTTCGGGAGCCTTCGGCTCTGCTGGCTTGGAATTAATTTCGGTTTCAGCATAAAACTGTTCAGAAGACGAACCGTTTTCGATTCCGTCAAAAATGTTTCCCTTTTCGTCGCTCATAAAGGGGTCCTCCGTTCAAGTGATTATGGTTATTTTATAATATAATTTTATTAATACGGTTTGAACATCAAATAAAAAAACTGTCAAACAATTTTTAATTGAGAGGAAGCTGGAAGATAAATTCCGTAAATTCGCCGACATTGCTTCGCGCAATTATCTGTCCGCCGTGAAGCTCAACGATTGTTTTGCAAAGGTAAAGACCCATTCCCGCGCCCTTGATATCGTAGCTTCTGGACTTATCAAGCTTATAGAATCTCTCAAATATTTTATCAATTTCTTCGCCGGGTATTCCCTTGCCGCTGTTGCGGATTTTAACGATAACCTTTTCGGCATCAGCTTTTGAGCTGACCTCGATATACCCGCCGTCGGGAGTAAATTTAACCGCATTATCAATCAGATTATATATAACCTGATTTATCATATCCTTATCAGCTGTAACATGGTTAACATCAATACCGTCAAGCCCTCTGATCTCGATATGCTTTTTGTCAATCATCTGTTCAAAACCGAGCAGCGTTCTGAAAAGCATTTCGGAAATATCGAATTTAACGGGGTTTATATCAAGCTCGCCTGCTTCAAGCTTACTCATATTGAGCATACCCGTAACAAGTCTTGAAAGACGCTTGACCTCATCGGATACAATTTTAAGATATTTATTCTGTTTTTCCTCTTCGATTGTGCCGTCAAGAATTCCGTCAATGAAACCGCCGATGGTGGTCATGGGGGTTTTCAGCTCGTGCGAAACATTGGAAACAAAGCTTCTGCGGCTCATTTCGAGCGTAGCAAGAGCCTGCGCCATAGAATTGAAAGCCTGAACAAGCTCCTCGACCTCATCGTTATTGTTGAACATTGATTTCGGAATTGAAATTCTTTTTGAAAAATCACCGTTTGCATATTGCTTTGAAGCCTGCGACATTTCACGCAGCGGTTTTGTCATTCTGTATGAAACGAGGTAAACCATAATAAACGCAAGCGCAAACGCAAAAAGCGCAGCCCAGAAGAACATTCTGAAAATGCCGAGAATATACGGTGCAAGACCGTCAACAACAGGCTGAGCGGCATAAACAATTCCGATTGTATCTTTGCCTGCCTTAACCGGAGCGCTGACGATGAAATGCACCGAATTGAGAGCGCCGTCAAGGTCGCCTGTTCTTCTTGTGAAGCCTTTGACCGCTTCCTCCAGCATATCCGCAGGGATATGATAATCGCCGTGCACCATACAGCTGCCCGTATAAAGCGAAAGGTTGGACTGCAGGTTATCCTTGCAGTAAACAACATCTCCGTTAAGGTTTGTTATGAATATATCAGCATCAATTGCGTTGGAGGTCTGCATAAGAGTGTTGCAGATAAGCTTCAGCGAAACAATGCTGCTCTGATCCATGAAATCGCTTTGAAGAACGTTGCTTGTGCTTTTTGCAACGTTTGATGCGTTTTCGGTCAGAAGCTCCAGCTTTTCATCCATCCACAGCTTTGATACCAAAAGCAAGAGAGCTCCGCCTATAAAGACGAAGCTTGCAAGAATAATTGAGATTGTTACAAGTAAATACTTGCGAAAAAGGCCTGACCTTCTCTTACTGAATCTTGTCACTAATTCTCACCCCGAAGGAATAATCAGTCTTTTGTTTCGAACTTATATCCGACACTCCAGACTGTTTTGAGCTCCCATTTATCTGAAACGCCCTCAAGCTTTTCGCGAAGACGCTTTACATGAACGTCAACCGTTCTTGAATCGCCATAGTAATCAAAGCCCCAAACTTCATCAAGAAGCTGATCTCTTGTGAAAACTCTGTTGGGATTGTTTGCGAGATGATAAATAAGCTCGAGTTCTTTGGGCGGTGTGTCAACCTTTTTGCCGTCAACTCTGAGTTCATAGTTTGTGAGATTGATTGTCAGCTTGTCAAAGCGAACTTCCTTTATATCGCTCTGAGTTGCCGAGCCGCTTCTGCGGAGAACTGCCTTTACTCTTGCCATAACCTCTTTTGCGTCAAAGGGCTTGACAACATAGTCGTCTGCACCGAGCTCAAATCCGAGCACCTTATCGAAGGTTTCACCCTTTGCGGTAAGCATGATTATGGGCTTGTCCGAGAATTTTCTTACCTCGCGGCAAACCTGCCAGCCGTCAAGCACGGGCAGCATGATATCAAGCAGCATAAGGTCAGGAGAAATCTCCTGAAACATTTTTACTGCCTCGCCGCCGTTGTTTGCAATTGAAACTTCGTAGCCGTCCTTTTCAAGATAGAGACGAAGAAGCTCACAGATATTGGTATCGTCATCAACAACAAGAATTCTTTCTGATGCCATTATAAAACCCCTCCTAAATATATTAAACGTCTTTTTTCTTTGTTTTATGCAGGTTAACCCTACAATTCTAATTATAGATAAATTTTTAAAAAATCTATGAATTCGCAAATAATAAATTGTAACTTATCGCCGCAAAAATGAACAAACTATTATTAAGCTGTTATAAAGCTGTTAAATAGCTTTATTTAACGAAAAATCTGAATACCGTGCAGCTTGTGAATTTCTCGCCTGCATCTATTGTGCACTGCGGAAATTCAGGCATATTGGGTGTGTTGGGATAGTACTGTGTTTCAAGGCAGAAGCCTGCATTTTTGATAAGCGGATTGCCGTTTTTGCCAATGTTTGTGCCGTCAAGGAAATTACCCGTGTAAAGCTGTACGCCGCAAAGGTCAGTGAAAACCTCAAGGAATCTGCCGCTCTCGGGGTCGTATGCAGTTGCAACGGGACCGTCGCCGTCGTTGAGGCAGAAGTTGTGGTCATAGCCCTTGCCGATTGCAAGCTGGTCATCCTGCGCACCGATATCTCTGCCGATGGGCTTTGCAACCCTGAAATCAAAAGGTGTGCCCTCAACGGGTCTGATTTCGCCCGTGGGAATGCTTGCCTCATCAATGGGAGTATAGGCATCGGCGTTAATCATAAGCTCGTGGTTGAGAATATCACCCTTGCCTGCAAGATTGAAATAAGCATGGTTTGTCATGTTGATAACCGTCTTTTTATCGCTTACGGCAAAATATTCAATTTTGAGCGCATTATCCTCATGGAGAGTGAAGGTAACCTTGAAATCAACCTTGCCGGGGAAACCCATTGCACCGTCGGGGCTTGAATAATTCATCTCGATTGCGTTATCGTCAACGATATATGCTTTCCAAACTGCGGTTGAAAGCTCTGCGCCGCCGTGAAGGCAGGTTATGCCCTTTTCGTTTTTTTCAACATTATACTCAACACCGTCAATGCTGAATTTGCCTCCTGCAATACGGTTTGCATATCTGCCTACCGTCATGCCCTGATAATCGGAATATTTCTCATGTCCCTCAAGGGTATCGAAGCCCGAAAGCACATCGGCAAATGTGCCGTTTTTATCGGCAACATAGATGCTGTTGACAGTTGCGCCGTAGGTAAGCAGGTCAACTGCAGTGCCCGAAGAATTGCGGATGGTGTAAATATCAACCGCTTCGCCGTTTGCGGTTGTGCCGAATGAATTTTTAACAATCATGGTTATTCTCCTAAATAAAATTATAGTTTTAATATGTACAATCGGTCACAGGCAAAGCCTGTCCTTAACTGTTCATTATCGCTGTTTAATATATACATTGTTATTTTATCATCAGCAAAATTTTTTGTCAACATAATTGAATGCGTTTATCCCGACGGAATGCGGATATACTATTACCGAGCCCGATGCGAAAAACACGGGCAAAATAACCGAAAGGCAGATTTGAAATGGATAACAAAAACTATCAGAACAATCAGAACAAGAAGGATTGCCCCGGCAACAACAAGAATGAGCAGAACAAGAACAACAATAACAACGCTCAGCAGAAGAAGAACAAGAAAGAAGAGTTCTGATTGAATCGGAAAGCGGCTGTCTCAACAAAAGAGACAGCCGCTTGGCTTTTGGGTTATCTGTCAACCTCGCCCGTAATTGCGTTGATAACATTCTGAAAAACAGCAACATGGGTGCTGGAGATATATTTATCGAGATGCATTGAGCCGAAAAACCATCTTCTGAACCGGCACGCTTCGGAAAGCTCCTCAAGATAGGTGTTAAGACCCGTAACGCTTGCCGCCTCGCTGTCCTTGAGCATCAGGAAGCCCTTGATTTTGAACGGAGGCTCATGAGTTATAATGTAGTCAACCCTGCAGTTGAGCTTTTCTATGTTTTCCGCACCCTCGAGAAGCTCCTCACGGGTAGGAATCTCATCCTTTGACCATGCATTTTCTTCAAAACGGATATCGATATCGGGGCTTTCGCCGCCTCCCATAGCAAAAAAGGTCATGTTATCGATTTTGAAAACCTGACCTCTCATCAGATGAAAAAGATTGCCGCATATGTTATGAACCTTGCCGCCGTTCCATTGGGTTACGGGGTAGGAATTGAGCAGCTCAAAATTTTCGTGAGTACCGTCAACAAAGCAAATATTAAATTTCTTTTTGCCGAGCTTTTTGAGATTTCTCTGTTCATGCTTGCTGTTATCCCAGACAAAGCCGAAATCACCGCAGACTATGAGGGTATCACCCTTTTTGAGTTTTTTTATTGCAGGCGAATCAAAACGGCGCATATCGCCGTGCATATCGCCGGTTATGTATACCATAAATCTGCTCTCCTTTGCTTTGCTGTATAACAGTATACCCGAGAAAAATAAAAAAATCAAGGTCATAACAGGATTTACATATTTAAATTGTAAAAAGAGGTTTATTTTTTAAAACACCTGTGATATAATTAATTGAATATCGCACAAATGCGGTAAATAATTCAAACGGTGTTAAAGATGAAAAGATTGATAAGCCTTTTGCTCTGCGCGGTTATCGCGGCATCGGCGCTGTTTTGCCTGCCCTCGGGTGCGGCATACGACGATGCAATGGCAGAGCTGAAACTGAAATCCGACTGTTTGCTGCTTATGAGCGCAGATAACGGAGAAATAATTTTCGAAAAGAATATCCGCAAGCAAACCGCTCCCGCAAGCCTTACCAAGGTTGTTACGGCAATTGTTGTTATCGAAAACTGCAAGAACCTCAACGAAAAGGTAACGGTGCCCGAAGCATGTATCAGGGAGCTTGACGGCACGGGCAGCTCAATGGGCAACCTCAAGGCAGGCGAACAGATTACTGTTTACGATTTGCTCTGCTACATGATGATGATGAGCGCAAACGATGCCGCAACAACGCTTGCAAACCATGTTACGGGAAGTGACAGAGCAGCTTTCATCGCAAAGATGAATGAGGTTGTTGCGCGTCTGGGCTGCACCAACAGCCATTTCGCCAATCCCCACGGTCTGGACCATGATGACCAGTATGTTACCGCAGAGGATATGGCGAAAATTCTCAAGCACGCAATGAGCCTTTCCGCCTTTGCCGAAATCACAGGCAAGCTCACTTATACGGTGCCTGCCAACAACCTCAGGGATGAGCGCCGCATAACCAACACCTGCCATCTTCTCAACAAAAATTACCCCGATTATTACTGTAAATATACAAAGAGCGGCAAAACGGGCACAACCTCCGACGCAGGACACTGCCTTGTTACATACGCTTCAAAAGACGGCTACAACTATATTGCGGTTGCTCTCAAATCGGTAATGAAAGATTTCGACAGCGACGGCTATGACGAAAACGGAGCTTTCCTTGATTGCAAGGCAATGCTCGAATGGGCTTTTGATAACATTGAGCTTGTTGCAATCTGTGACCCCGCAAAGGCTGCGGGCGAGGTTAAGGTCAATTTTGCAAAATCAACGGACTTCGTAAGCCTCGTTCCTGCCGAAACGGTTTACAGCCTTGTGCCTCTGGGCACTGATGAGGGCAGCGTGCTTGTTCAGCCGATTCCCGAAACCGTTCCCGAATCCGTTGATGCCCCCGTACAAAAAGGTCAGGTTCTCTGCAAAGGCAAAGTGCTCTATGCAGGCGAGGTTATCAAAGAAATCGACCTTGTTGCCGCAAACGATGTCAAGCGAAGCTTTGCTGCGCTTATGGGTGCAAAAATCAAAAGTATTGTAACAAACCCGATTTTCATAACCGTTGTTCTGCTGATAATTGCCGCAATCATTATCTTTTTCTATATCCGCAGAAAAAAGCAGAGCGCACGCAGACCGGTCAGCGGCAAAGATTACAAAGTTCTCAGCTATAATGATTTCATTAACATAAAATAATTCACCAAGGAGAAAACACTATGGAGATTTACAAAGGCAGAGGGAAAAAAGAATACACAGACCACCTTATTGAAACGCTTGACGATATCTTCTTCTTTGAAGATGACGAGGAAACCAAACGCAATTTCCGTGACCTTCTTCCCAAGCTTTATAAGGAGCAGTATAACCCTGCATATAACAACCTCGTTGTTATGGAGGATGACAAGATCAAGGGTGCGGTAGGTCTTTATCCCATCGACGCAACCGCAGCAGGCAGAAAGCTTCGCATCGGCGGTATCGGCAACGTTGGCGTAACAAGGGATTGCAGAGGCAAGGGCTACATGAAAGACTGCATGAACATGTGCCTTGAAGAAATGATTAAGGACGATACCGACTATTCTCTTCTCGGCGGTCACAGACAGAGATATGCTTATTTCGGATATGAACAGTGCGGTCCCGAATATGATTTCGATATCAACATGAGAAACATCCGCCACATTCTCGGCAAAGATGCAAAAACAACCTTCACCTCAAGAGAAATCAAGCCCGAGGATACTGAGCTTCTCGCAAAAACAATCGAGCTTTATAACCGTGCTCCCTATACAATTGACAGAAACCCCGATAACATTTACGATATCCTTGCTTCATGGAGAAGCGTTCCCTACGCAGCATTTGAAGGCGATGAATTCAAGGGATATTTCGTTCTTCGCAAGTTCGGCGGCATTCAGGAAATCTGCCCCGTAAACGTTGAAGATACCCTCAACCTCATCATGTGCATCATGGAAACCATGAATAAGGACAGCGTTTCATTCAGCGTACCTATGTATAATCCCGAAATGTGCGCTTATATGACAAAATACTGCGACGGCTGGGATATGTCACATTCCGAAATGATCAACATTCTCAACTACGGCAAATTCATCGAAGCCTTCCTCGCTGTTAAAGCAAACACAGTTAAACTCTGCAGCGGTTCAATTGTTCTTCTTATCCACGGATACAAAAAGGATGAGCGCATCGAAATCACCGTTGACGGCACCGATGTAAAGGTTTGCGAAACCGACAAGGAGGCTGACGTTGAAGTTGAGCACATCGAGGCAATCCGCCTTGTTGCTTCCCTCTTCTCCGAATCAAGGCTTTCTCTTCCTGCTTTTGCACAGAACTGGTTCCCCGTTTATTTCTCAACGAACTCACAGGATAACGTTTAATCGAACAAAAAAGGCTTGCACAGGTTTGTGCAAGCCTCAGCTTGTCGAAAAACTTGTTTTTCGGCAAGGTGTGGCTGTTGAGAAAGGAAGCTGAATGGCGTTTTCTTCGCTTGAAGGTGTATAAAGATACATCGAAAAGCGAAAAAACGTCAAATAAACGAAAATATTAATTCAATCCTCCGTCTTTTGGCTTCGCCAAAATCCACCTCCTTTCAAAAGGAGGCTATCG
>JAZNPG010000078.1:0-13383 GCA_045589555.1 Acutalibacteraceae bacterium
TTTGCGTGAACACCTGCATCCGTGCGCGAACAACCGACAACATTATCTCTTCTCGAGCAGATTTTCTCAAGCGCATCCTGAAGAGTCTGCTGAACGGTTACGGCATTATCCTGCACCTGCCAGCCATGGTAAGCCGTGCCGTCAAATGAAATTGTTAAAAGCAAATTACGCATAATTTAACCTTCTTAAATTACAGCTTCAAAAAAATAATTAAGCACTATGACACCCGCCGTTATGGCAACGCAGGCAAACAATGCAAAGAAATCAAGAGCCGAAAGCTTCATCTGCTTCATTCTTGTTCTGCCCTCGCCGCCCGTATAGCAGCGGCAGGTCATTGCAAACGCAAGCTCGTACGCCCTTCTGAACGCAGAAACCATAAGCGGAACAAAAATCGGAACAAGCGCCTTGGCACGCTGAACGATTCCGCCCGTTTCAAGGTCGGCTCCCCTCGCCTTCTGCGCATTCATGATTCTGTCAATCTCTTCGATGAGAGTCGGAATAAATCTTAACGCAAGGGTCATCATCATTGCAAGGGTATGCACCTTGATTTTAAAAATCTTAAGGGGTGAAAGCACTCTTTCAAGCGCATCGGTAAGCATTGTGGGTGTTGTTGTATAGGTCAGAAGTGAGCTGATAAGCACAAGGGAAATAATTCTGACCATGGTAAAAATTGCGGTAAAAACACCTTTTTCGGTTATTTTTATAAACCTCCACTCAAACCAGGTTGCTCCGCCCTGCGTATAGAAAATATTGAGCACCGCCGTAAAAATCAGGATAATAACAATCGGCTTAAGGCTCTTTAAAAGCATTTTTGCAGGCACTCTTGAAAGAGCGGCGGCAACAATTGCCGTAACGGCAATAATGCCGAGAGAGAAAAAGTTTTTGCAAAGAAAAATAACAACTATAACCGCAAAGGTGAGAATAAGCTTCATTCTCGGGTCAACTTTATGAAGAAGCGATTTGCCGGGATAATACTGCCCGATGGTTATATCTCTTATCATCCGGAGCACCTCCCCGAAGCAAGCTTTTGGAGAATCTGAACACCCTGCTCAACTGTATAGACATTGGCAGGTACATCAATTCCTCTTGCGCGCAGCTTTGCGAAAACCTCGGTAATTTCGGGCACATTAAGACCCATTGAGCGCAGCTGAGCGCCTTTTGAATAAACCTCATCCACGCTGCCCTGCATTGCAACTGTAGAATTGTTGATAACAACAACTCTGTCTGCCATGCAAGCGATATCCTCCATGCTGTGAGAAACAACAATAACGGTTGAGCCCGTTTGTTTTCTGTAATCTTTTATAAGCTCGATGAGATCTTTTCTGCCTCTCGGGTCAAGACCTGCGGCAGGCTCATCGAAAATAAGAATTTCAGGCTCCATTGACATAACGCCTGCAATGGCAACCCTTCTTTTTTCGCCGCCTGAAAGGTCAAACGGCGACTGATTGAGATGCTCTTTTTTAACGCCGACAAACGCCGCCGCCTTTAAAACTCTTTCTTTTATTTCAGCTTCGGAAAGCTTCATATTTTTCGGACCGAAGGCGATATCTTTGTAAACGGTTTCCTCGAAAAGCTGATATTCGGGATACTGAAAGCAAAGACCGACCTTGAATCTGGTGTTGCGCAGAGTTTCTTTATCCTTATGGATATCAACTCCGTCAACAAGCACCTTGCCGCTGTCAGGCTTTAAAAGCCCGTTGAAATGCGAAATCAGGGTGCTTTTGCCCGAGCCCGTGTGACCGATGATGCCCACAAGCTCGCCCTTGTTTATTTTAAGGTTAACATCACTTATTGCGGCAACCTGCTGAGGTGTGCCTTTAGAATAGTAGTGAGTCAGCCCGATTGTTTCGATTGCGTAATTCATCGGGCACCTCCAAGCATTTCTGCAATTTCATCAACGCATTCATCAACATTGAGAACGCATTTTTCAATTCCGAGCGCACGGCTGAGCTCCGTTGACTGCGGCACATCAAGCCCATGGGAGCGAAGCTCCTCAACCTTTGAGAAAACCTCTCTCGGCTTACCCTGCATAACAATTCTGCCGCTGTCCATAACAACAACTCTGTCAGCCTTAACCGCCTCATCCATAAAGTGGGTGATAAGCACAACGGTTATGCCCATCTCTTTATTCATGCGGTGAACGGTCTGCATAACCTCTTCTCTGCCGACGGGGTCGAGCATGGCGGTTGGCTCATCGAGCACGATGCACTCGGTCTGCATTGCAAGCACGCCTGCAATGGCAACCCTCTGCTTCTGACCGCCCGAAAGCTTGTGAGGCTCACGGTGACGGTGGTCATACATGTTAACCGCTTTCAGGGCTTCATCAACCCTGCGGCGGATTTCCTTTGGCTCAACGCCGAGGTTTTCAGGTCCGAAGGCAACGTCATCCTCAACAACCGTTGCAACAATCTGATTATCGGGATTCTGGAAAACCATGCCCACGATTCGTCTGACCTCATCAGCCTTATCATCATTATCCGCAACAATGCCCTTGACTCTGACTGTTCCCGAGCTCGGCTCATAAATTGCGTTGCAGAGCTTTGCAAGGGTGCTTTTGCCCGAGCCGTTATGACCGAGAACGGCAACAAACTCGCCCTTTTCAACGCTGAAATCAACATTCAGCAAAGCAGGTGCGGAGTTTTTATCAAACTCGCCTTCCTCAGCGTCAAAATAATACATTGTTACATTTTCAAATTCGATTAATTTTTCGCTCATATATAAAATCCTAAACTATTATTCTGTCACTTTTTCTCCACAAATCTCGCACACACCGTCGGTCACCGAATAATTGCCGCAATGGGGACAATAGTCTTTTCCGCTGTCAGAATCATATGCTTCAATTTCTTCTATTTCCTGTGCGTATTCAAGATATTCGGCATATTCTTCCTCGTCCTCGTCATCCTCATCAGTAATTTCGGAATCGTCGGTTTCGATAGGCTTATCATCCAAGCCGAGTTTTGCTCTTTCTTCTGCCAGATATTTTTTATAATATTTGCGCGAGGTTGAAGCCTCAACGCCGTAAAAAATCGCAAATACCAAAAAAACGATGTTGAATATAAGCATAAACCATGCCTCGGCATAAATGGATACGGAAGACCAAAATATCGCTCCTATGATATACATAATGCATTTCATTATGTGTGGAACATAAGGCTTCATCTTATCACCCTTTTCTTACGGCAATCTTCTGCCGCACACATTGCAGAATTCATAGTCTGATTCCACTCTCTGACCGCAGTAGGGACAGAATTTGCTCTCGGCCTGTGTTCTTACGCTTTTTTCTCTCTTTTCGCCAAACATTTCATTAAGCGGGTCAGGCTCTTCGTTTCCTTCTGTTATATCATACTGCGAATAACGGTTTTTGCCTGTTGCGTTTTTGAAATTATAAATCGCATTGACAACCGCAACACCAATGAAAATTAATCCGAAGGGCGCCATGAACCATGCGCCGCCGAAAATTGCAAAAGCTGTCCAGAGCACACCGAAAAGTGCCGCTGCAATTCCTGCAACTCCGCCCATGAATGAGGGACCTCTGCCCGGTTTTATGCTTTTCATTTTACTCCGCTTCCCTTCCATATTGCGCTTGCACCGCAGGGAAGAACTCTGCCCGGCTTTGAAGAAACGGGGATTCCGATTTCGTCGCTCGAAACGCTTCCGCCAAGCTTTCGCTGAACGGTTTCTCCGAGAATATATTCCATAACGCTGGGTGAAAGTCCCGTTGTATAAGAATTGATAAGCACCATCAGCGCATCGTCGCTGAGAACCTCCATGCACATTTCAACGAAGCCGTAAACCTCATTTTCAAGCTTCCAGACCTCGCCGCCCGGACCCCTGCCGTATGAAGGCGGGTCCATGATGATGATATCATATTTATTTCCTCTTCTGATTTCGCGCTGAACAAACTTTATGCAATCATCAACAAGCCAGCGCACGGGAGCATCGGCAACTCTGCTTGCTGCCGCATTTTCCTTTGCCCAGAGGGTCATGCCCTTTGAGGCATCAACATGCGTTACGCTTGCACCTGCGTTGAGGGCAGCAACGGTTGCGCCGCCCGTATAGGCAAAAAGATTAAGCACTCTGACGGGTCTGTCTGCATTTCGGATGATATCGGCAGTCATCTGCCAGTTAACAGCCTGCTCGGGGAAAAGACCCGTATGCTTGAAGCCCATTGTTTTGATATTGAATTTAAGCTCCTCAAAGCCAACCTGCCACACATCGGGCATCTTTTTGCAAACCTGCCAGCTGCCGCCGCCCGTGTTTGAGCGGTTATATATAGCGTGGGGATTATACCACAGCGGATTTTCTTTGGGAGTTTTCCAGATTACCTGCGGGTCGGGGCGCACAAGGATGATATCTCCCCAGCGTTCAAGCCTTTCGCCGTCAGAGCAATCGATAAGCTCATAATCCTTCCAGTTTTCTGCGGCTCTCATCTGACCGCTCCTTTCATAAGTAAAACAGTTGTTCAAACATCCATTCTCTGCTGTCCCGGCATCGGTATTCCGAGATGTGCATAGCCCGCAGGAGTTACCTGCCTGCCTCTCGGTGTGCGGCTCAGGAAACCCACCTGCATGAGATATGGCTCATAAACATCTTCTATGGTAACGGCTTCCTCACCGATTGCTGCGGCAATCGTTTCAAGACCTACGGGACCGCCGTTGTAATTCTTAATCATTGTTCTGAGAATCAGCCTGTCAATTGAATCAAGACCCAGCTCGTCAATCTCCATTCTGTCAAGCGCAAGGGCTGATGCCTCTTTTGTTATTTTACCTTCGCACATAACCTGCGCAAAATCCCTTGCTCGCTTAAGAAGACGGTTTGCGATTCTCGGAGTGCCTCTCGAGCGTGAAGCGATTTCAAGCGCACCCTTGGGGTCGATATCGATTCCGAGAATGCCTGCACTTCTGTTGACAATTTCGGAAAGCTGCTCGGGAGTATAAAGCTCAAGGCGCAGAATAACGCCGAAGCGGTCACGCAGCGGTGCGCTGAGCTGACCCGCTCTTGTTGTTGCGCCAACGAGCGTAAACTTATGCAAATCAAGCCTTATTGACCTTGCGGAAGGACCTTTGCCGATAATTATATCGAGCACGTTATCTTCCATTGCAGGGTAAAGCACTTCTTCAACAGCTCTCGAAAGACGGTGAATTTCGTCAATGAAAAGCACATCACCCTCATTGAGGTTTGTCAGCAAAGCTGCAAGGTCGCCCGGTTTTTCAATTGCAGGGCCGCTTGTTACTCTGAAATTTACACCCATTTCGTTGGCTATTATGCCTGCAAGAGTGGTTTTGCCCAGACCCGGAGGGCCGTAAAGCAAAACATGGTCAAGCGTATCACCTCTGCGGCGTGCAGCTTCAATATATACCGATAAATTTTCTTTTACCTTCTCCTGACCGATATATTCACCTATCGTTTTCGGTCTGAGAGAAATTTCGATGTCATTATCCTCGGAGGATGAAAACTCGGGGGCAACAATTCTGTTTTCAAAATCAAAATCCACCGTGATTCCTCCTTAATTACAAATTCTTTGCAAGCTGCTTGAGCGCCTGCTTTATCATATCCTCGGTTGAAAGGTTGCCGTCAAGCTTACCGACGGCAATGCTTGCCTCGGAGCGGCTGTAGCCGAGCATAACAAGAGCGTTAACGGCATCCTCGCCTGCATAGCTGACAGTAGCTTTCTGCGCGGCGGCGATATCGCCCAGAGCCGCAGAGGAGCCTGCGAACGAATCAAGCTTACCTTTAAGCTCAAGAACAATTCTCTGCGCAATTTTCGCACCGACTCCCTGCGCAGCGGTAATTGACTTGACATCTCCGCCTGCAACGCAGACCGCAAGCCTGTCGGGAGTGAGCTGTGAAAGCACGGCAAGAGCCGCCTTGGGACCTACGCCTGAAACTCCGATAAGCATTTTGAAGCAATCGAGCTCGCTTTTATCGGCAAAGCCGAAAAGGTCAAGCGCATCCTCACGCACGTTAAGATGGGTGAAAAGAGTTTGCTTTTCGCCCACAGATGCACATTTTTTAAGAGTGTTGAGAGTTGTGAAAAGTCTGAAGGCAACGCCGTTGCAATCAACGGCAACGCTGTTTTCATCAGCGAAAACAACCGTACCGGTTATGCTGTAAAACATAGTTTTTGCTCCTTGGTTTCAGTGAATAGTAAAAATGAATGGTGAATAGTTTCGGAAGGGCTTCGCCCTTACCCGATTTTTATATATTATTATCTTCTTCCGAGCTGACCTATCAGCGAGCCTGCGGAATGGCAGTGGCAGATTGCCATTGCAAGTGCATCGGCAGCATCGTCAGGCTTGGGGATTTTTTCAAGATTGAGCATAACACGGGTCATTTCCTGCACCTGCTTTTTCTCTGCCCTGCCGTAGCCTACAACGCTCTGCTTGACCTGCAAGGGTGTATATTCAAAAATCGGAACTTTATTTTTCTGCGCCGCAAGCACAAGAGCTCCCCTCGCCTGCGCAACATCAATTGCCGTTTTTTGGTTTGTGTTGAAAAACAGCTTTTCTATTGCCATGGCATCGGGTCTGAATTTCTGAATCAGCTCATTCGCCTCATCAAAAATTTTTTCGAGTCTTTCGTTAAACGGTGTGTGTGCATCGGTTGTGATTGCGCCGTAAGTAAGCACCCTGAAATGGTTATTCTGATACTCAACAACGCCGCAGCCAACTATTGCATAGCCGGGGTCAATACCTAAAACTATCATTTTTTGCCCGACTCTCTTTCACGGATTATCATTTTTGTAGGTGTGCCCTCAAGACCGAAAATTTCTCTTATCTGATTGTCAAGATAACGCTGATAGCTGTAATGGAAAAGCTCGGCGTTATTGACAAAGCATACGAATGTTGGCGGTCTTGTTGACGCCTGAGTCATATAGTAAATCTTAAGGCGCTTGCCCTTATCCGTCGGCGGCTGCACTCTTGCAGTTGCATCCGCAAGAACATCGTTGAGCTTGCCTGTTGAAATGCGCATGGCATTCTGGGTATCAACAAACTTGATAAGCTCAAAAAGGCGGTCAAGCCTGATTTTTTCCTTTGCCGAAATGAAAATAATCGGCGCATATGACATAAACGCAAAATCCTTCATCAGATTTTTGCGGTAATTATCCATTGTTTTGCCGTCTTTTTCAACGGCATCCCATTTATTGACTGCAATAATACAGCCCTTGCCCATTTCGTGAGCGATACCTGCAACCTTTGAATCCTGCTCGGTAAAGCCCTCCTGCGCATCAATCATAATTACGCAGACGGTTGCACGTTCAACCGCCATTTTGGCTCTGATTACGGAATATTTTTCAATCTGGTCATAGACCTTGCTTTTTCTTCTTAAGCCTGCTGTATCAATAAACACAAACTTACCGTGCTGATTTTCAACGATTGAATCGGTTGCATCGCGGGTTGTGCCCGCAATGTTGGAAACAATCATTCTGTCCTCACCGAGAACGGCATTGACGAGAGAGGATTTACCTACATTGGGCTTGCCGATAACGGCAACCTTTATCGCATCCTCCTGCTCTTCCTCTTCTTCCTTACCGGGAAGATATTTCAGAACCTCATCAAGCAAATCGCCCGTGCCGTGACCGTGAACGGATGAAACCGCAATCGGGTCACCGAGGCCGAGATTATAGAATTCATAGAAATCCGCAGGCAGCTCGCCGACGGTATCGCACTTATTTACGCAGAGAATAACGGGCTTTCCGCTTTTCTGGAGCATTGCGGCAACCTCGGTATCGGTTGCAACAACGCCCGAGCGGATATCCGTTACAAGGATAATAACCTCTGCGCTGTCAATGGCAAGCTGCGCCTGCCTTCTCATCTGCTTGAGAATAACATCATCAGAATACGGCTCGATACCGCCCGTGTCGATAAGCATAAAGTGTCTGCCGAGCCATTCGCAGTCGCCGTAAATTCTGTCACGGGTGACACCCGGGGTATCATCAACGATAGAGAGTCTTGCTCCTATCAGTTTATTGAAAAGAGTTGATTTGCCGACATTGGGTCTGCCGACAATTGCAACAACGTTACCCATATTTTAACCTCCTAACAAAGCAAACAGCAGTTCATCGCCGCCGCTGCCGTTTGCGGTAACCTTAACTCCGAGCTTTTCCGAAAGCTCCTCAACAGTCATATTATCAAGAAGCATATCGCCCTCGCTGCGAAGGCAATTGGGGGGAATCAGCAATTCCTCGCCGAGTTCAATGCCCTCAAGCGCATCGGCAATATCCTTGCCGCAAAGCAGACCTGAAACGGTTATCATGCTGCCGAGCAGTTTGTTTTTTGCTTCAACAACATTGATATCAAGCCCTTTTATCCTGCTCGCAGCTTTTTCAGAAAGACTTTTTATAAGCGGATATGCAGCCTGCCCCGTAACAACGGTAACTCTGCGCTTTTTTTCTTTGATTTCGCATTCATCAAGAGCCTGCATGAACTCGGATTCAAGCAAAGCCCACATGCCTACGCCGTTTTCAAGCTGCGGAAAATCATTATAGTATTCCGCATCCGGAATTTTTCTGCCTGCCTTGATATAGAATTCATCGGCGGCATAGGCGATTATCTCATTATGAGATTTTCTGAACTCTTCATTGAAGCGGTCAATTATATCAATAACCTCTCCTGCCGTATGAGCATTATACGGCTCAAGCGGGTAAAGACCCTCTCTGTGGTCAGAAAGACCTACGGGCACCGCCGCTATACTGCGCACCTCGGGATAAAGCTCGCCGAGCTTTTGCAGGCTGAATTCAAGCTCCTTGCCGTCATTGATTCCAGGGCACAGAACAAGCTGCGTGTTAAGCTGAATTCCGCCCCCGGCAAGCTTATCTATAAACTTAAGCGATTCGCCTGCATTAGGATTGAGCATCATTCTGACTCTCAGCTCAGGATTCATCGTATGCACCGAGATATTAACGGGGCTGATATGCATTTTTATTATGCGTTCAATATCCTCATCCTTCATATTGGTGAGGGTTATATAGTTGCCGAAAAGGAACGAAAGCCTCGAATCGTCATCCTTAAAGTAAAGGCTCTCTCGCAGTCCTTTCGGAAGCTGGTCAATAAAGCAGAAAATGCATTTGTTTTTGCAATGCTGCTGCTTATCCATAAGATAAGTTTCAAACTCAAGACCGATATCGTCAAACTCATCCTTGATAACCGTTACAACTCTGCTTTTGCCGTCTGCACATTTAAGCACAAGGCGCAGCTTTTTATCGTTGAGATAAAAGCGGTAATCAAGAACATCATTTACAGCGTTGCCGTTAACGGAAACAAGGCAGTCGCCTGCCGAAATTCTCTTTTTTTCTGCAATACTTCCGCTCTGAACGGATTTGACTGTGACTGCCATATTCTCACCTGCCAACACTACTCTATTTTATAGTTATCAAGTATTATATCACATTTATTTTAAAAAAGATAGTTAAATATTTGTAAATAATATATTTAATTTAAAAGATAAAGTTATGTGATTTGTACATTGTAAAACCTGTTTTTATTGGATATAATGTATAATGTAGATTTATATGCAAAATTAAGAAAGAACAGGAAATATTTATGTTTGTTGATATTGCAAAAATAAAAATCAAGGCGGGCAACGGGGGTAACGGTGCAGTCAGCTTCCGCAGAGAAAAATATGTTGCCGCAGGCGGTCCTGACGGCGGCGACGGCGGCAGAGGCGGAAACATTGTTTTTCAGGTTGACGATAACCTCTCTACCCTTGCCGATTTCCGCTATAAAAGGAAATATGTTGCCCCAAACGGTGAAAACGGTGCAGGCGGCAGAAAAAGCGGACGCAGAGGCGAAGACCTCATAATCAAAGTGCCCAGAGGCACAATAATCAAAGAAGCCGAAAGCGGCGCGGTTATGGCAGATATGAGCGGCGACGAGCCCTTTATTGCCGCAAAAGGCGGCAGAGGCGGCTGGGGCAACCCTCATTTCGCTACCCCCACAAGACAGGTTCCCCGTTTTGCCAAAGAAGGCACTCCCGGCGAAGAATGGGAAGTAAGCCTTGAGCTCAAGCTCCTTGCGGATGTAGGTCTGCTCGGTTTCCCGAATGTCGGCAAATCAACGCTCGTTTCGGTTGTAAGCCAGGCAAAACCCATCATTGCAAACTATCATTTCACCACAATCACCCCCGTGCTCGGTGTTGTTTCAATGGGCGAAGGCAGCTCATTTGTTATGGCAGATATTCCCGGTCTTATCGAAGGTGCGGGCGACGGTGTCGGACTCGGTCATGAATTTCTGCGTCACGTTGACCGCTGCAGACTGCTTGTTCATATTGTTGATGCTGCAGGCAGCGAGGGCAGAGACCCGATTGAGGATTTTGAAATCATCAACAAGGAGCTTGAAAAGTTCGATCCCGAGCTTGCAAAACGTCCTCAGATTGTTGCGGCAAACAAAATCGACCTTGCAAGCGATGAGCAGCTTGAAACTCTGCGTGAATATTTTGAAAGCAGGGGCTATGAATACCACACAATGTGCGCTCCCATAACAGAGGGCACAAGCGAGCTTATCAGCGCAGTATGGAACAAGCTTCAGACCCTGCCCCCCATCAAGAAATACGAAAGCGAAAACATCCCGCTTGAAATGTTTGAAAAGCAGGAGGACAAAGGCTTCACAATCAAGGTTGTTGACGATGTTTATTTTGTTGAAGCAAAATGGCTTCTCAAAATTCTTCAGCGCACAGACCTTGATGACTATGAATCACTCCAGTATTTTCAGAGAGTTCTTATTTCAAGCGGCATAATCGATGCCCTGCGCGAAAGAGGAATCAATGAGGGTGACACGGTTTCGATTTACGACCTTGAATTTGATTTTGTAAACTGAGGAGGATAATTCTGAACTCTTTACTTGATAAAAAGGCTGACGTTGCATCGCTCAGCCCGCTCAACCTTGCTTTTGTCGGCGATACGGTTTTTGATTTGCTTGTTCGCAGCGAGCTTGTGTGCGAAGCAAACCGACCCGTAAATGATCTGCACAAAACTGCAAGCACAAAGGTATGCGCCGGCGCACAGGCAAAAGCGATAAACACCATAATGCCAATGCTTTCAGAGGATGAACTTGCTGTTTTCAAAAGGGGCAGAAATGCCCACACGGGCGGCATTCCGAAAAACCAGTCGAGCGCCGATTATCACTATGCAACGGGTCTTGAATGCCTTTTCGGCTGGCTCTACTTAAAGGGCAGAACAGAGCGCATCAATGAGCTCTACGCTGCAATTTCTTCGTCGGAGGATAAAGGCAATGGATAAATCAAAAATCAAAAGCTTCTTTGAAAAGGACAACCTTCTCGAAACGCTGAAAAACAATGTAATCTGGATAGTCGGCTGCTCGCTTTACGCAATCGCCGTTAACAGCTTTGTTGTTCCGAACGACATTGCCCAGAGCGGCGTTACGGGTCTTGCAGTTTTCTTCAACCATCTTTTCAGCGTTCCCGTCGGCGTAACAAACTTTGTTCTCAATGTTCCGCTTCTGATTCTCATGTGGCTTTTTCTCGGTAAAAAGCTTGTTGCAAGAACGCTGTGGGTAACTCTTCTGCTTTCGGTTGCGCTTGATGCTTTTGCATTTATGCCCGATTATACGGGGGATAAAATTCTTGCTTCGCTTTTCTGCGGTCTGCTTCAGGGCGCAGGGCTCGGCATAATAATGATTACGGGCGCAACAAGCGGCGGCACGGATATCGTTGCAAGGCTTGTCCACAAGCGCTTCCCTCATATTACGGTCGGCAGCGTTGTTCTTGCATCGGATGCGGCAATCGTTGCGGCGAACATGATTCTTCTGGGCAGCATCAACAGCGGTCTTTATGCAATCATTATGATTTTCGTGAGCACAAGAGTTATCGATTCGCTGATTTACGGCACAGGTAACGGAAAGATGCTGATGATTGTTACCAAGAAACCCGAGGAGGTTTCAAAAGCGATTGTTTCGTCATCCCGAAGAGGTGTTTCGGTTGTGCCCGCAAAGGGCGCTTACACCGGCGAAGATAAGGGAATTCTTATCTGCGTTGCAAGAAAAGCCGAAATTTCGGGCATTATCAAAACAGTTAAAGCAACGGACGACAAAACCTTCATCATTGTCAGCGAGGCAAATGAAATTCTCGGTGAAGGATTTAAACACTCTATATAAAAGAGAGGACTTTAAAATGAAAAAAATTATTTGCGTTATTCTTGCCGCGGCAATGCTTATGCTTGCAGCCTGTGCAAGAACAGTCGGCGACACAAATCTGCGTTTCGGCACCTACACTATGGAAAGCGAAAAAGTTTATCCTCCCAAGGTTTATCTCAGATCGGAAACTTATATTTCGCTCAACTATGCCGGCAGGGCTGAATCGGGTTCATTTACCATTGAAGGCAATAAACTCACAATCGACATTGAGGACAGCGACTGCGTTTACGCTTTCAGAATTGACGGCACAAAGCTCTATTATATTGCTGATGAATCCTCACCGTCAGAAACATTCCCCTCTTCCGTTCTCGGTGACGGAGCAAAATTCATCCTCACCCACGAGGCTTACTCTTGACAACTCAATGTGTGTTGTTATATAATATCAAGGTTAAATAATATGTGCAGTAATGCATTCCAAAGAGAGGTTTTTTAAATGTCAGGCCATTCAAAATGGAGCACAATTAAGCGTAAAAAAGAAAAAACCGATAATCAGCGTGCCAAAGTTTTCACCAAAATCGGCAGAGAGATTGCGGTTGTTGTTCGTGAAGGCGGACCCGATCCCGCTTCAAACTCAAAGCTCAAGGACGTTATTGCCAAAGCAAAGGCAAACAATGTTCCCAATGATAACATCGACAGAATCATCAAGAAGGCTGCCGGCGAAACCGGCGGCGCTGATTACGAAGAAATCGTTTACGAGGGCTACGGCCCCTCAGGCATTGCAGTTATCGTTGAAGCTCTCACCGATAACCGCAACAGAACAGCGGGCGACGTTCGCCACTATTTTGATAAATACGGCGGAAATATGGGCCAGAGCGGCTGCGTTTCATTTATGTTCTCAAAGCAGGGCGTTCTTCTTGTTGAAGCAGAGGGCATTGATGAAGATAAGCTCATGGAAGATGCTCTCGAAGCAGGCGCAACCGACTTTATCACAGATGATGAAGGCGTTTACGAAATCAGAACAGAGCCCAATGATTGCGGCGCTGTAAGAGAAGACCTTGAAGCAAAGGGATACGCTTTTGTTTCTGCAGAGGTTGAATATGTCCCCTCAACATACACAGCCCTCACCAATCCCGACGATATCAAGAACATGGCCAAAATGCTTGAAATGTTTGAAGATAACGATGACGTTCAGGCTGTATGGCACAACTGGGAAAACGCTGACGACGCCGAATAAAATCAAAACCAATTACAAAAAGACAGGATGTTTCATCGAAACACCCTGTCTTTTTATGTT
>JAZNPG010000079.1:0-9852 GCA_045589555.1 Acutalibacteraceae bacterium
AAATGCGCTCAGATTTCTGATATTCTCAGCGAAGAAAAATATAAAGATAACGAGCGTGTGGTTATCCTCGGTTTAATCAGTTCAGTTAAAAAGAAAATTACAAAGAATGATTCTACCATGGCTTTTCTGAATTTTGAGGATAATTCAGGCAGCCTTGAGGTTATCGTTTTTCCGAAAACTTTGACCGAAAGACCTGCTCTATTCTTTGTAGGCAATATCGTTCTTCTCAGGGGCAGAATAAACATGCGTCAGGGTGAGGATACCAAAATCGTTTGCGAATCGGTTGAAAAATGCCCTGATATCAATTCGCTTTCCGATATCACGCAAGAGGATAAACCTGCAAAGAAAAAAGCAAAAGGCTTATTCCTGCGTTTTGATAGCGCAGCTTCTCCGCAGGTTGAATGCTGCCGCAAGCTTCTTGCTATTTTTGACGGAACAGTTCCTCTTTACTATTATTTTTCCGATGTGAAAGAATATAAGAGAAATCCCATAGGGCAGAATATAGATGTAAATGAAGTTCTTCTTCGTGAGCTCCGAAAAATCCTCGGAGATACAAATGTAATATATAATAATTAGCTTTATAGAAAAATTTATCAACTTTTTTGTCAAATTCAGTCTTAATAATTGACTTTATATCAGAAAAAGTGTATTATATTTGCTGAACAATTTTAAGGAGAGTATTTATAATGAAAACTATCGGTGTTTTAACAAGTGGCGGCGACGCTCCCGGCATGAATGCGGCTATCCGCGCTGTTGTAAGAACTGCATGTGAAAACGGCATGAAGGTTTACGGTGTCAACAGAGGCTACGCAGGTCTTATTGATGAGGATATCCGTGAACTTAATATAAGAAGCGTTTCTGATATTATCCACAGAGGCGGCACAATGCTTCACTCTGCCAGATGCCTTGATTTCAAAGAAGAAGCAGGTATGCAGAAGGCAATTGCAACCTGCCGCAAATACGGCATTGAAGGCATGGTTGTTATCGGCGGTGATGGCTCTTTCAGAGGTGCAAGAGATCTTTCTCTCAGAGGCATTCCCTGCATTGCTATTCCCGGCACAATTGATAATGATATCGTAAGCACCGATTACACAATCGGTTATGACACTTGCCTTAACACCATCATGCAGATGGTTGACAGAGTAAGAGATACAGTTGAATCCCACAGCCGTTGCATCGTTGTTGAGGTTATGGGTAACAGATGCGGTGACCTTACTCTTAATGCAGGTATCGCTGTTGGCGCAACTGCAATTGTTATTCCCGAAATCAGCTGCGATATTGAAAAGCACGTTATCGAAAGAATCAAGAGAACACAGAAGACCGATAAAAAGCATTTTATTGTTATGGTTGCTGAAGGCATCGGCGGCGTTGAAGCTCTTGCAAGAAAGATTGAGCAGGAGTGCGGCGTTGAATCAAGAGCTATTGTTCTCGGTCATGTTCAGAGAGGCGGATCACCCACAGTTAAAGACAGAGTTGTTGCAAGTCAGATGGGTTACTATGCCGTTCAGAAACTTATTGCAGGCGAAAGCAACAGAGTTATCGTTCTTAAGAACGAGGGAATCACAGATTTCGATATCTATGAGGCTCTCTGCATGAAGAAAGATGTTGATGATAACCTTTATAAGGTTGCTCACGAAATTTCAATCTGAGGTAAACAATGGTTTCAACTGAATTTTTTCAGCTTCGCAAAAGAATTATTGCGAAGGATTTCAAATCACTTAATGATATGCAGAAAAAGGCGGTCCTTTCAACAGAAGGACCGCTTTTGGTGCTTGCAGGTGCAGGCAGCGGTAAAACAACCGTTCTTGTTAACCGCATAGCAAATATAATCAAATACGGTAAAGCTTATTTCAGCGATTATTGCCGTTATAAGCCTACTGAAAGCGAAATGGCTCTTATGCGTGCCGTTGCAGACGGAATAGTTGAAGATGTTTTTGATATTGAGCATCTTTTAAAAGATGATGCTGCTAAGCCTTGGGAGATTCTTGCAATCACATTTACAAACAAAGCTGCAGGTGAGCTTAAGGAAAGACTTGAAAAAATGCTTGGTCCTGAGGCTCTGGATATCTGGGCAAGCACATTCCATTCTGCTTGCGTCAGAATTTTGCGCAGAAATGCGGATTATATTGGCTATTCATCGAATTTCACTATTTATGATACCGATGACAGCAAAAGAGTTATCAGGGACTGCATAAAACAGCTCGGCTTCAGCGATAAAATAATAACTCCCAAAGGCGTGCTTTCAGAAATCAGCCGTGCAAAGGATATGATGGTTTCGCCTGCTGAATACATAAAAGAAAACTATCTTGATTTGCGCAAGAGAAACATCGGCTCTGTTTATGAAGCTTATCAGACAAGGCTTAAAAACGGCGATGCAATGGATTTTGATGATATTATCGTCAATACCGTTCGTCTGCTTCAGAATAACCCCGAGGTTCTTGAGTATTATCAGCGTAAATTTAAATATATAATGGTTGATGAATATCAGGATACCAACCATGCGCAGTATCTGCTCACATCGCTTCTTGCAGGCGGTTACGGCAACATCTGCGTTGTTGGTGATGATGACCAGAGTATTTATAAATTCAGGGGAGCTACAATCGAGAATATTCTCAGCTTCGAACATGAATATAAGAATGCAAAGGTTATCCGTCTTGAACAGAATTACCGTTCAACGCAGAATATTCTTGATGCTGCAAATAAGGTTATTTCCAATAACGAAAACAGAAAAGGCAAAAATCTCTGGACTGATAACGGCAGGGGTGATCTTGTTGTTTACCATACCGCTGAATCCGACAGGGATGAAGGCATTTTCATTGCCGATAAAGTGCTGGACGGAATTCGAAACGGCAAACGCTACAGTGATTTTTCGGTGCTTTACAGAATGAACTCGCAATCGAACCTTGTTGAACAGTCTTTTGTAAGAATGGGCATTCCTTATAGGATTATCGGCGGACATAAGTTCTATGACCGCAAGGAAATCAAGGATGCTCTTGCATATCTGAGCATTATCGCTAATCCCAATGACGGAGTAAGGCTTCAGCGAATAATCAACGAGCCCAAACGTGGTATCGGCGATACATCGGTTTCAGCGGCTCAGGAGATAGCTGACGGTCTCGGAATCAGCCTTTTTGATGTTATCAGATCGGCAGATCAATTTCCTAAACTCAGCCGCTGCGCTAAAAAAATGCGTGAATTTGCTGCGATGATTGAAAGCTTTATTGAATCGCAGGATGAACTTGAGCTTTCCGAACTTTTCAAAAAGGTTATGGCTGATACGGGTTACATCCAGTATCTTGCTCTTGATAAAGAAACTTATGAAGACAGAGTTGCCAACCTTGATGAACTTTCAAACAACCTTCTGCGCTTCTCAAGAGATAACGAAGAAGCAACTCTTAACGATTTCCTGCAGGAAGTTGCTCTTATGACAGATATCGATAATTATAACGCAGATGCCGAAACGGTGGTTATGATGACCGTTCACTCGGCAAAGGGTCTTGAATTCCCTGTTGTTTTTCTTGCGGGCATGGAAGAAACAATTTTCCCCTCAATGATGTCATCAATGGGTGGTGACGGCGAAATTGAAGAAGAGCGCAGGCTTGCTTATGTTGGCATAACAAGAGCAAAGCAGAAGCTTTATCTTACAAGAGCAAGAACAAGAATCCTATTCGGCTCAACAAAATTCAATCCTCCATCACGCTTTATCAATGAAATTCCGGACAGCTTGCTTGAAAAGAGCGGCGAAACAATGCACCGTTCATCAGGTGTGTTTGGTTCATCGGGTTATTCGTCATCAATTCCGCAGCAAAACAGACCTCAGCAGCCCTCAAGAGGCTTTTCATCATCGTCTGTCGTATTCAGACCGCCCGTTAAGAATGAAACGCAGTTCAACGTTGGCGATACGGTTATTCATAAAGCATACGGTGAAGGAATCATTCTCAGCGCAAAGCCCATGGGCAACGATACCTTGCTCGAGATTGCATTTACCGCAGCAGGAACTAAAAAAATCATGGCGAACTACGCCAAGGTTGAAAAGAAATAATTCAATTCGGGAGCAGATTAATTCTGCTCCTTTTTTGTTCACTTTTATATTCATAAAAAAAGGACTTGCTCATATAATTTACCATAAGTGTTTAATAACGGAGGTAAAAAATGGGCAAGTCAAAGTATAAAGTTTATAACGGTAAAATAATAAAAGAAATGCTGGAAAATTCAAGAATTTTCATATTGATTTTTCTTTTTGCGGCAGGGATAATTTTCGGCGCATCAGCAATCAGAAAGGATACATTCATTGTTGAAAAAATTAAAGATCTTATCAGTTCTTTTGCAATGCTCAGAGCAGGGCAGGGGGTTGCGGAAAATTTTTGCAATTCATTGTCCGTTAACTTGATGTTTTCCGCGGTATCTGTATTCCTCGGTTTCTCATTGATAGGCTACCCTTTTATATTGTGTATGCCGTTCTTGCGTGGCGTTGCAATGGGCGCCGTAAGCGGATATCTTTATCTTGAATATAAATTCACGGGAATCGGCTACAGCTTTCTGATAATTTATCCCGGAGCAATAGTCAGCATGATAGCGCTGATGCTTATATTCAATAACAGCTGCGAATATTCAAAGAATGCCTATTCAAAAGCAATTCAGGGCAGAGGTCAGTTTGAAAAGGATGAAACAAGATATTTTCTGATTCGTCAGCTGATGTTTACTGCGGTTTCCTCTGTCGGTTCTTTGATTGACGCATTGAGCGTAGAATTATTCTCCGCTTTTTTTAATCTTTGATATATTGTTGAGCGGATTTGAATCAACAGCAGCCTTGAGCTGCTCATTATAAACATGGGTATAGATTTCGGTTGTGGAAAGGTTTTCGTGACCGAGAATCTCTTTAAGCTGAAGAGGGTCAACATCTCCGTACTGATACATAAGAGTTGCAGCGGTGTGGCGCAGCTTATGGGTTGAGAAGCCCATTCCAGCAAGTCCGCTGCGTTCAAGGCAGCCCTCAACAATTTTCTGAACGCTCTGACGGCTGATTCTGTTTTTTTGTTTGCTTATAAACAGTGCGTCACGGTCTTTAAGACCGTCGGTAGGTCTGACCCTCATATATGCTTCAATTGCAGCAACGCAAGCATTATTGAGGTAAACTGTTCTTTCTTTATTTCCTTTGCCGAGAACACGAAGGGTATTATCATCTTTGATATCAGAAAGGTTAATGCCGACAAGCTCTGAAAGACGTAAACCGCAATTGAGAAAAATGGTCAGAATACAGTAATCCCTTTCTTTAAACTTACCGTCAACACTGTCAAGAAGCGCAATGCTTTGCTCAAGGCTCAGATACTTGGGCAAGGCTCTTTTTGTTTGCGGAGATTCAAGATGCATTACAGGGCTCTTCTCAATGTAGCCGTTGACCTCAAGGAATCTGTAAAATCTTTTAATAGCAACTGCTTTTCTGGCACGGGCGTTGTTGCTGTTTTTTCTTTCGTTTCTGCAATAGGCGAGAAAACCGTAAGCATCGTTGAGTGTTATATTAAATATTATATCATCAGTTAAATCTGAAATGCCGATTTCTTCAAACGGTGTATTCTTATCAGCAAGACATCGCGCACGTTTTATGTATCTGAAAAACATGCGAAGGTCAGATGCATATTCAAGAACGGTTAATTCAGATTTGCTTTTGATAGCCGAGAGATAATCAAGATATCTGATTACAGTTATCGGGAGAGTGGCGATTTCTTCCCGTCGCATAAAAATCAACTCCTTGTGCAACTTGCTTAAATTTTAATCTCTAATTATACAAAATAAATGTTTTGTATAGTTTAGGGGAGTTATTTTAACTAAATTTATAAATAATAAGTATTTATAATTCAGACATAGATTTATATGAAAATCAGTTCTTTTCAAGCAGCGGAAGAATTCCGCCGATATCGGTTAATGGTTCATCGCTTAACTCAACGATACTTACATTATGTACGGATAAGAAATCTGTTATTTTCTTATAATCTGTATGGCTTTCGATTCTACCGTTTACCGCAAGTTTATTGTTACTGATTTTTCCGCAGCAGCCGCCGATGAATCCGTAACCGTAACCTTTCAATTGAATGGAGCCTTTTGAAATGAACAGAACATCGTTAAGAAAATTCTGAGCGGCTGCAAAGACGGATTCATCATCCGTTATAATGGCAGATTCGTTAACAGCGCATATTGAACAGCCTGTATAGCCTTGCTTAACGTTAATGACATTAAGACCGTTGATTTCTGCAAATTCCATTATTTCATGAGCAATTGTTTTAATGTTTAAGAAAATATTGTTACCTACAATTTTGCAATTTAGAATAACATCTTTCGGATATATATTTCCGAGCTCTGCCCCGATTTTCTTAACAGAAAAAACTTCTTGCAACTCCCCTGCGCACAAATGTTCGTTGGAGATCAAGAGCCTGTTTTCGCAAAGATGAAGAAGCTGCAAATCCGCATGTGAGCATACGGGAGTCGGGAGCTTTGAGGTTTTCTTTATTTTTATTATTTCAATATCAAGCTTTTTAAGGGCTTCAGCTGCTTTTTTCGCATCTTCACTGATTGCAACAGCAACCACATCCCCTGTCGGTAAATTGGGGCTTTTTACAAACTTAAATTGCTGCTTCATAAGCTTCGTTAACATTTCTCGCTCCTACGATTTCTATGTTGCCCTTGAATCCGTCAGAAAGAGTTTTCAGATTATGTTTGGGGATAATGCAGCGGTTAAAGCCAAGCCTTTCAGCTTCTTTTATTCTCTGCTCACAGTTTGAAACAGAGCGTAGTTCGCCGCCAAGACCGATTTCGCCGATAACAAGGGTGTCATCTCTTATCGGAGTATCTTTAAAGCTTGAAATCATTGCAAGCGCAACAGAAAGATCGGTTGCAGGCTCATCAAGTCTTAGGCCGCCGACAACATTTATATATGAATCGCAGTTATTCATAAAGAAGCCTGCTCTTTTTTCAAGTACGGCAAGAAGCATCGACATTCTGTTATAATCAAATCCCGTTGCCATTCTTCTTGCATTTCCGTAGTTTGAAGCAACAATCAGAGCCTGAACCTCTGCAAGAATGGGTCTGCTGCCTTCCATAACGCAGGCTATGCAGGTGCCTGCGGTGTTTTTTGGTTTGCCTGAAATCAGCATAAGCGACGGATTGGGAACTTCAACAAGACCCTTATCCATCATTTCAAAAACGCCGATTTCGTTTGTTGAACCGAACCTGTTCTTGACAGCGCGAAGAATTCTGTAAGAGAGATGTCGCTCACCCTCAAAATAAAGAACACAGTCAACAATGTGTTCAAGAACCTTCGGACCTGCAATATTGCCGTCTTTATTGACATGACCTACAATGATTGTGGGGATTCCAAGCTCTTTTGCGCAGTGCATAAACATATTGGTTGATTCTCTGACCTGAGTAACACTTCCGGGCGAGGAAGAAATTTCAGAAACGCTCATAGTCTGAATTGAATCAATTATAATTAGGTCGGGTTTATCGGATTTTATATATTCAACGATGCTCTGAACATCGGTCTGACACATTATAAAGAGATTATCCGTGCTTACACCGAGGCGTTTTGCTCTGAGTTTAATCTGACGGGCAGATTCTTCGCCCGAGATATAAAGCACACGCAGATTGTTGCCGAGATATTCGCAAATCTGCAGAAGAATTGTTGATTTGCCGATACCCGGATCGCCGCTGAGAAGAACGAGCGAGCCTTTGACGATACCTCCGCCGAGAACTCTGTCAAGCTCTGTCAGACCTGTGCTGAAGCGGATTTCATCTTCGGAGCTGATTTCATTAATGGTCTGAGCAAAAACTGATTTAACCGGTGTTGCGGCAGCTTTCTGCTGAGTCGGAGTTCTTATATCTTCCTCCATGCAGTTCCATTCACCGCAACCGGGGCAACAGCCATACCATTTGGCGCTTTCGTAGCCGCATTGGTTGCATATATAAACAGATTTTGTTTTAGCCATTTATGTAACCTCCGTTGAATTTATATAATCCGCAATTCCCATTGCAATAAAGAATGCCATTTTGCTGCGATAAGCAGGGTCATTCAATAATTGGGCTTCATTATTATTTGATAAAAAGCCGCATTCAACCATGACTGCAGGCGCGGACGTATTATTCAGCAGGAAAATTTCTTTTCCGCTTGCCTTGGTTTCTCTTGAGTTATCCTTCTGAAGATTAATTATAATACTGTTCCTGATGTGCTGCGCAAGAACTGCAGAATCAGGGTTATTCTTTGAATAAAATACCTGAGCGCCGCTGTATTTTGTCTGCGAGAAATAATTCTGATGAATGCTCACAAAAACAGCGTTATCGTTTGATTCGATAATATTCAGCCTGTTTTTTATATCTGAAATCTTCTGGTTTCTGATACCTGTAACTCCGTTATCATGTATCGAGATATCGGTTTCGCGGGTCATTACTGTCTTATAGCCCATAAACTCAAGAATATCCCGAAGCTTTAATGCAATATCAAGGTTAATATCTTTTTCAAGCATACCGTCTGCCGATTGAGTTCCGCCGTCAATTCCGCCGTGACCGGGGTCAATAACTATGATAACCGATTCATCCTGGTCGTTTGATGCGTCAATTGCAGGATTTTTTATAAAATTGAAGCCAGCAATCAAAACAGACATTATAAGAATGAGAGAAAAAACGAGAAAAATATGAGCTTTAAGTTTTGATGATGCTATAATTTTCATATAATCAACCCCAAATATCTTTTTTTAAATAATATGCAGATTCGGGGATTGATTTGACCGATTATTTTATGTTATTTATTCTTCTGTAATCAATATAATCCTGCAGAATAATTACCGCAGCAACCTGATCAACAACAGCTTTTCTTTTTTTGCCTCTTGTGTTTGTAACGTTTAAAGCGTTATGAGCGGTAACGGTTGTAAGCCTTTCATCACGCATAACGTGGTCGATACCCGTTGCAGAAGACAAAGCTTTTGCGAATTCGATGCATTTCAGCGCTCTTTCACCTTCGGATGAATCCATATTCTTGGGCAGACCGATAACAAAAAGAGACGGATTATATTTTTCTGCTACAGATTTGATCTCTTCTATAAGAATCTCCTGCTTTCTCTGCGTTATAACAGTAACGGGAGAAGCGAGCATCTCAAATTTATCGCAAACAGCTACGCCTGTTCTGACATCGCCGTAATCAATTGCCATAATTACCATTGTTCAATTCACCTTAAATTATAAAATTGCGGAGTTTGCGTGGTTAACAAACTCCGCATAATATTAACCGATTATCTGGTCAACAATGTTATCAATAATCTGATCAACTACATCGTCACTTTCACCAGGAGGCGGTGCGGCGGTGCAGGATGAGCAGGTGCCGGGCAAAGAATCTATCTTATACCAGCCTTTTCCTGTAGAGCCGCAGTTGGAGCCTGCAAGCAATCCGCTTGAGCGGCAATAGGATTTTTCTATTGTTCCGCTGCTCTTGGGAAATTCTTTTTCGGGCAGATCTTTATGGATTCTGTCAAAAACAGTTATGAATATCTTACCGCAGGGGTTAACCGTAACATCAAGACGCTCGGGAATATCGAAGCCAAACCAGATAGCTGTTACATAATAAGGAGTGCCTGCGCAGAACCAACGGTTGGTATTGTTGGTTGTTGTACCTGTTTTAGCCATAATCTGAAAATCTCTTACATTGGAGCCCTTGCCGTAATAGCTTGTATCAACAGTCTGAAGAAGCTCGCACATGATATCGGAGGTTTCTTCGGAAATGGCTCTGTGATTTTCAGGCTGCTCATTGCTGAGAACGATTTCATCGCCCTTGCTGTTGGTAACCTTATAATATGAATATGGATAATAGTA
>JAZNPG010000080.1:0-9224 GCA_045589555.1 Acutalibacteraceae bacterium
ATTCACGAAAGCGATGCGGGGCATCTGCTTGCCCCCAAAAAGAGCCTGTGTGAGGGCAATTTCCCCGAGCCTCAGTACCCCGTAACGGCGGATATCACCGTTAAAGACGGCGATGTAATAATGCTCGGCGATGAAGAGATAAAGGTTATGAGCACCCCCGGCCACACCAACGGCAGCGTGTGCTACATTATTGAAAATGACAGGGTGATTCTCAGCGGCGATACGCTGTTCTGCATGACTGCGGGGCGCACCGATTTCCCCGACGGAAGCGATGAAAAAATGATTGCATCGCTCAAAAGGCTCATTGCCCTTGACGGTGACTACACGGTTCTGCCCGGCCACAACAGAGCAACAACACTTGAAAGCGAAAGAAAACGCAATTGGTACATCAGAAGGATGGTAAAATAAGTGATATTAAGAATTTTCGGGCATGATTTCCATTATGAATGTGAAAATCTTTGCAGGGTTTATTTTCCCAACGAAAAAATTAATATAGTCTATGATGAAAGCGGAAGCGATTCAAAAGAGGTAATAACCTGTTGCACTCCCGTTGAGGGCGGCAACAGGATTGAGGTTACCATTAACCTTGACGGAGCAGGCAGGCGGCTTGAAGCGCAGGTTATTGCGCCCGAAAATGAGCTGCGTGATAAGAGTGAGCTTAAAACAGCTCAGCTTATTTATGCTGCTTTATCAGAACTGACGGGCTACACTCCTCCGTGGGGTGTGCTTACGGGCGTGCGCCCCTCAAAGCTTATGCTTCGGCTTATAGCGGATATGGGTGAAGAGGCGGCGATGGATTATTTCCTCGGCAGCCTTCTTGTCAGCCCCGAAAAGGCGAATCTTGCGAAAACCGTTGCAAAGGCAGAAGAAGAGATAGTTAATCTCTCGCAGAATAATTCTTTCAGCCTTTATGTTTCAATTCCGTTTTGCCCCACAAGGTGCAGCTATTGCTCTTTTGTTTCGCATTCAATAGCTAATTCAAACGCAAAAAAGCTGCTTCCCGATTACCTCGATAAGCTTGCGGAAGAGGTAAGGCTCACGGGTTCGGTTGCGTCGGAGCTTGGTCTGAAGCTTGAGAGCGTTTATTTCGGCGGCGGCACACCGGGTGTGCTTGAAGCTCCGCAGATGGACAGGCTTTTAACCGAAATAGAACATAATTTTGACCTTTCAACGGTGCGTGAATATACTGTTGAAGCGGGCAGACCCGATACAATAACCCCCGAAAAGCTCCGTGTTTTAAGGCTGCACGATGTCGGCAGAATCAGCATCAATCCGCAGACCTTCAATCAGCGCACGCTGGAGCTTATCGGCAGAAACCACAGCGTTGAGCAATCGCTCAAGGCATATATGCTTGCGAAAACCTACGGCTTTAAAAGCATTAATATGGATCTGATTGCAGGTTTGCCCGATGAAACTCTTGAGGATTTCATTGCAAGCGTCGATACGGCAATCGCTCTTTCGCCCGAAAACATAACCGTGCATACCCTTGCACTCAAACGCTCGTCGGAGCTTAACGCTTCGGGTGCAGGTGTTGCAAACGGCAATACGGCGAAGAAAATGCTTGAATATGCTTCGTCTGCTCTCACGGGCAGGGGATATGCGCCGTATTATATGTACAGGCAGAGCAAATGTGTCGGCAATCTTGAAAACGTCGGCTGGTGTCTTGACGGGCACGAATGCCTCTATAACGTTTTCATGATGGAAGAGTGCCACACCGTGTTGGCTCTCGGCGCAGGAGCGGTTACAAAACTGCGTGAACCGGGCGGTACAAATATAGAACGTATATTTAATTATAAATATCCTTATGAATATATATCGGGATTCGATAAAATTACCGAGCGCAAAAACGGAATAAAGAGCTTTTATTTGTCATACTAAAATATAGGGTAACGAGTATAATCCGAGCCTGCCCGAAAGCAAGTCTTTTCAGTGCTTTTCGGGGTTTCGGATTAGAAAGGCATCAGGATTTGCGAGTATTTTAACGAAGAAACAGCGAAAATAATCCAACAAAAAACACGGTTCGGATTATTTTCGTTACCCCAGGGTGATGAATATGAACAGTTCAGAAAAGTATACTTTCAGCAGAATCAATAATCTTGCGCTTGCTCCCGAAAAATTTCTTGTGCAGTGCACGCAAAGCTATTTTGAAACGGTTGAGCGAACAGCAAGGGATATTTATTCCGATGCAGGCAAAAAAATAATAACTCTTGCAGGTCCGAGCTCCTCGGGAAAAACAACAACCGCCTCGCTTCTCTCAAGGGCGATTGAAGCTCTCGGCGCAAAGGCTTATACCGTTTCGCTTGATGATTTTTATTATTCCCACAGCGAAAATAAATATCCCGTTGATGAAAACGGCGAACCCGATTATGAAAGCGTTGAAGCGCTTGACATTGAACGCATTCACCGCTGCTTCGGTGAGCTTGCCGAAAAGGGTGAATGCAGGTTTCCTGTTTTTGATTTCACAAAAGGGGAGAGAATTGACGGGGCAAGGCAAATCGTTCTTGATGAGAATGATATAATTATTGTTGAGGGACTCCATGCTCTTAACCCCGTAATTACGGAAAACCTGAAAAAAGAAAACATTTTTGAAATATATGTCAGCGTTTCTTCAAGAGTTTATGAAAACGACGGCAGCGTGCTTTTCTCAAAGCGAGATTTAAGGCTTATCCGCAGAATGGTGCGCGATAATTCATTCAGAGCAACGCCGCCTGAAAGAACCTTTGAAATCTGGCAGAGCGTTATGCGGGGAGAGGATAAATATCTTTTCCCGTTTGAGCAGTATGCGGATGTGAAGCTCAATTCGTTTCATCCCTGCGAGCCGTGTGTGCTTGCGGCGCAGGCGATTCCGCTGCTTGAAACCGTCAGAGGCAAATTTGCGGAAAAGGCAGGTTTGCTTTCTGAAAAGCTGAGCTTATTCAAAAAAACAGATAAATCGTTGTTACCGCAGGATTCTCTGCTGAGAGAATTCACGGGCTAAATCGTATAAAAGGAGAGTGAGCCTTGTGGCTTCAGAAAAAAAACAATCGGTGCTTAACGGCGCAATGGTTCTGATGTTTGCCGTTTTGCTTGTTAAGCTTATCGGCGTTTTATTCAAAATTCCGCTTACAGACCTTATCGGCAGCGTCGGCAGAGGTTATTTCAGCTCTGCGTATGAGGTCTATACGCCCATTTTTGCTATCTCAATGGCAGGTCTGCCCGTTGCGGTTTCAAGAATGGTTGCCGAAAACGTTGCTCTTGAACGCTTCAGAGAAGCAAGAAACGTTTTTAAGGTTTCGCAGAGAATATTTCTGATTGTCGGCATTGCAGGCACGGCAATTCTTCTTGCCGCCGCATATCCCTACACTCATTTCATTCCAGGCGTCAGCAGCAAGAGCCTTCCCGCAGTTCTCTGCGTTGCTCCGTCAATTTTCTTCTGCTGCTTCATGTCGGCTTACAGAGGCTATTATGAGGGTCTGCGCAATATGTCGCCCACAGCAACGTCGCAGGTTATCGAAGCTCTCGGCAAGCTTGTTGTCGGTCTTTTGCTCGCAAAGGTAGTTGTTTCAACGGGTATGACCCAATATGAAACGGGCATGCTCGCTTCGGGCAATGTCAGCGCCGAGGTTTTCGGCACTGCCGTAACAAGCCTTACCGAAGCAAACAGCGTTATAACTCCTCTTGCGGCTGCAGGTGCGGTTCTCGGCGTTACCGTAGGATCTGTAGCAAGCACGGTTTTCCTTATGATTTACTATAAAATCAAAGGCGACGGCTTCACAAGAGTTCAGCTTGTTAATTCGCCCAGGTCTGCCGACGGCAGCGTGCTTGCAAGCAACATGATTAAGATAGCAATTCCCATGGTAGTCAGCGCGCTTATCTTAAACATAACAAACCTTATTGATACAATCACAATCCAGTCAAGGCTTGCAACGGCTCTTGAAACCGATTTCAATGCCGTTGTAACCATGCATAAGGATGCAATCGAAAAGGCTGTCAGCCTTTCAAGGCTTGATATTTCAAACAAAGCAGAGGTTGTAAAATATCTCTGGGGCTCATACGGCATGGCTCTCGATTTCAGAAATCTTGTGCCCACAATCACCGTTCAGCTCGGCGTAAGCGCCCTTCCCGCTCTTGCTGCGGCATGGGCTGTCAAGGATAAGAAAAACGTAACTGCAACTATTGAAACCGTTATCAGAATCGGCATGCTTATTGCTTTGCCTGCAGGTATCGGTATGGCTTCTCTCGCAGAGCCGATTCTTACCGTTATTTACGGCAGAGGTCAGAGCTCGGATGCAATTTCGGTTGTTGCTCCCATTATGGTTTCTTACGGTCTTGCAACCTTTGTTATGGCTATTTCAACTCCCGTTACAAATATGCTTCAGGCAATCGGCAGAACGGATATCCCCGTTAAATCGGTTGTTGTTGGCGCAATCTGCAAGCTTACCTGTAACTTTATTCTTGTAGGCAACCCCAAATTCAACGTTTACGGTGCGGTTGCAGGCACAATCCTTTTCTATGTTGTTATTGTTGCGTGTAACCTTATTTCTCTTATAAGAGTTGCAAAGGTAAAGATTAATTGGCTTTCGGTTTTTGTTAAACCCCTTATCTGTGCGGCTCTCTGCGGTGTTACAGCGTTTGCATCGAATGCACTGCTTAACCGCCTTTTCCCTGCCGATACATCGGAGAGCATTCTCAACATGGGAACGGTTGCAATGATAATTTCGGTCGGTATTGCGGTAATTGTTTATGCAATTTCTCTTTTGTTAATAAAAGGAATCGCCCGTGAAGACGTTTCTGTTTTGCCAAAAGGAGAAAAAATTGCAAAAACCCTTGAAAAATACGGACTTTTAGGTTAAAATAGAATTCAGCGGTTTCGGGAGATGTGAAAAAATGATTGACTTTAAGCATAAAGACAGTTATAATGTGCAGGATTTGATTGATATCATGCGTATGCTCAGAGCTCCCGGCGGTTGTCCGTGGGATGCGGAGCAAACTCACGAAAGTATCAAGAAAAACCTTATCGAAGAAACCTATGAGGTTATTGAAGCCATCAATAAAAACGATAAGGAGCTTCTCTGCGAGGAGCTCGGCGATTTGCTCATGCAGGTTGTTTTTCATGCCCAGATGGAAGCGGAAATCAATGAGTTTGATTTTGACGATGTTGCCGACGGCGTATGCAAAAAGCTTGTTGAGCGTCATCCTCATGTTTTCGGCGAGGTTGAAATCAGCGGCGTTGACGATGTGCTTACCAATTGGGATGCCATAAAGCGCAGAACAAAGGGACAGAAAACAACGTCGGATTCCATGTTTTCCGTTCCCCGTGAGCTGCCTGCTCTTATGAGAGCAACCAAGCTTCAGAAAAAAGCTGCGGATATCGGCTTTGATTGGAACGATGTCAGCGGAGCCCTCGATAAGCTTGAAGAAGAAATTGCGGAGCTTCGTGAAGCAATCGCAAACAGTGACAGCGAAAATATTAACGAAGAGCTTGGCGACCTTCTTTTCTCGGCGGTTAATGTTTCGAGATTCGTTAAGGTTGATGCAGAGGAATCCCTTACCGCAGCGAGCGATAAATTCCTTGCAAGATTTACTCAGGTTGAAGCGCTTGCAAATGAACGCGGAATCAATATGAAAAATTCATCTCTTGAGGAGCTTGATGCTCTGTGGGATGAGGTAAAAGCAAGGTCAAAAAATAATTGAATATGAATACCTCGGTATTTATAAATAGAATTAAAAAGAATGGAGTCACAAAACATGAATAAGACAGAACTTGTAAACGCAATTGCTAAGAACGAAGGCATTGAAAAGAAGTGCGCAGAAAAGGCAGTTAACGCTGTTGTAGCTGCTATCACAGATGCTCTTGCAGCAGGCGAAAAGGTTCAGCTCATCGGTTTCGGTACTTTTGAAGTTCGTGAGCGCGCAGAAAAGACTGCTCGTAACCCCAGAACAGGCGAAGCTATCACAGTTGCAGCAACAAAGGTTCCCGCTTTCAAGGCAGGCGCTGCTCTCAAGGATAAGGTTTCAAAATAATCATATCTGATTTTTTAAAGGCTGCCTGTATCGGGCAGCCTTTTATCTTTCAGGCAGAGGTGCATAATGAGATTAGATAAATATCTTAAGGTTTCCAGAATTATAAAAAGGAGAACGGTAGCAAACGATGCGTGCGATGCAAAGCATGTTACCGTTAATGGCAAGGTTGCAAGGGCATCGTATGATGTCAAGGTCGGCGATATAATCGAAATCACTTTCGGCAGCAATACAAGCCGTTTTGAAGTGCTTAATGTTTCTGAGCATGCAACAAAAGAAACTGCGGCAACAATGTTTAAAGCGCTTTGAAGTGAATATTAAAACCTCCTCGGGCATATCATTTACTGATATATTATCGAGGAGGTATTTTTATGGCAGAAGAAAAGAAAACAAATGCAATACCGCATAATCTTGTGCTTGAGGACAGACGCATGCTTACCGTTTCGGGAGTTTCGGATGTTGACAGCTTTGATGAGGAAACCGTTGTTGTTTTTACCGAGCTCGGGGAGCTTACGGTCAGAGGCTCGGACCTTCATATCAACCGCCTGAGCGTTGAGGTAGGGGAGCTGACGGTTGAAGGCAAAATATCCGCTTTGATTTATTCGCAGGATTCAGCGCCCAAAGGCGGATTTTTCAGCAAGGTGTTCAGATAAATGGAATATATTCAAGGGCTTTCAACTCAAACAAGCCTGTTCCTTTATTCGCTCGGCTTCGGCTTTCTTCTCGGCATACTTTATGATGTGTTCAGAACCGTAAGAATGATTATTTCAAACGGCAAGGGCTTTGTTATTTTCATGGATGTTCTGTATTTCTTTGTATGCGGTGTGCTCAGCTTTTTCTTTATTCTTGTTGTTGATGAAGGGAAACTCCGTATCTACACTTTGCTCGGCGAAGCTCTCGGCTTTGCGGTCTATTATTTCTCTCTCGGAGCAGTTGCAATTAAAATCAGCGCAGCTGCCGTTAAGCGGATAAAATGGCTTTTTTCGCTCGTCTTTAAGCCTGTAAAATTCGTTTTGAGAAAAATAAATCACATGAGCAGAAAAATGATGAATTTTTTGAAAAAAAGAATAAAAAAATCGAATAAAAAATCAAAATTTATCTTGCAAAAGCAGAGGAGTATAGTGTATAATCTTTATAGTTATTTCTATAATTATAAACTTTTTGATAATAAAGGAAAAAAAGATGGCAGCAGTTAAGATAAAACAAAGAAAAAGAAGCGTAATTCTTGCCGTGCTTTTATGTGCGCTTGTATGCTATTTTGTTGCAACCTTAATCAGCATCCAGTCAAAAGTAAAAGCGCAGGAAAAGGCAAATGCCGTTCTTCAGCAGAGCTATCAGCAGCAGATTGAAAACAATGCTGAGCTTGAAGACAGAATTGCCAACGGCGATGAAGAAGAAAATATCGAGCGCATTGCCAGAGAGCAGTATGGCTATGCCGACCCCGATGAAAGAGTATACTACGATTCAACGGATTGATTCGTTTGAACCGCAATATATATTTATTTAAACGGAAGGATCTCTTATTGTATGCAAATTGAAGAAGGCGTAATTTTAAGCGGCAAGGTTACAGGCTTAACGGATTTCGGAGCTTTTGTTGAGCTTGAAGGCGGAAAAACAGGAATGATTCACATTTCTGAAGTTGCTCCCAACTATGTTAAGGATATCAGAGAACATCTCTCGGTCGGTCAGGAAGTCAAGGCCAAGGTTATCTCTGTTTCTCCCGAGGGCAAAATCAGCCTTTCAATCAGAAAGCTGGCAGATCAGCCCAAAGAAAAGGAGCAGCGTCAGCCCCAGCAGCAGAGGCCCCAGCGCCCCAGAAATGAAAGGCGTTCCGCTCCCAATGTATGGAACGGTCAGAAGTCAAGTGCTCCTTCCGGTGGTGAAAAGCAGTCTTTTGAAGATATGATGGCTCGCTTCAAGCAGGTCAGCGATGAAAAAATGACTGATCTGAAAAGAGCTGATTCAAAGAGAGGCAGCATGGGCTACTCCCGCAGAGGCTCAAGGCAGTAAGCCAATCTGATATTATAATTAACGGGGGCTTATGCCCCCTGTTTTTTTGGCGGAGGTTATTATGCGAGAAGTTGATGTTTCGGTTGTTGAACAGACCGTCAGAGATTTATGCATAAGCGCAAACAAGGTTTTACCTGAAGATCTTGAAAGAAGAATCGTTGAATGCGCTGCATGTGAGGTTTGCGAGCTTCCGAAAAGCATAATGAATACACTTAAAGAAAACCTCGATGCTGCAAGGGAGCTTGATATTCCCGTTTGTCAGGATACGGGTATGGCGGTTGTTTTTGCCGAAATCGGACAGGATGTTCATTTTGTCGGCGGAAGCTTTGAAGCGGCAGTCAATAAAGGTGTTTCAAGAGGCTATACCGAAGGTTATCTTCGCTGCTCGGTTGTTGCTGACCCTCTGCGCAGAGTCAATACAGGTGATAATACCCCCGCAGTTATCCATACGAGAATAGTTGACGGTAATAAAATTAAAATCACTGTTGCACCCAAGGGCTTCGGCAGCGAGAATATGAGCAGTCTTAAGATGCTCACTCCTGCTGCAACAAGAGAGGATATAATCGGATATGTTGTTGAAGCTGTCAAAACAGCAGGCAGCAATCCCTGCCCTCCGATGGTGCTTGGAGTCGGAATAGGCGGCACCTTTGAGCAGTGTGCTTTTCTTGCAAAAAAAGCGCTTTGCAGAAATATAAGCGAAAGCAATCCCGATGAGTTTTATTCATCGATGGAAAAGGAAATTCTCGAAAAAGTTAATATGCTTGATATAGGTCCTCAGGGCTTCGGCGGCAAAACAACTGCGCTTGCTGTTGCAATTGAGGCAGCGCCCACCCACATCGCAGGTCTGCCCGTGGCCGTTAATGTGGGCTGTCATGTTACAAGGCATGAATCGGCGGTTATCTGATGCTTTGCCCGATTGTTTCTCATATATGTCATAAACAATGCCTAATTGTTAATTTTTTATAACATTTATAAAAATATTTAAAAAAACTCTTTATTTTTTTGTGTATATATGCTACAATTTTGTTGAGGTCAAAAGACTTCAATGCTAAATAAAGGGGATGACTGTATGAAGATTACAATTACAGGGCGCAAATGCTCACCGAGAGACTCTTTTAAGGAACATGCCGAGAAAAAACTCGCTAAAATTGAGAAATTTTTCGGACCTGATTTAGAGGCTAAGGTAACGGTAACTGTTGAAAAGTCATCACAAA
>JAZNPG010000081.1:0-46355 GCA_045589555.1 Acutalibacteraceae bacterium
GTTTTAGCCATAATCTGAAAATCTCTTACATTGGAGCCCTTGCCGTAATAGCTTGTATCAACTGTCTGTAGAACCTCGCACTTGATATCGGAGGTTTCTTCGGAAGTGGCTCTGTGATTTTCAGGCTGCTCATTGCTTAGAACGATTTCATCGCCCTTGCTGTTGGTAACCTTATAATATGAATATGGATAATAGTAAAGACCGCCGTTGCCGAAAGTTGCATATGCGGCTGCCATTTCAACGGTTGTTGTTCCGTTATAAAGAGCGCCTGTTGCAAGCGGAGCAAGCTGCTTATCCTCTTTTTCATCAAGGCGTGAAAGATGGAACGCATCGGAAAGATAGGTATAAGAATTTTCCATTCCGAGGTCATAGTTGATTATTCTTGCAGGAACAGTGTTGTGTGATTCCTGAATGGCATATTGAACGGTAACTTTACTGTTAGAACCGAGGGTTTCATTAACATTATGAGGCCAGAGCTTACCGTTAACGGGAATTGCATAGTCAAGAATCTTTGTAGAAAAGTTGCAAAGGTCAAGCTCAATTGCAGGGGCATAGCAAGCGATGGGCTTGATTGTTGAACCGGGCTGACGGTAAGAATTAGCAGCTCTGTTAAGACCTCTGTTTTCGGTTTTTTCGCCCGCCTGACCGACGATTGCAACAACTCTGCCGTTATAATCCATAATTGTCATTGCAGACTGAACGGGAACATCATCTTCATCGCTGTAAAGGTCGGGGAAATTTATTCTGTTAACATAAACATCCTCAAGCTCTTCCTGAACCTTAAGGTCAACTGCAGCATAAATCTTAAGTCCGCCGTAATAAATTTCGTCAATTGCCTGCTGCTTGGAATAACCGTATTCTTTCATCAGGTCATCACGGACACACTGAATTACATAATCAACATAGAAGCTGTTGATTTTCTTTTCTTCTTCAACAACCGTTGTTTCCTCTTCATCGGGAACATATTTTTCACTGTTTGTAAAAATAAGCTCATAGTTGCAGGCTTCTTTGTATTCAGCCTCTGTAAGAGCGCCGTTAGCTTTCATTTGCTTCAGGCAATAAAGCTGACGTTCACGGTTATTCTCGGGATTGAGAAGCGGATTGTTTTTTGTCGGCTTCTGTGTGATTGATGCAATTACTGCGCACTCAGCAGCATTCAGCTCGGAAACATCCTTGCCGAAATATTTTTCGCTTGCAGTTTTAACGCCGTAGCAACCGCTGCCGAGGTAAAGCGTATTGAGATAGGCTTCAATGATTTTATCTTTATTGTAGTTTCTTTCGAGATTAAGAGCTGTCAGAATCTCGTTGAATTTACGAACGATTGTAACTTCATTCTGCTCTGTGAGGTTCTTTATAAGCTGTTGCGTGATTGTTGAACCGCCCTGACCGACGTTTGAGGGCTTAACAATAACACCAATTGTTCTTTTCCAGTCAACGCCGTGATGGGTTTCAAATCTTGTATCCTCAAGAGCGATAAACGCATCCTTCATGTGAGGCGACATATCGTCAAGGTCAACCCAGACGCGGTTTTCTTCGCCGTGGAGCCTTGCAAGCTCAACAAGAGCGCCGTTATCATCATAAGCATAGATAAACGATGTCTGGTTCTGGTTTGCCTTATATTCTTCAAGGTCAATTGCGAGATTGCCGTTAACAAATGACATTGCGTTGAAAAGAACATATGACGCAACAACAACAACAGTTAAGATGCATATGCAAAAGAATCCGAGAATGGTAAGCAGAGTTGTTCTGGATATTCTTTTGGCAAGGCTGTCGTTTGATTTGCCCTTTTGTTTACTCAATTCACGATACCTCCTCATTATTGGAATTATTTATAAAATAAAACCGAAAAATTAACTGAATATTATGTTCTTATGAATTTTCAGCATTCTTTCAGAAGATTTTTCAAGGAATCGATTTCTTCTTTAAGACTGTCAAATCCAAGGCTTAAAGAATCTTCTGTGATTTCGTTGGCTTCTTCAGTCTTAATCTCTTCTGCCTGAAGAATTTCTTCTTCCTGAATTACCTGTTCGGAATCTGAATCGCAATCATTAAGAATCTGAGAAATTGCGTTTATTTTTTCTTTAAGAATTTTATTTTCGCTTCTGAGCATTTCTATTTCCTGAGTTAATTCTTTGATGTATGATTCACTCTGAAAATCCATAAAATCATTCCTTAAATAATTATTTGAGTTTTTTTCCGAATTTAATCTGATTATTTATAAAAGCACAAAGAATTATAATTAACCACACAGGTAAAAAAGTTAAAAGAAAAAGAATGGCGAAAATTAAAATTGCAGGTCCTTTTTTACTCTTTTTAACTGTTTCGGCTTTAACGGGAGCTTTAATCTTTTCACCGTTCTCCCCTTCCCTGATATAGGGGTAAATCTTTAAATCGGAATTATAGGAATCAAATCTTGCGCTGTAGAGAAGCGGCTCAACAAGGCTCACTGCATCAGGCACAACTTTCAATATCTTTTTCAGGTCGATATGAAGAGTGCGGAGAATGCTGTCTATTATGCCAAGAAAACCGATTGTTATTTTATAGGTCGGAGTTTCGGGCGGATATTTGCTTTCGCCGCCGAAAAGATTCATAACAAGCTCCGTTATGATATCAACAACCTTTTTATCTTTGATATCAGCATAATCTTCAGGCTTAAGACCGGTTTCCTTTTTTGTCCATTTTGCAACAGTGCCAACTTTAAGCGAATTAAGGAATTTGAAAACAGGCTTGATAATCCAACCGAATTTGTAAATTACTTTCGGCTTTATGCTGATTGAGGTTGCCATATCAGCAAGCTTATCTATGTCTTTGCCCGCAGTTTCAATCATGCCTCTAATTGTGCCGATAAGCTGATTTTCGAAAACCTCCGTGAGCATTCTGCCTGATTTTTTAAAGCTTTCGGGTTCGTTGACATAGCCTGTTGTTGCCTTAACAAAGCCGTTTTCGGGGTCAATTGTTATATATCTGATAACACCCGGATAACCGATTACCGTGCCCGTTGCAATATCATAAATAACATTGCCTCTGTCGCTCTGATGTGCGGAAATATTATGGATATGGGTGTGACCCGTTAAAATGAACTGAATGCCGAGGTCTGCAAGCTGAGGCAAACGTTTCTCATAATCGCCGAGCATATCACCTTTGCCGATAAGCTCATAAATCGGTGAAGGTGCAATCAAGGGATGATGGGTCATGGCAATAATGAACTGACCGTCTTTCCGTGCATTTTCTGCCTGCTCGGTTATCCATTCAAAACATTCATCCGAAAAACCGCTTTTGCCCGTAAGGTTTGAATCGTCATTGAGAGCAAAAAGCCTTAAACCGTCACAAAGCTGAACAACATAAGACATACTTTGACGGTGAACGGAAATTGCTTCATCAGGTCCGAATTCACGATATAAATCGAAAAGCATATCTCTTGTAGCAGAAGGAGTTTTGACTGTTTTGTCACCGTCATAGGCATCCGTATCGCCCGATTTTCTGAAATCGTGCGTTGCGGTTATAACATAAACTCTTTTACCCTTTGCTTTTAAATCACGAAGCATGGAAATGAATTCAGAATGAGCGGTAAGCTCGCCGTTGTTGGTAACATCGCCGCTGATAAGAAGAATATCGCTCTCTTTATCGGCAGCAATCTGCTCAAATGCGCTTGCAAGCACTTCGCCGCTTTCAGCAAGAAGCTTCTGGCTTTTTGCGCTTGCAGTTTCATATGCTTTTCCGCTTGAACCGCTTTTGAGGGAATAATAATGTGTGTCCGTAAGAACGGTTATTTTAATGGGCAAAAGGCTCATTTTTCATTCCTCTTTGCAATTTCAACAAGATTTTTATAACTGATTGCCATTGATTCTCTCGGGTCAATTTCGCAGATATCCTGCTCAATAACAATATATTTAACACCGCTCTTTTTGCAGGTGTTATAAATTTTATCAAGATTGAGGTTGCCTGTTCCGATTTCAGCAAACGCAGGCTTGTCATCTTTGAATTTGTAATCCTTGAAATGGCAGACCTTCATTCTGCCTGCAATCTTTTCAATATAATCGCAAACATCAGCTCCGCCATACTGAATCCAGTATGTATCAGCGATGAAGCTGAATTCTTCGGGCTTTGTATCTTCGATAAGCATATCAAAGATTCGTCTGCCGTTATCAAGCTTTTCGAATTCAAATGCATGGTTATGATAAGCAAACTGTAAGCCGTTATCGTGCATTCTTTTACCGATTTCACTTGTTATTTTTATAAATTCTCGAAGACTTTGTTCATCTTTTCTGAATTCTTGGGGCATGCCTCCGATACCGAGCGTGTCACAGCCGAGCATTTTGTGCTCTTTCATAACGGTATCAAGGTCTGTGCGCATTCTGTCAAACGATGTATGAGTTACGCAAACATCCATGTTATATTTTTCGCAGAGATATGCAACTTTATCGGCAGGAATCGGACCGATGCCCGAAATCTGAATAACATTGATTCCGATACCGTTAAGGTATTTGAAGGTTGCCTCGCAGTCTTCATAATTCTGTATATAATCACGCAAAGTATAAAGCTGCGCACCGAGTTTGATTTTTTCCATATAAACATACCTCCGCATTATATTTATTACATTATATATCCTTTTTTTGATAATTGCAAGTTTTATATCATTGTTTGAGTAATATTTATCATTATTTTCAGGTCGGATAATATATTAATACTATCTGTGAATTCGGAAACAGAAATTTATAGGTTCTGAGGTGTGAAATTTGATAGCTTTGCTGATGAAGCTCATTTCTGAGGGTATGCTCTTTTTTGCGTTACACATTCGCAGCGGCAGCTCATTCCCTCCTGCACTGAGCGCAAAAGAAGAAAAGGAATGCATTGATAATTTCAGGAAAGGAAGCATTGAATCAAAAAACAAGCTTGTTGAACATAACCTGCGACTTGTTGCTCATATTGTTAAAAAATATTATTCAAACTCTGAAGAACAGGATGACTTGATTTCAATCGGAACAATTGGTCTTATAAAAGCAGTTAACTCATTTGATGACAGTAAGGGTATAAAGCTTGCTACGTTTGCTTCCCGTTGCATTGAAAACGAAATTCTGATGTATTTCAGGAGCAAAAAGAAAAATTCGCAGGAAATATCAATCAATGAACCTATCGATACCGACAGTGAGGGAAATCCCCTGACTCTGATTGATATAATCAGCGAAGATGATAACATAATTGAAAATATTGATTTGAATATAAAATCCGAGAGGCTTTACAAATTCGTTGAAGAAATCAAGGATGAAAGAGAAAAAACAATTATAATCATGCGATACGGATTATATAACACAATTCCTTACACACAAAAGCAGGTAGCATCAAGACTTAATATTTCACGTTCTTATGTAAGCAGGATTGAGAAAAAGGTTCTGGAACGCTTAAGAAAAAGATTTAGCGAATAAAAGAAAAAGAACCGCTCGCTTGAGCGGTTCGGATACTTATTATTTCATGAAAAGGAAAAGAAGATTTGCACCGAGAGAAATAACAAAGAAGATACCTGCAAGAACCTTTGTGATTTTAACAAGCTTCTGTTCAATTGTCTTGCTCTTGTTTTTGCCGAGGAATGTTTCAGCGCCGCCTGCTATTGCGCCTGAAAGACCTGCTGAACGACCTTCCTGTAAAAGAACGATTGCAATAAGAGCAATTGATGTAATAATAAGCACGATGCCTAATGCGATTTCATACCAAGCCATTAAACTGACCTCCAAAAAATATTGTACTAAAGGATTTTAACACACAAAATTAATAAATGCAAGATGTTTTTTAAATTTATTTCCAAAAAGTGCATGGAATTTTTAAAAAATATCTGCAGAATATAATTATGCAGATGAAAATCAAACGCGTTTGCTGATTTATATCTGCTGTGAACCGCTTGAAGCTTGCTTTGGCTTCGGGCGGTTCTTTGTTATTCTTCCGGGAAAAGTGATATTTGCTCTGCCTCATCCTCGGCGCTGAGCAGAGCGCCTGCAGCAGGCAGGTTCTTTGCTTTATATCTGTAGGGCTTTGCAAATTCACCCTCACGGTAATCTCTTGCACTCATAAGACGTTGACCTTTTTTGAGAGTCATAACACCAACGCCGATTGTATCCTTTGTTGTTTTGGGCAGGATAACCGCTGTGTTGATAAGAAGATGTCTGCCTGCGCTTGATGAAACAACAAGCTCCTTATCTTCAGCAATATACATAATATCGGCGAGCGGAGATTTATCGGAATAAGCCTTGATGAGCTTCTTTCTCTTTGTAACGGTATGATATGCATTCATATCAACCTTTGCTACCTTGCCGTTTTCAAAGAAGAAGAGCATATATCCGCTGTAATCGGATGTAACCGCCATATAAACGGACACTTCGCCCTCGTCCATTTCAAGCTTTGCTGCAACAAAATCACCGAGAACGCTTGCCTTTGAATCATCAAAGAATGCAGCATTTGTTTTATATACCTGCTGTTTATTTGTGAAGAAAAGAAGTTCCTTTGCGTTTGTTGTTTCAAAGGTCTGAATTATTTCGTCACCCTCTTTGAGCTTGTGAGATGCACTCATGCGCAGCGAAAGAGGAGTGATTTTTTTGAAATAGCCTTCTCTTGTGAAGAACAGATGCACGGGATAATCGGGAATTTCTTCTTCAACTGCAGTTTCTTCAACCTCAGCGGAATAGATAATCTCGGTTTTTCTGGGCTTTGCGTATTTTTTGATAACTTCTTTAAGCTCAAAAATGATAATCTGCTTGATGCGTTTCGGATTTGAGAGGATATCTTCAAGGTCCTGAATAGCTGTTTCGAGCTTTTCGATATCCTGAAGACGCTTGACAATATATTCTCTGTTAAGATGACGCAGCTTGATTTCAGCAACATATTCAGCCTGAATCTTATCGATTTTAAAGCCGATCATAAGGTTGGGAACAACTTCGCTTTCCTCTTCGGTGTTGCGGATAATTTTGATTGCTTTATCGATATCGAGCAGAATTTTTTCAAGACCTCTCAAAAGATGCAATCTGTCCTTTGCTCTCTTGAGGTCGAAAGCAGTTCTTCTTCTTACGCAGTCGCTTCTGAAATCAATCCACTCATTCAGAAGCTCTTTAACGCCGAGAACTCTCGGATTTCCCTTGATAAGAACATTGAAATTGCATGAGAAGGTATCCTGAAGCGGAGTTGAAGCGTAAAGCTTTTTCATCAGCTTATCAGGGTCTGTACCCTTTTTGATATCAATTGTGATTTTGAGACCGCTGAGGTCTGTTTCATCACGGATATCATTGATTTCCTTGATTGAGCCGAGCTTGACTTTTTCAATAATTTTATCAATTATCGCCTCGGAGGTTGCCGTGGGAGGAATTTCGGTTATTTCGATGCAGTTATTGGCTTTGTCATAGTTATATCTTGCCCTGACCTTGAAGCCTCCCCTGCCCGTGCGGTAAATTTCTTCAATCGCTTCTCTGTTATAAATAAGCAGACCGCCGCCTGAAAAATCGGGCGCAAGAAGAGTATCCGCTACATCGTGCTTCGGGTTGCGCAGAAGCTCAATTGTTGTTTTGCACACTTCTTCAAGGTTGAACGAGCAGATGGAGCTTGCCATACCTGCGGCAATGCCTGTATTTGCATTAACAAGCACGCTGGGGAAAGTAACGGGCAAAAGAGCAGGCTCTTTCATGGTGTTATCAAAGTTATCAACCATATCAACGGTATCTTTGTCGATATCCGAAAACAACTCTGCACATATTTTCTCGAGCTTTGCTTCGGTATATCTCGATGCAGCCCACATCATATCTCTTGAAAATGCTTTACCGAAGTTACCCTTTGAATCAACATAGGGATGCAACAGCGCTTCATAGCCCTTTGACAGACGAACCATTGTGTCATAAATGGCTGCATCGCCGTGGGGATTGAGCTGCATAACCTGACCGACAATCTTTGCCGATTTAGCTCTTGCGCCTGTCAGAAGACCCATTTTATACATCATATAAAGAATCTTTCTGTGTGATGGCTTGAAGCCGTCAATTTCAGGGATTGCGCGGCTCATTATAACGCTCATGGCGTAGGGCATAAAGTTAAATTCAAGAGTATCAACAATCTGCTGGTTAACAACTTCACCCGCACCGAGGATATGGGTTTTATCATCAAGCTTTCTGAGCGAAGCGGTTATGTCTTTATTTTTTTTCTTTGCCATAATTCAATCTCCGTTCCGTCAGTTTAAGAAACATCGGTCAGGTCAAGATAAAGATGACCGTTTTCCGCAATATAATCTTTTCTGCCTGCAAGGTTATCACCAAGAAGCAAATCAAACTTTTCAGCTGTTGCTTCTGCCATTGAGGGCTCAATTTTGATAAGACGTCTTGTTGTTGGATTCATGGTTGTGAGCGACATCATATCGGGATCGTTTTCACCGAGACCCTTTGAGCGCTGAATAGTGTATTTCTTGTTGCCGATTTGCTCGAGAGCATCGGCTTTTTCTTTTTCGGTATAAGCAAACCATGTTTCGTCGCCGCATGTGATTTCATAAAGAGGCGATTCGGCAATGAATACCTTGCCTTCCTCAAAAAGAGTGGGCATAAGCCTGTAAATCATTGTAAGGATAAGAGTTCTGATATGGAAACCGTCAACATCGGCATCAGTACAGATTATGATTTTGCTCCAGCGAAGCAAATCAATATTGAAGCTTATCATATCCTTGCCTGATTTGTGCTTTGACGGAACTTCAACTCCGCAGCCGATAACCTTGATAAGGTCAGTTATGATATCGCTCTTGAATATGCGGTCATACTCCGATTTGAGACAGTTAAGAATTTTACCTCTAACGGGTATAATCGCCTGAAATTCGGAGTTTCTGGACTGCTTACAGGCACCGAGCGCCGAGTCACCTTCCACTATGAACAGCTCACGGAGTTCAGGGTCTTTACTGCGGCAGTCAACAAATTTCTGAATTCTGTTTGTAAGATTATTAACATTCTGAATAAGAGATTCTTTCATGCCCTGCCTTGTTTTTTCGGCTTTTATACGGCTTCGCATATTGATAAGAACCTGATCGGCAATTTTGTTTGCTTCAAGCGGATTTTCAATAAAATAGATTTCAAGCTGATGCTTTATGAAATCCGTCATTGCTTCCTGAATAAACTTATTTGTAATTGCCTTTTTGGTCTGGTTGGCATATGAGGTCTGCGTTGAGAAAGACGAAATTACAAGCACAAGGCAATCCTCAATATCCTGAAAGCTTATCTTGCTGTCGCTTTTCTGATATTTATTATTCTGTTTTAAAAATGAGTCAATCTGTGCAACAAAACCAAGCCTTGTTGCCTTGTCGGGAGAGCCGCCGTTTTCAAGGAAGCTTGAGTTATGATAGAATTCCTTAAGCTGGATTTTGTTGGAGAAAGTGAGCGAAATATTCATCTTGAGCTTATAGTCAGCAAGGTCCTCACGGTCTCTGCCGACTGCATCGCCCTGCCATGTCTGAACAGATGTCAGAGCGTTCTCACCAACGCATTCTTTAACATAATCTTCAATTCCGTTTTCATAAAGATATTCATAAGTTTCAAAGCCCTTGCCGACTTGATTTTTAAGAATAAACTTTACTCCTGCGTTTACAACGGCCTGCTTCTTGAGCGTATCCTGAAAATATTCAAGAGGAATATCGATATCTGTGAAAACATCAAGGTCAGGCAGCCATTTGATTCTTGTGCCCGTATCTTTTTTGGAGTATTCCTCCTTGACCATATCGCCAACGATGAAACCCTTTTTGAAGTTAAGCAGATATCTGTATCCGCCCGTATGCACTTCAGCTTCCATATAGTCGGATGCAAACTGAGTTGAGCAAAGACCGAGTCCGTTAAGACCAAGCGAATATTCGTAGCTGCCGTTGTTATTTGTATCATACTTACTGCCTGCGTACATTTCGCAGAAAGCAAGCTCCCAGTTATAGCGTTTTTCTTTGTTGTTATAATCAACAGGCAAGCCTCTGCCGTAATCCTGAACCTCTATTGAATGGTCAGCATATCTTGTAACGATTATCTTGTTACCAAAGCCTTCTCTTGCTTCGTCGATTGAGTTTGAAATAATTTCAAACGCAGCGTGTTGACAGCCGTCAAGACCGTCAGAACCGAAGATAACAGCAGGTCTTTTACGCACCTTATCAGGACCCTTTAAAAGAGTCATGCTTTCGTTATTATACTCGGGTTTTTTAGCCATTCGGTTAATCCTCCCATTAAACGCAAATTTTACCGATATCATTATACCACATATTGTTTCAATGTCAAGCAAAAGCACAATCTGTTGATTAATAAATGATGAAAATTTTAACCAAAACATTATAAAATTAAAAAAGCGTCGGTATGATTAACCAACGCTTTAATTATGCTACGGTTTATATGAAATTATTTCAGAAAATCTGTTTCTTTTTACCCTTGGAGTTAACGGGATGCTCTTTGAGCCTGACTATATAATCGATATTCAGAATCTCATCGCCGTCTTTTGTTTTAACGGTTATCCAGTTATCGTTAAGGCTGATAAGGCAGCCTGTAATAACAGAGCTTGAATTGGATAAATAAATCACGCAATCCTTGCCGATATAATTTTTTATAATTTCATTCATTGAGAGATTACCTCTTCTCTGTTTTTTGCGTCTTATAATCAAACGCAATAAATTATTTCTTTGCTGAATTGTTATCAGCACAACAAAAATCAGTATAAAAACCGCTATATAGCTTGAATTCAAAGGATAACACCGCCCTTGCGCTCCATACGCAGATAAGAGCCTGCCGGGATTTCAACAGGACATTCAAAGCTAAGCTTCATCATGGGGTGAGGTGCGTTTTCAATAAGCTCCCCTTCTTCGTTTTTTAAAGATTTAACAGTTACTTTTATTGGCTCAACACCTTTAATCATTACCTCGAGCTCATCGCCTTCAAAGAATCTGTTTCTCTGCGATGCATAGAGAACACCGTCTTTCCAATCCTCTGCAATAGCTGCAACATCAAATTCTCTCACATAACCGCCTCTGTAAAAAATCTGGGCATCATCCATTGGCGTTGAGTAATAGAAGCCGGTGCAATACTGGCGGTTACTGGCTCTTCTGACCTCTTCAAGAATCCATTCCTCGGGTTTGTAAAGAGGGTCAAAGCCTGATTTGACATAGCCGTCGATAGCGCACCTGTAAGCATTAACGGAAACGGCAGTATAGTAAGCGGATTTCGCTCTGCCTTCAATCTTGAAGCTGCTGATGCCTGCCTGCGCAAGCTCCGCAACATGCTCTATAAGACACATATCCCTTGAATTCATTATGTAAGTTCCCGTTTCATCCTGCTCAACGGGAAAATATTCATTAGGACGTTTTTCTTCAAGAAGAGAATAGCGCCATCTGCAGGGCTGAGCACAGTCTCCTCTGTTGGAATCTCTGCCTGTCATATAATTCGAGAGAAGGCATCTGCCCGAAAAAGAAACACACATTGCGCCGTGAACAAATGATTCAATTTCAAGCTCTTTCGGTGTCTTGGCACGAATTTCGGCAATTTCTTCGAGCGAAATTTCTCTTGCAGTAACGATACGCTTTGCGCCCATTTCATAGAAAGCTCTTGCTGCAGCATAATTGGTTATGCCTGCCTGCGTAGAAATATGAATATCAACATCGGGTGCGTGCTTTTTGATAATGCCGAGAACACCGATATCAGTAACGATGAAAGCATCAACACCGCTGTCTTTTGCAAATTGAACAAAATCGGGCAGCGCTTCAAGCTCATTATTTCTCGGAACGGTATTACAGGTCAGATAGACCTTCGCACCGTTTTTATGAGCATAGTCGCACGCTTGCCTGAGTTCATCACCGCCGAAGCTTGCCGCTGCCGTTCGCATTCCGAAACGGTCAGAGCCGAGATAAACGGCATCTGCGCCGTATTCGATTGCGGCACAGAGCCTTTCTTTGTCTCCTGCAGGTGCAAGAAGCTCGGGTTTAAGATAATTATTCATTAAAATACTCCAAATTAATACTGGCTGTTTACTTTTAAAACTTCATTGCCGTTTTCTTCATGCTCGCTCTGGGTTTTTGCCATATAAATCTTACCGTTTTTATCATGGCGGAAATAATAATAATCGGAATAATCCTCATCGGGATACAGAGCGGCATTAATAGCATCTTCTCCGGGATTACAAATGGGTCCGGGAGGAAGGCCTTCAATTGAATAAGTGTCATAAGCGTTCTGGAACGATGCAGCTTCACCTGAGCTTACATGCTCCGTAACGAAATAGGTTATATAGTTTTTTGTTGAGTCACAGCCGATGGTGGGCCATGAAGCGGAATTATTGAGTCTGTTATGAATAACAGCCGAAATTTTGCCCATCTGGTCAGCGTTTGCCGCTTCTCTCTGAATGATTGAGGCGATAATCAGAACTTCATCTCTTGTAAGACCAAGCTCCTGCATTCTCTGCTCATGCTCTTCGGTCCACTTGTTTTCAGAACCCTGAAGCAGTTTTCTGATAACGCTGTTTGCATCGCTGTCTTCATAGAATTCATAGGTATCGGGATAAAGATAGCCTTCGAGCATAAAAGTTCTGTTAATGTCAGGTTCAATATTATCAAGAAAATCAAACTCAAAATCTGCTTCTTTAAGTGCGGAAAGCATTTCTTCCTTGCTGCAAACGCCGAATTTATCAACCTTCTCAATAATCTGATAGATTGTCCAGCCTTCGGGGAAAACAAGCCATACCGTGTCAGATTCTTTATGAGAAACCTTAAATTCGTTCAGAAAACCTTCAAGACCGAGATTCTTTTCAACGTAATAAACGCCGCTGAGGTATTTGGGATTCTTATTACTGCTGGTAAAAATCTGAATTAACTCAAGATACGCCTTGCAGAAAAGTTTTTGTTTTATTAAACCATTAGTATTCAAAATATCAAGAATATCATCGGTTGTTGCTTCCTGAGGAATGGTGACTTTAACCTTTTCTTCAGTTCTGCTTATTGCGAGAACATCATTTACACACGAGATTCCGTAAACGGACATTACGCAAGTCAGAATAAGAACAATTGAACAGAAAATAATCAGGCTGTGTCGCTTAACCTTGGTTTTCTTCTTTTTAACGCTTTTTTTAGACTTGGAAGAAGATTCTTTTTTAGGTTGCTGAATGTTTGGAGAGAGGTCATTATAAACCTCCTGTTCAACAGGTTCAGGCTTAACGGGTTTTCTGTTGGAAAAATAAATCTCACCTTTATACTGCGGCTGATTATCATTGACAACAGACTGTGGTTCATCATAATCATCAATATGAACCTCAAATTTTTTCTTGTTGACCGCAGGAGGTGTGATTTCATCAAGCTCCAGAGGTGTCATATAGTCCTTATCGTCGATATGGACAGTAAATTTTTTTTCGGGCTTTTTCGGGATTTCGGGGAAGTTATCATTATTCATATGTATAAACCTCCTTTAATTTTCAACGGTTTTTGATTCCGTAATAATTCTTTTAATTCTGATATCATATTTATCACGGGGAAGCTTGCTGCAATAAAATTTATCTCTGCATAAACAAACAGCAGAAACGATGTTTTCGGAAAGAAATCTGTCATAATACCCGCCGCCGTAACCAAGCCTGTAACCTGATTCATCTGCCGAAAGAGCAGGAACAATGCAAAGCGCATCGGAAAAATCGGTAACTGCTTCGGCGTTATCGGCATCAACTATCGGTATTCCGAACTGAACACAAGTTAAATCATCAAATGAATTTATAAGGTAAAAATCCATTTTCTTATTTTTACAATAAGGAACGGCAACTCTTTTGCCGCAATCAAAACAATATTTAATAATATCCTTTGTGTCAATTTCACTGCCGATTGAAACATAAACTAAAATCAGTTCAGCATAAATAAAGCTGGAATCTTCAATCAGTCTGCTGAATATTTTGCGGTCTGTTTCAATTCTTTCGGAAATGCCAAGCGTATCCCTTTCAACAATCAACTTTTTTCGTAAATCTTTTTTATTCATGAACACTGCAAAGTAGATTTAAGATTATCAGCAAAAGCCTGTCCTTTAAAATAAGAAACAATCGCAAGACCAAAATTTACGGCGCTGCCCATGCCTTTTGAGGTAATTACATTATCGCTTGTGCAAACAAATTTTTCGCTGATTTCAGCACCCTTGAGCTCATCTTCAAAACCGGGATAGCAAATAGCTTCTTTGCCATATAAAAGACCCTTTCTGCCGAGAATGAGAGGGGCTGCACAGATTGCGCAAAGCAAAAGCTTATTTTCAGCGCAAAAATCAATATATTTATTAACGGTTTTGTTTTCGTAAAGATTTGTTGTGCCGGGCATACCGCCGGGAAGAATTATCCCATCAAGACCGATAAAATCAACAAGTTCATCATCGGTTATGTCACAAACAACGGGAATTCCGTGAGATCCGCAAACGGTCTTTGAGCCAACGCCCACGCTTTTAATTCCAATATCGGCCCGTCTGATAACATCAAGAGCAGCAATGGCTTCAACTTCTTCAAAGCCCTGTGCAAAAAACATATACAACATTATTATTCTCCTTAATCAAGAGTTAAATTCAGGTATAATCCGTTTAAATCTTCGATAATTGATTCGGCTTTTTCGGAAACTGCAACAGCCATTCCGTTTTTGTGAATTTCATAATCATATCCGTTTAAGCAAAAATCACACGGTAATTCGACCGAGATTTCAATAAAACCTGTTTGAGCTTGCAACACGGAAAGAATATTGAGCATACTTTCTTGTGTAAAGCAAAATTCCTTTACATGACAACTATCGTTCAATGCAGTGTAAAGCACATACCCTTTACATCTGTTGATTGTATTGCCGCCGTAATAATTATGCTGCCGAATTGCATATTCAATTGAAGCTTTATCCCATTCAAAACAATCCGTATTTTTATATACTCTGTTTCTGATTGTATCTATATCGGACTTGCTTAAAGGCTCCTGAATATCAGAATCAGATTTGATAACGGAATTGATTTTAACTGTTTTTGTTGAAAAGATTTCCTTATATCCGAACCTTTTGTAATATCCGTAAAGCGAATCTTCGGCAGGCTTAAGGCAGATAAAATCAAAGTTTCTTTCTGCAGCAAGTTTTTTGGAAAAATCAAGCATTTCAGCCATTATTCCCCTGCCCCTGAATTCCTTTAAGGTTGCGGCAGCATAAAGATAATATGCATGATATTTTTCTGATTTGATATTCAGCTTACCATCAAGCAAAAAAAGCATTGAGGCAACCTTTCCGTTTTCTTCACAAATAACTGTATTTTCGGGAATATATTTATGCTTGAGAAAAAACTCAACAGCTTCAGCTGAATCACCGAATGCCTCCTGCCAGAGGCTGATTATTCCTTTTTTATCCGATTTAACCGATAATCTTATCATAAATTTAAATCAAGTGCCTTGCTTACAGCGTCAAAGACCTTTTCCGCAATAACTTCAATCGGCAACGGATTCCCGTTTTCAGCGCAAAGAACACGGTTCCAGCCAAGCTTTTTGCAAGAATAGTCCGCTGCTGCACGGCAGCTGTTAAGATAGTCAACGTTCTTTTCGTGAATATCTTTTTTGTTTTCATCGCCGTTATATCTGCCGGTCATCAGCTTCTGTGAAACTTCAATGGGCATATCAAGATAGATAACGGCATCAGGCTTGGGAATTCCGAGCTTATTATATTCAAAATCTTCAAGCCATTCAAGATATGCATCCCATTCGCTTTCGGGAGTTTTGGTTAACTGATGGTATGCGTTTGATGTTGTATATCTGTCAGCAAGGAATATTTCTCCGGAAAGATACTTTTCTTTCCAGTAACAATTATAACTGACATATCTGTCAACCGCAAAAAATGACGATGCGGCATAAGCATTTACATCTGATGGGTCGTTGCCGAATCTGCCTGAAAGATACATTTTAACAAGCTCGCAAGCAGGATCATCATAATTGGGAAGCTTAATGCAATTGATTTCAATGCCTTTTTCGGCAAGCTTATCACGCAGAAGCTTTTCCTGAGTAGATTTTCCGCTGCCGTCAAGACCTTCGATTACAATAAGTTTTCCCATACTGCGCCTCCATAATACAACAATTATTTTAAATAATTAATAACAGTATATCAAATTCCTGTGTACAAATCAAGAGTTAATGTGTTTTGCGCAATCTTAAAGATGTGTTTTGCGCAATCTTAAAGAATTGGATACTACAGTTACGGAGCTTAATGACATTGCTGCAGCGGCAATCATGGGGCTTAAAAGAGGTCCGCCGAAAGCATATAACAGACCTGCCGCAACGGGAATACAAATAATATTATAAGCAAATGCCCAGAACAGATTCTGTTTGATTATTCTGAATGTGCGTCTTCCGATTTTTACTGCAGAAAGTACGCCGCTTATATCACCGCTCATAAGAACGATGTCAGCCGATTCAATGGCTATATCTGTGCCTGAACCTATGGCGATTCCGATATCTGCTGCGGTGAGCGACGGTGCATCATTGATTCCGTCTCCAACCATAGCAACGGTTTTACCTTCGCTTCGGATTTTATTAATTATTTCAAGCTTGTTTTCGGGCATAAGCTCGGCATAAACCTCGGTTATTCCTGCTTGCTTTGCAATTTCTTCAGCAGTTTTGCGGCTGTCACCCGTTAACATTGCAGTATCAATTCCGAGAGATTTAATTGAGGATATAATTTCCGTGCAATTGTTTCTGAGAGAATCAGCTATTGATGCACCGGCTGCAAGAACACCGTCAACAGCCATAAATACAGCAGTTTTACCCGTTTCAGATGCTTTATCAAAAAAATCGGAACATGCTGAAATATCAATATCATTTGCAGAGAGAAGTTTTTTGCTTCCGCAAAGAACCGATTTTGAATTTACAGTGCATCTTAATCCGAGGCCAGTAAGGAATTCGGAATCGGATGTTTCAATTGTTTTGAATTCATTTTCCGTGCAATGCTTTACAATTGCTTTTGCAAGCGGATGCTCGCTTTTCAGCTCTGCGGAGCCGAAATAAGAAAGAGCATCTCTCATATCAAATCCGTTGAAACAGACGAATTCATCAACCTCGGGTCTGCCATTGGTGATTGTTCCCGTTTTGTCAAAAACTATGGTGTCAACCTTGTTAAGTCTTTCAAGTGCCTCGCCGCTTTTAATCAGTATTCCCTGCGATGCACTCTTACCCATGGAAACCGTAAGAGCTGTCGGCGTTGCAAGACCGAGTGAGCACGGGCAGGCAATAACGAGAATACAAACAAAAATCTTCAGAGCAAACGCAAAAGGCTGACCTGCAATCATCCAGATTGCTGCTGATAAAAGAGCAATGCCGATTACGGCAGGAACAAATACGGAAGCGATTTTATTTGCAAGGTTTGCAATCGGAGCCTTGGTAGACTGAGCCTGCGAAACATAATCCGCAATTTTTGCAGGTGCAGATTCGGTTAACTCTGCGGTAACTCTGAATCTTATATATCCGTTATTATTGAGCGTACCGCCGAAAACCTCCGAGCCCTCTATTTTATCAACAGGCAAGCTTTCACCCGTGAGCATTGATTCATCAACAGAGCATCTGCCGCTGATTACAACACCGTCAACAGGCACTGTCATTCCTGATTTAACGGCAACAATATCTCCTGCTTTCAGGGAGTCGGTTGAAACCTCTTTTTCTGTGTCACCAACAACAAGAAATGCAGTTGATGGTGATAAATCCATAAGCTTTTCTACGGCTGAATTTGTTTTCTTTTTGCTTGCCGATTCAAGATATCTTCCGATTAGAATAAATGTTAAAATAAGTCCTGCAGATTCAAAATAAAGTTGATGAATAAATTCAGTTTTGCCGTTTATGATTTCAGTCAGGGAATAAATGCTGTAGAAGAACGAAGCGAGCGAGCCCATAGAAATCAGTGTATCCATATTTACATTTTTGTGGATTGCCGCTTTTAATGCATTCTTATAAATATCATAACCGCTTATCATAACAAGAACGGCAAGAATAAGCTGTGTTAAAGCGAAAGTAACCGCATTATTTGCAGGGTCAATAACCGAAGGAATCGGAGCGCCGAACATATGCCCCATTGAAACATAGAATAAAGAAACGGCAAATATTACAGAAAATATAAGCCTGCGTTTTGCTTTTTTTTCATCATTTTCGGCTTTTTCCCTTTTTTCGGTTTTGCTTTTATTTTCAGGAATTGAACCTTCAAAACCTGCATTGTTGATTGCCTCAATAATTCTGTCAATGTTTACTTTTTCTTCATCAAAAGAAATGAGGGCATTGGCCCCTGTCAGATTAACGCTGCAGGAGTCAACACCCTCCAATTTATTTACGGCTCTTTCAACGGCGGCAGAGCAGGCTGCGCAATGCATTCCGTCAACATTAAGTATAATTTTATTCAATGATAACCACCTCTTTCGGCAGTTATATTTTAACCTTTATTGCATGAAAATTCAAGTGGTAGTTAGTATATTCTAACCTGAAATCATCGGCTGAATTTGTATATTTTTAATAGCGGCAAGAATTGTTTCTTCCGTTTTCTCAAAATCGGCAATCATTGACCTGGGCTTCGTTTCCGGACTGTCCTGACGGAACGGTACGAAAAAAATGTTTCTTGTGTTCATAAGCTTTCCGATGTTTCTTGCTGAGCCTGAAAGCGAATCGTTTGTTGAAAGAGCTATAACAACGGGTCTGTCATTTCTCAGGTGGGATTTAGCGGCAAGAGTAACGGGTGTATCTGTTATGCCGTTTGCAAGCTTTGCGGTTGTGTTGCCCGTACACGGCTCAATAAGAAGAACATCAAGCATCTTTTTAGGTCCTATCGGCTCTGCATCCGTTATTGTAGCGATGATTTTTCTGCCGCATATTTCTTCTATTCTGCTGATATGGTCTTTAGCTTTACCGAACCGAGTGTCGGTATTATATGCGTTATATGACATAACGGGAACGATTTCAAAGCCTTTTTCTTTAAGATGAATCATTTCATCAATTACAGATGAAAACGTGCAGAACGAGCCGCAAAGGGCAAATCCAACGGTTATTTTATCCATAGTATTCCTCCCTTAAGGTGTTGAGAACTCCGTTGGCTATAATTTCACCTGCTGTTTTCGGCGCAACCTTACCGGGCAGAGAAGAACAGAGAATCGCATTAAGCCCCAGCTCCGATGCTGCTGCAAAATCCGTTCCGTAAGGTGCAGATGCAACATCAATAATAAGGCATTCCGTTCTGAGAGAATTGAGCAGTTTTTTATCAAGAATTACAGACGGAACAGTGTTGATAATCATATCAAATTCGTGCGCTCTGGGAATAAAATCTTTTATCAGACATGAATCAATGCCTTTGGTTTCTGCTCTTGCAAGGTCGGAATACTTGCGGGCACAAACGGTTACATGAGCTCCAATTGAAGAAAGAACATCCGCAGTAACGGTTGCAATTCTTCCGTAACCGAAAACGGCAATACGGCTTGAGTTGATTGTATATTCAATATTATCTATCATTGCTTTAAGAATTCCCTGAACTGTCGGTACGGCATTCATGACCGTTACTTCTTCTCTTTTAAAATAATCGTGTACTGCGCTTTTATTTTTTCCGAGCTTAATTTCCATGGGTTTGCTGAGCATGCCCGCAAAAACAATATGTTTTTCCGAAAGCATTGAAACAATATCATCGATTGTTTCTCTCATCGGTACAAGTGAAAAAACATATCTGCCGTCTTTTGATATCGGTAAAGGTAAAATAATGATGTTTGATTCTTTAACGGCATTTTTTAAATTTTCAGTATTTTTTCTTTTCTGCTGAGGTAAACCGTAGATTTCAACGTTATAGCCTGATTTTTCGAGAAAATCAGCCATATATAGCTGGCGGGTATCTCCGCCGATAATTAAAAATTTATCATTTTGTTTCAAATCAGCACCTCCTTAGGCGTGATACTACATTTTATGTGAAACAAAACTGCTTGTTACCGTAAAAAAATAAAAATTATTAAAAATGGCTTTATTTTTACTAAAGTATGTAATATAATATTTTTATCTGAAACTGAAAGGAAGATTTGATATGTTTGAAATAGACAAACTCCTCAAACAGGTCAAAAGAATACATTTTATCGGCATAGGCGGCTCGGGAATGTGTCCTCTTGCCGAAATACTCCATAAAGAGGGCTATCAGCTCAGCGGCTCCGATAATAACGAAACCGATACCCTTGCCCGTATCCGTTCGCTCGGCATCCCCGTTGCAATGGGTCAGAGAGCAGAAAATATCGAAGGTGCAGAGATGATTGTTTATACTGCCGCACTTTTAAAGGACAATCCTGAGCTTGTTGCAGCCCTTGAATCGGGTATCCCGACATTCGAGAGAAGCAAGCTTCTCGGTGCGGTAACAAGAATTTACCCCAACAGCATCTGTATAAGCGGCACTCACGGCAAAACAACCGCCTGCTCCATGCTTACTCAGATTCTTATTGAAGCAGAGTTTGACCCGACAGCTGTTATCGGCGGCAAGCTTCCCCTTACGGGCTCAAACGGTATGGTCGGCCACAGTGAGCATATGGTTTGCGAGGCTTGCGAATTTGTTGATACATTTCTTGATTTATCGCCCGATGTTGCGGTTATTCTGAATGTTGACGAAGACCATCTTGATTATTTCAAAACATTCGATAATCTTAAGAATTCTTTCAAGAAATTTGCTTCAATGGCAACAAAGGTTATAATTTTTAACGGCGATGACCCCGAATCTGCCGAGGTTGCTCTTCCTGCATCTGAAGCAAGCGGTAAACCTCTTATCACTTTCGGTCTTAACGAAAGCTGCAATTACAGAGCAGTGAACATTAAAAATGAAAATGAATTCTATTCATTTGAGCTTATTGTAAACGGTGAAGCTCTCGGCAGAGTAAAGCTTTCTGTTCCGGGTGAACATAATGTTCATAATGCTCTTGCGGTTATTGCGGCAGCAATGTATTCCGGCGTCAGCTTTGAGCAATGTGTTAACGGTATTGCCGATTTCACAGGCGCAGGCAGAAGATTTGAAATTCTCGATAAAATCAACGGCATTACAATTGCTGATGACTATGCTCACCATCCCAAAGAGCTTGAGGTTACTCTCAACACTGCTATGAACATGGGATATAACCGTGTGTGGGCTGTTTTCCAGCCGTTCACCTATTCAAGAACTTCTATTCTTTTCGATGAATTTGTCAGAGTTCTTCAAATTTCAGATAAATGCATCATGACTGAAATAATGGGTTCAAGAGAGATTAACACCTACGGAATTTATACATCTCAGCTTGCAGAAAGAATTCCCGGCAGCGTATGGTTCAACACTTTTGATGAGGTGGCTGAATATGCCGTCAACAATGCAGAAAGCGGCGATCTGATAATCACACTCGGCTGCGGCGATATCTATAAGGCAGCTAAAATAATGATAAAAATGTTAAAAGAAAGGCAGTAAAATTATGAAATACGGAATTAACAAAACCAATTTCAACGATTTCTCTGTTTTTGAAATCAACAAGCTTGAAGGCAGAGCATATGCAATCCCCTATTCATCCAAAGATACTCTGATGAAAACCGTATTCAAAAAAGAAAGAGTTTCTTCCGATATGGTAAGATTGCTTTCGGGCGAATGGGATTTCAAATATTACGCAAGCAATTCTGAATTGCCCGATGAGATTGATACGGATTCGGTAGCTTTTGATAAAATCAAGGTTCCCTCAACATGGCAGAGAATCGGCTATGACAGCCCTGCTTATATCAACTGCCCCTATCCTTTTGACGATGCTCCCCCCTATGTTCCCAACGAGCAGCCCGTTGCAGTTTACAGAAAGCTTTTTAACGCTGATACAAACGGCAAGAAATTTATCCTTTCGTTCCTCGGTGTTATCCCCTGCATAGACCTTTATATCAACGGTAAATTCGTCGGCTACAGCGAGGGTGCTCATAATACCGCTGAATTTGATATTACTGAATATCTTTGCAACGGTGAAAATGAGCTTTTTGCAGTAATCCATAAATGGTCCAACGCAACCTTCCTCGAATGTCAGGATATGTTCAGAGAAAACGGCATTTTCAGAGATGTTCTTCTTTATGAAATGCCCGAAACCTATCTTGATGATATTTATTACAGAACAAAAGAAACCTCCAAGGGCTGGAATCTTGATGTTAATTTCAGAATCAGCGGCGATGTTTCGGATTATAACGTTTGCGTAGAGCTTTATGATAAGAAAAAGAAGCTTGTTGCAAAAAAGTGCATTCCTGCCGAAAACAATATTTGCGTTGATTTCAAAAATCTTGATGTTGTTTCATGGAATGCTGAAATCCCCACTCTTTACACTGCTTTTGCCACTCTTTATAAAGACGGCAAAGAGGTTATGACGGTCAGAAATTATATCGGCTTTAAAACCGTTAAAATCAAAAAAGATATATTTACCGTTAACGGCAAGAAGATCAAAATCAAGGGTGTTAACCATCACGATTCTCATTATAAAACGGGTTATGTTATGACTCTTGCCGATTATGAAAAAGATATAAAACTCATGAAATCGCTCAACGTCAATGCTGTGAGAACTTCTCATTATCCTCCCGATGCACAGTTCCTTGTTCTTTGCGACATGTACGGTCTTTATGTTGTTGATGAAGCGGATATCGAAACTCACGGCTGCGGCTGTGATCCCCATGCCAATATTGACCTTATCAGCCATGACCTTGCATGGGCACCAAGATATCTTGACAGAGTCAAGAGAATGTATCTGCGTGACAGAAGCCGTGCAGGTATCATCATGTGGTCACTCGGCAATGAAGCTGGCGGCTATGCCTGCCACGATGTCTGCTACGAATATCTTCATGATGTCTGCCCTGAAATTCCCGTTCACTATGAGGGCGTTGTAAGAAACGAAAGACATTCATATGACGTTGTTTCTGAAATGTATACAAACCATGCCGATTGCGAGAAAACAGGTAAACATAAGAGAGGCAAGAAATATACTCCCAAGCCCTTCTTCCTTTGCGAATACGCCCACGCAATGGGCGTTGGACCCGGCGGACTTGAAGAATACTGGGATATTTTCTATAAATACGATAATCTTATGGGCGGCTGCATCTGGGAGTGGAGCGACCATGCATATTATCATCCCAACGGTAAGCTGAAATTCACCTACGGCGGCGACCACGGCGAATGGCGCCATGACGGCTGCTTCTGCGTTGACGGTCTTGTTTATCCTGACAGACGTCTTCACACCGGCGCAAAACAGATGAAAAACGTTTACAGACCCGTAAGAGCTTTCCTTGAAGATAATACTCTCAAATTCCTCAACACAAACAGATTCAGAAACACTTCATATATAACCGCCGTATGGGAAATAGTTAAAAACGGCAACAATCTTCTTTCGGTTGATGAAGCTGTTCTTGATATCGAGCCCGAAACAACTCTTGAAATTCCCTTTGATTTCAAGCTTCCCAAGGGCGATTGTGATTGCCATCTCAACATTTATTATTACAGCGGCGATGATGAAATTGCTTTTGAGCAGATTGCTCTCAAGGAAGAATATGAATTCAAGCCCGAAAAAGGCGCAGAAAAGCTCAAGATTGCAAGCGATTGCAAAAATACATTTGTATTCTTCGATAACGGTTCCGTTACCATCTCCGTTGAAAACGGTATGCTTGAAAGCTATGTTGTGAACGGCAAGGAAATGATCAATTCCTCCCCTGCTTTTGCAAAAGGTTTTATCCCCAACATTTACAGAGCTTATCTCGATAACGATACACACTACAGAGAAGAATGGATTAAAGCAGGTTATGACGATTATTCCTGCATTCTTACCGATTTCGAAGCCGAACTTGAAAAGAATAAGGCAGAGATTGAAGTTTCATACAAGCTCAGAAGCAACAAGAACGGAAGAATTCTAGGCAAAGTTGATATTGAATATGAGGTTTATGATAACGGATGCATTAAGGTTGAAGCAGAATTCAAACCTTCATCTTATAAACGTCTTGCCGCTCATATGCCCAGATTCGGTCTGACACTCGAAATGCCCGAAGCATTCAGAAATATCGAATATTACGGTATGGGTGACTGCGAGAATCTCTGCGACATTTATGCACAGTCAATTGTTGGTGTTTACAACACAACTGTTGAAAATATGCACGAGCCTTATATCAGACCGCAGGATTCAGGCAACAGATGCGCTGTAAGATATCTCAAGGTTACAGATGCTGACGGCGACGGAATCAAGTTTGCTTTCGATGATGAATATTTCAATTTTAACGCAAGAGAATTCAGCCAGAAGCTTCTTCAGAAAGCTGCTCACCAGGAAGACCTTCATGATGAAAACACAACTGTTATCAACATTGACGGCTTCACAAGAGGCACGGGCACAGCAAGCTGCGGCCCCGATGTTCTTCCTCAGTTTGAGGTTGACGGAAGCGACGGTCTCGAATTCAGTTTCTATATGATGCCTGCAGATAAATAAAAAATTTACCCGTTGAGTTTTCAGGCTCAACGGGTATTTCTTTATTCAAAAAGATGTCTGAAATTAAATTTATCTTTGAATTCAAATTTCTTATCAAGGAAATCGGAAAAAGCTCCGATTAATTTGCCGTTAACGAGTGCACAAATTACTGTACCGATGTTGATTCCAACAAATTTTCCGAAGCCAAAGAAAGCAAATGACATTGCTATGCTGAGAACGCAGCTGATGCAGTCATAAGCGGTTTTGAATTTCGGAATGCTGATTTTGAATTTGCCGCATATTTCTTTAACGAGCAACTCATAAACCTCAGGCGAAATATATGTTTTGAACAATGTTGAAACACCGAAGGATGTAAGTAAAAGTCCGGCAATATAAAGTATAATTCTGACCCACATTGCATCCGACGGTATGAATGCGATTGCAGCCATTGAACTATCAAGGATAAATCCGTAAAGAAGAGCAGTTATGAATGAAACAAGATAAGAAATCCTCATTCTTTTAATAACCGCAACCATGCCGACAAGCAAAACTGCCTGCAGAAGATATTCTGCCATTTCGAAGGTGAAGAAGCTCCAGAACTGCGAAAGCTTCATATAAACAAGATATGCGGGAGCAACAACCATCGAAAGTCCGAATCCCGCTTTCTCCATAAAAGCGGCACCAAATGCTATCAGCGCTATACCTATAAAATATACGGCTTCCGAATAAATCTTTATTTTTTTCATAAATCCTCAAAAACAGCAGCTTTTGGCGTTTGGTAAAGAAACGCCAAAAGCTGCAATAATCAACATTTTATTTTGTGCCGAAAATTCTGTCGCCTGCATCGCCGAGACCGGGAACGATATAGCCGTGGTCATTTAGGCAATCATCAAGTGCACCGATATAAATATCAACATCGGGATGAGCTTCTTTAAGAGCCTCAAGACCCTCGGGAGCTGCGATTATGCACATAAATTTAATGCTCATGGGCTTGCGAAGCTTAATCTGTGTAATAGCATCAATTGCGGAACCGCCTGTTGCAAGCATCGGGTCAACAACAATAACCTCACGGTGCTCAATATCCGCAGGAAGCTTACAATAATATTCAACAGGCTTGAGAGTTTCGGGGTCTCTGTAAAGACCGATATGACCTACCCTTGCTGAAGGTACAAGAGAAAGAACGCCGTCAACCATACCGAGACCCGCTCTGAGAATCGGAACAAAAGCAAGCTTTTTTCCTGCAATAACCTTTGTTTTTGCTGTGCATATGGGAGTTTTTGTTTCAACCTCTTTGAGGGGCAAGTCTCTTGTTGCCTCATAGCACATAAGAGTTGCAATTTCGCTGATGAGATTTCGGAATTCTTTTGAACCTGTTTTTTCATTCCTGAGAATAGTGAGCTTATGATGAATAAGCGGATGGTCCATTACAACTATTTTTGCCATTTTAAAATCCTCCCGAATTAAAATCTGTTTTCAAGGTCAGTAACCTGAGCGATTCTTCTGATATGGCGTTCTTCGCCGCTGAACTTTGTATCAAGAAAAACATCAACAAGCTCGATTGCCTTTTCAACATCAACAACTCTGCCGCCAAGGCAAAGAATGTTAGCATCATTGTGAAGTCTTGTCATTTCGGCAGAAAATTTATCTGAGCAGCAGCAGGCTCTGATTCCTTTAACCTTATTTGCGGCAATTGAAATACCGACACCTGTGCCGCAGAAAAGCAGACCGAGAGTGCATTCGCCGTTTACAACCGCTCTTGCAGTCTTTTCTGCATATACTGCGTAATCAGCTGAATCGGGCGTATATGTGCCGTAATCGTTATATTCAATCTTTCTTTCGTCAAGATGAAGCTTGATTGCGTTTTTGAGTTCAAGACCAGCATGGTCGCTTCCGAGAGCTATCATGTTTTTATTCTCCTTTTTTTAACTTTAATTCGCGCTCTGCCTGAGGCATACGAAGATAAACGGGAGCAAGAAGCGCTGAATCTTTATATAAATCTATATGAGCTTCTGCTGCAAGAGCAGTACCGTAAGCCCGCTGATTTCTTCTGAATTCGGATGCAAGCTTTATATTCTGAACGTAATCTTTCATTGAATTGTAGCAAAGCTCCGCACCGTCACCTGCAAGAATAATTGATTTATCGGTTATTTTTTTCAATTCTTCGGCAAGCTCGCAAATCGGTACGGCGTAATCGTCGCAAATCCTTGTAACTGTATTGTTTTCAACGTTGAACAAAGCTGCGTATACCTGATTGCAGCGTGCATCCATTGCAGCGCAGATAACTGTATTTTCGTCAATAAAATTATAAGCAATTGCCTCAAGCGTTGAAATTCCTGCGCAAGGCTTGCCGGAAGAAAGAGCAAGTCCCTTGACAGCTGCAACGCCGATTCTGATGCCCGTAAATGAGCCGGGACCTGAATTAACACAGAAAGCATCAATATCATCAATTTTAAGGTCTGCCTGTCTTAGAGCATTATCAACCATGGGCATAAGTGTTCTGCTATGAGTAAGTCCCGCATTTACAAAACACTCGCTCAGAAGTTTTTTATCTTCTGTTACTGCAACGCTTGCGGTTTTTGCCGATGAATCAATTGATAGAATTTTCAAGAATTTCAACTCCGCTGATTTCAATTATTCTTTCGTTAAAATCATCTGTTTTGGTAATAGTTACTTTTATACAGTCATCAGGCAAAACAGATTCAATATTTTCGCTCCATTCAATTATGAGCGTTGCACCTTCATCGAGATAATCAAAATATCCCGTTGAATATAAATCATCCCAGCCTGAAATTCTGTACATATCAAAATGATAAAGGGTTTTGCCGTTGCCTCTGTATTCATTAACAAGAGCAAAAGTAGGGCTGCTGACGTCGCAGTCAATACCCATACCTTTTGCATATCCCCTTGTAAAAGCGGTTTTGCCTGCACCAAGGTCACCAAACATTGCAACAACTTTTCCGTAAGGAACAACCTCAGCAAGCCTGAAAGCAAGCTTTTCTGTTTCATTTGAATTATTGGTTCTGAATATTGCCATAATAAACCGCCAAACTTTTTAAATTATATCATAAGCAATGTGTGTTTTCAACAAAATTCGCTTATATTTCGTATTTTTTTACGAGTTCGTTTGCCATTGCAGGTAAATCCGTAATTAGACCGTCAACGCCGTATTTAAGGAGTCTTTCGGCAACTTCGGGTTTATCAACTGTCCATACATTTACCTTGATGCCGTTTTTATGTAAACGCTTGACATAAGTTTTTGTAACGGCAAGGAAATGAGGATGCAGATAATCCGCTTTGATGGATTTTGCAAACTTAACATAGCCGAAGAGCATTTTTTTATAAAAATGAGCTTTGTTGGGTGCGTAAAGATAGCCCGTTTTGCATTCAGGGTCAATTCGTTTGCATTCAACAAGAACTTTCGGATCAAAGCTCGAAATAAGAAGCTTATCAAAAAGACCTTTTTCTTTAACGGCATCAATGGTTTTCTTAACTATTTCATAGTTGCCGTCAAGCGGAGGTTTGATTTCGATATTCATTATTTCTATATCGCCCTTTGCGCTTAAATCAAGAAATTCTTCAAGAATCGGAAGCTTTGTGCCCGCATACTTTTCACTGAAATAAGAGCCGAAATCGTATGTACGGAGTTCATCAAGAGTTTTTGCCCTCACTTCCCCCGTACCGTTTGATGTTTCGTCAATTGTATAGTTATGACAAATAACGGGATAGCCGTCAGCAGTAAGATGAATGTCGGTTTCAAAACCGTCGCAGCCGATTTCAAGCGATTTTTCAAAAGCCGGAATAGTGTTTTGCGGAGCTTCTTTATTCGCTCCTCTGTGAGAAATTACCTTGCATTTTGCCATTTTTATCACCCTGTTTTTCTTTATTCGGCAAGGAGAGCAAGAATTGCTTCTTTATCTCTTGCGCCAATTACAATTTTATCAACCTTACCGTTTCTGATAACAGCAAGCATGGGAATGCTCGAAACATTGAAAGCCTGTGCAAGTGCACCCTCTTCATCAACATTTACTTTGCAGATTTTATATTCGGGATGTTCCTTCGCAATTTCGGAAACGACGGGCGCAACCATTCTGCAGGGACCGCACCAATCCGCATAAAAATCAACAAGAACGGGTTTATCGCAGTTCAGAGCTTCATTTTCAAAATTTGCTGATGTTAATTTTATAACTGACATATTATTCCTCCGTTTAATCCTTTGATTTATAGTATAGCATACAATGACAGTAGCCCTCAAATTCAGGGTCTGCAATTTGCGACTTGAACTCTTCGCATATACACTTATATTCTTCTTTTATTTCGAGCCTGCAAGGACAATAACCGCCTTTTCTTTTGAGCCCTTCCCGGATTGCATCAACTATTTCTTTGTTTTCATTCAACTTAACTGCCATAATTCTCTTTATTCTCCTTTCAGCTTGCAAAAAGCAATTCGGAAGCATTGCCCGCAGCATCATAAGCAACAACTGAATATTCATCGACTAACGTTCCCTGAGAATCAATAAAAGATAAAGCTATTTCTCCGTAGCACATTTCAATTCTTGTTAAAAACTTACCATTTTTTTCAATTCTGTAATAAGCTACGCCGAAATTATCCTCAGATTCGTTCCATGAAAGCTCAATTCCGTTATCTGATACAGTTTTAACAAAGCTTTCAGGCTTAAGCGGAGCCTGCGATTCAAGCTGATAACCGTTTTCAACATAATCAAGATAAGTTTCAATAAACATTGAATCAACCTGAGCGGGGCTGAAATAATGATTATAAGAGAATGTGATTATATTTTCGGCATACTTTGAAGCAATATCCATCTGCCATACAAATCTGTCAAGGGTTGACGGAACAGACTGCGTATTTTCTGTTGCAGGTCTAGTGAGAATACCGTCAAGCGCAGTATCAGCAAATGCAAGGCTGAAGTTTTCGCAGTTTGCCCAAAGTCTGATATCGGCATCGCAGGAATCAACTGCTGCCGAATACATCTTCCACACCTTTTCGAGATTATCGGGAGATGTCCAGTAAGCGCCGATTGCATCTTGCGGCGCAAAAATATCGCCGTCACGCAGATTAATTCCGTTAAGCAATCTCACAAGATTTACAAGCGTTAAAAGCTTTCCGTTCGCAAGGTATTCGGCAAAGAACGGGCTGAATAAGAGCGGCAAATCAGGATTTGATTTGTTTATGGAATCAATAATTCGGTTAAGTCCCCTGCTCATTCCGTTAATATTGATCTGGCAGGTCAGTACATTATTGAATTCAGGCGTGAAGTACCAGCCATAAAAGCAATCCGCATACCTTGAATGATATTTGTTATAAATCTCTTCAACCATATCGGCGGCAACCCCACACATTTCTGAATACTGCGAGGTGATTGCACCCTCTGTCCAGAAATCGTCAAACATCGCAAGACCGATAAAAACCTTTATACCGCTGTCTTTGCAGTTGCGTAAAGCCGATTCAATAACATCGGGATAAACTGTTGCTCCGTCAAACACATCGAGGTCGGAATCGTAATAAACGCTCCAAGCGCCGCCCGATGATTTATAAGATTTGTTCGCTACATCCTGAAGAATCAGATATTCAATGCCTGCTTCTTTCATATATTCAATTTCTTGCTGCCAGCTCTCATCGCTCCAGGTTGAGCTGAGCCATGACTGAAGAAAAGTTCCGTTAAAAACAGGGTTACATTTCTTTTCGGGAACATTGCTTCCCGATGATACAACGGCAATTATAAAGGCAAGAACTGCTGAAATTATTTTTCTGAATAAAACAACCATATTTACCTCCAATTTATTATATTATAACATATAAATTGGAATTTGTATAGCTGATTTCTACATCTTTTTATCATCAGTGGCAGGATTATCAATGAGTTTTCCACTCTCGGCGAATCTTGAGCCATGACAGGGACAGTCCCATGAATGTTCTGATGCATTATATTTCAAGGCACATCCGAGATGAGGACATCTCGGAGCAGTCGGGGTTAATAAATTATATACCGTTTCAGCAGAGTTTATGGCAAGCTGAGGATGAACAATGCTTCTTGATGGTGAAAAAATTTCTTTAAAAGGGTTTTCTTTTTCCAGGATATAATCTTTTATTATTTCAGCAGCAACCATTGAAGAAGTCATCCCCCATTTATTGAAACCCGTTGCAACATATAAATCGGATGTGTATTTTGAATACTGACCGATATACGGCATAGAATCAAGTGTTATGCAATCCTGAGTTGCCCAGAAAAAATCTTCTTTTGCATCGGGAAAATATTGCATTGCAAATTCACGCAATTCCTGCCAGTTACCGCCTTTTTTACCTGTTCTGTGACCGCCACCTCCTAAAAGAAGCAAATCACCGTAAGACCTGAAAGACATTCCTTTTTCATTCTCATCTACATACATCCCGTTAACAGGATTTACATTTTTCAATGCGGTAACATATGAACGGTGCTGAAACATTTTCATGAAATAAAGACCGTGTTTATTGATAATCGGAAAATGAGTTGCAATAACAGTTTTCTTCGCATTTATAGTGCCTCTGTTTGTTAATACTGTATTCGGAGAAATATTAATTGCCTTTGTGTTTTCATATATATTCAGCTTTTCAGCTATTGAATAAATAAATCTGAGCGGATGGAATTGTGCCTGACCCGAAACCCTAACCGCAGCTGTAACCTCAAAAGGAAGCTCAGTTTTATCGCAGAATTCTGCATTGAATCCGATTTTGAGATAAGCCTCAGCTTCATCTTCAAGCTTTTTTCTGTTGCTTACAGAATAAACATAGGCATCTTTCTCCTTGAAATCACAGTCGATATTTTTGCAGATTTCCCAATAACGATCCAATGCTTTTTTATTTGCTTCAAAATAAAGCCTTGCAGCTTCAATTCCGTATTTTTTTATCAGTTTATTATATATCAGTCCGTGCTGAAAGGTTATTTTTGCGGTAGTATTCTGTGTAACACCTTTACCGATTCTGTCAGCTTCGATAAGAATGTAATCTACACCCGATTTCTGAAGCATATATGCGCATAGAATACCTGCTATTCCTCCGCCAATGATAAGAACATCGGTTTTGAGATCGGTATTCAACTCTTCAAAAATCGGTTTATTCGCTGTGTTTATCCATAAGGATTTCACATTATCACCTCACGGTTATTATCCGTAAAAATCGTTGTGATATGATAATTATTTTTTTGTATTTACAACCGAAGAATCAGATGATATAATTTATAAAAAAATGAGGTGATATTATGAAACTCGGAATTATAAACGGTTGGAGTGAAGGCTGCATCAGCTATGTTCATGATAAAGGTCTTGATGCGGTTGAATTCTGTGTAAACTATAACTATGATTCGGCTGAATTCCTTTCTCACGCAGAAGAAATCAGGGGATACAGCGAAAAATATAAAGTTTCAGTCGGTTCTATCGGCAGATGGGGAATGCAGAGAATCGATGATAACGGTGAGATTATCCCTGAAGCCTTGCAAAACGATAAAAACCTTATCGAAGCAGCTTCAATCATCGGCTGCCCTGTTTATAACTGCGGCGTGAACTATACTGACAATAAATCTTTCTTTGAAAACTGCGAAATCGCAATTAACTATTTCAGAACACTTGTTGATTTTGCAAAAGATAAGAACGTTAAAATTGCATCCTATAACTGCCGCTGGGAAAACTTTGTTGTTGAGCCCGAGGCATGGAGAGTTATTCTCTCAGCTGTGCCTGAAATGGGAATTAAATATGACCCCTCACATTGTATAGGTCACGACGGAAATTATTTAAAAGAAATCCTTGAATTCGGCGACAGAATCTTCCATTTCCATCTTAAAGGTACTGTTGAAATTGACGGCGAGCATTATGACGATGCTCCTGCAGGCATGGACCAGACTGACTGGAAAACGATTATGGACCTGCTTTATACAAAAGATTATAACGGAATGCTTTCTATTGAGCCTCATTCAAGCTGTTGGGAAGGCAAAAAAGGTCAGTGGGCGATTGATTTTACAGCAAACTATTTCAGACCTTACATTATGCCTGATAACTATGAATACAGCGAGAATCCCTATATGCCCTAAAAGAATAACCGCTCCGAAGAATTTTCCTCGGAGCGGATTTTTTATTTATAGTATTTATTGTTTTTCTTAAGATAATCTACAAGCATCATTGTCCAGTCGGTCTGAATAAAGTCAAAACCCCTGTCCGCAAGCCAGCCCCAACCGTAATCCTGCGAAACGGTTAAAGCGGAATCATCGCTGTGTCCGCCCGAAAGTTGCTCTTTATAATCATAAATTATTGAGTTGACCCAGACAAGCTTGCCGTCTTTATGCATCATATCAATGAATTCCTCGCTCGCAAGGTAGGAATCATCCTTTTTGAAAAGGACTTCTGCGCCAAGATAATTGATGCTCATCTTCTTCAATTTCTCATGCATTGGATGCTTTTCCGAAACAATAGGAATAAATGCAAGCTCAGGGCAAAGCTCCTCCAGAACAGAAGTAACTCCTTTTGAAAGCTTGCTCTTAACAAGAATCTGATCAAGCATTCCGTGGCGTTTTACCGCTTTATAAATCTTTTCAGGATTATGCCAGAATTTATCGATATTGATAAAACATCTGCCTTTGAACTGTTCAAGAAAATCATCAAAACCTGCGATTCTGAATTGCGTGGGAGTATTATCAAAATTGGTATAGCGGATATTCCTGATTTCTTTATATGTAAGGTCAGGCAGAGAAATATCACGGCTCAAATGGTCAGTTTCCATCCCGGGATGGAAAAGAAAAAGCTTTCCGTCACTGCTGCAGCTTACATCAGCTTCAATCATATCAGCTCCCTGCATGAGAGCAATTTCGTAAGCAGCCATGGTATTGCAGGGAATATTTCCGCCCGATGCACCTCTGTGAGCAACAATGATTATATTTTCTTTTGTTTTTTCAATAAGATTAAATGCCAATCTGATCACCTCGTTAAATTGAATATAACATATAATAGTTGTGATTTCAAGAAAAAACCTCCCCGAAAATCGGAGAGGTCTTATTGTTTATTGAGGATTTCTTGTAAGGTTTTCTTCACCTGCAGTTTTAATGCCCTTTCTGTGAGCAAGATCCTTATACATAACGTCAAGCTTACCCATATCAAGGTTATAGCCGAATTTAAAGATAAGGAAAACAAGGGTATAAACAATTGCAGGGATGATAGTGCATACAGTCAGAATACCTTCGCCAACACCCGGAATATAACCTGCATCAGCCATTGTTTCGCCGTTATAACCTGCAATTCTGCTCAGAAGAGTAATTCCTCCTGTATCAGCAAGAGTCTGACCAAGGTTGCGGCAGAAGGTGTAAACAGCATAAACAGCACTTTCGCTGCGAATTCCTGTTTTATATTCCTGATAATCGATAACGTCGGTAATGATAGCCCAGTTTGTGATACTTACAAATGAATAACCGAAGCCGATTATGAATGTGAAAATCATAAAAACAACGGGACCAGATGTAAGTCTGTCACAATGAGGAACAACAAAATACATAAGGATTGCAGCAAGAGCGGAGAAGAATGTTCCGAAACCGCAGAGCTCTTTTTTGCCGAACTTTTTAACAAGCTTGGGCATAAAGAAAATCATGATAGCCATGGGCAGATAGTTAGCAATTGTTCCGATTGCGCCGAGACCCGTATTCTCAAAATAGTTTTTATAGAGATACTGGTTGAGCGAACCGAACTGAAGCTGACCGCTGATAAGAATTCCCGAAAGAGCTGCCATAATAAACGGTCTGCTTTTAAGCATACCCTTATACATACCCTTCATATCAACCTGAGGCTCTTCTTCCGACGGAACTCTTTCTTTTGTCATTCCGAAGCAAGCATAGAAAGCAAGGATTGAAAGAGCACCCATTATGATTCCAAAAATCATCATGCCGTTTGCATCGGCAGTTTTGATTTCATTGCCTGCAGCGTTGAACTGTCCTGTTGCGGTATAAATGATTGACGGAGCAATAAGAAGCGGAGCAGCACCGCCGACGCCTGCGCCGATTGTTCTGAAAGTTGAAAGAAGAGTTCTTCCCTCAGGGTCATCGGTAATAACCGAAGCAAGCGAGCCATAAGGTATGTTGATTGTTGTATACATCATACCGAATGAAATATAAGTTACATAAGCAAGAATGAGAACAAGAGTGCTGTTGCTTGTAAACTTAGTGAAATCAATATAGCAGAGCATTGCCGCTATGCCCAGAGGAATTGCAAACCATTTGATAAAAGGTCTGAATTTACCGTCTTTTGTAGGTCTCTTTTTTGCAATAAGACTGCCCCAGAGAGGGTCATTGATTGCATCCCATAATCTTGCGATAAGGAAAAGGACCGTTATTTTTAATTCGCCAAGCTTAAGAATATCGGTATAAAAAACCTTGAGATATGACGAAACATATGTAAGGATAAACAGATTGCCTGCATCGCCGAGCGCATATCCGATTCCGTCTTTTAAGCCGATTTTATTCGGGTGTTGAAATTCAGCATTTTTGAGTGAACGCTGTTTTTCCATCGCATTACCTCCTTTTTCAATTCAGGCTATTCGCCTTTATATAAGATAACATTTTGATTATAAAAATGCAAGTCTAATTTAAAAAAGAACCCATCCTTTCGGATGAGTTCTCTAAATATTATTTAAAACGTCTTACAAGATTATCAATCATTGTATAAACAAAGCCTGCAAATTCAACAACCTTATAAAGCATTCTGTCAATAAACTTTGAAAATGTATTGTCATTATGTTCATTAACAGTTTTTTCTATAACAATGCTGTCAAGAAGCTCGCTGTTATCCCCTCTTCTTGTTTCAAGAATCAGCTTGTCACCCTTAAAATCGATAGTTGAATAGGTTGTTGTATCATTCTCAATAAATTTATAAGCAAGATGTTCAGCATCGAATTCAAAAGATGAAAAATCGTAAACCGCATTGGAATTAAGATAAACAATGCCTTCCGGATTTGTAAATGTTCCGCCTGAAGGAGCCTGAGTTTTTATTTTGCCTTTTTCCATGAAATGTGACCTTCCCTGCGAATGAGTATGACCGGTGATTACAAGGTCAAGGTCATAGATTTCAAAAATCGGAGCAAAAATTGTTTTTAAAAGAATCTCTGTTTCAGCATCTCCGATTGAATCACCTGCGCCGTAAATGCCGTGATGAACAACGCCGATTCTCCATTTTGCATCCTGATTGAGTTTAACGGCTTCTTTAGCAAATGCCATATGGTCAGGTGCGTTACCCGATGTTGAGTCAAAGAAAAGATAGAGCACATCGCCGTATCTGAACCAGAAGTCACGGTCAAGACCTGCAAAAAATCTGCCGAAATATTCATTGGGCATGTTAGTGTAGTAATTATAGGTCATACCCTTTTTATCATGGTTGCCAATCGCCATTGCCATGGGCAGGCTTCTAATTGCTTCAGGGATGAGCAGAGTCTGCCATTCTTCGCAAGTGCCGCCCGTTGAAGTATTGTCACCGGGTGTTACCAAAAAGCTGATATCGGGGTTATTTTTAAGCGCTTCGGCAAGAAAATTATTCCAATAATAACCAACATCTGATTGAGCGGTATAATCGCCGTCATAACCCTCGTTAATCTGAATATCACCGACAACAAGAATCTTATGGTCGGTAAAGGATTTTGTTTCGTATTTATAAGCCTTGCTCCAACCCTTACCGGTATGCCACTGATAATAATAGGTTGAATTCTCTTCAAAGCCTGTAAGAGTTACCCTGCAAACGAGCTGTTCACTGTTTTCGGCAGGAGTTGTTTCGCCTTTGAACACTTTGTAGTTTTCCATTACTTCGTTATCGGCAACTCTGACTTCTGCAACTGCTTTATCCGCATCCGCATGCCAGCAAAGGCTGAGCTGTGTTTCGTCAGAACCGACATTAAGAGTAGGTAAATTATTTTCACCGCTGAGTGATTCATAAAGAGTATCCCATTCAGCTTTTGAAAGCTCGGGGGCGATGAATTCTGCATTTGCAAATGAATTACCTGAAAACACCATAATAATACCGAAAAAAACACATAATATTTTTTTCATTTTAACCTCCCTTTGATTTTTGATTAAACTATATATCAATCAATAATTAAAATATTGTTTTAAAAGCTGAACCCACAGATGCAATCGGCTTCTGTGGATTCAATCATTATATTCAGAATATAATTGACTGTGTTGCGGGAACCTCGGGTTCGGGAGTCTGAATTGCCTGAATCAGAGAAATAAATTTTGAATAAATAAGCTTAACATAAGCAGGCATCGAAACATCAAACAAAGTATAAATAAGTCCCATTATACCATTGCTCTTTTCATACGAGGGATGAGCATAGCCAACCATAACCGCTCTTGAACCATTGACAGGTCTTGTTTTTTCGGTAACATATTCCGAACCTTCGTAATTGCTGTTTGAAGTATTTCCGCCAATGCACTTGATTTTCGGATTTCTTTTTGTTCCGAAGAAGCCGTCCTCAGTAATAATTTCAACATGATGTACGTTGTTGGTTCCGTCAAGTTCAGTGTTCATGAATACAATATCACCCTTCTGAGGAACATAGTCGCTTTCAGCAGAGTAATACTGACCTTTTAAAATAAACCACTGTCTCATACCGTCAACAGTTGATCTTTTGGGAATTGCCGTTCCGCTTGCACCAACCTGCCCGGCACACCATGAAACAAAAATTGTGCACCAATATGTATCGGTCGGGAATCCGAAATACCACTCGGTGAACTTATTTGCATTGCTTTCATAATAACCTTTCTGAGCTCTTGCAACAGCAACAATTTTATCCTGAATTCTCTCTTCTTCTTCAGTATAAACTGAATTTAGCTGATTTGAGACTGCAAAAGTTGATGTTGATGCACCGAAAACCATAACGAGTGCAAGAACCAACGATAAGAGCCTGATAAAAATACCTTTTTTATTCATAACGTTCTCCTCATAAAAATTTGATATTTTTATAATAGCACCAATTAACAAAATATTCAATATCTGTATAAAATTTTTTGACCCCCACAATTGTGTGAGGGTCTGTTCTCTTACTTTACATTTAATTTGTTATCGCTATGCTTTTTCTTTTTATATAAACTCAATATAACAGATGCAATAAAAGCAAGAACAGTTGCGGGCAGAGCATATAAAAATGACAAAGGATTTGATAAAGCGCCTTTTACGCCAACAAGGCTCCAAACAAAATTAAGCACAAGCGATCCGAGGTTCGATGCGATATAATATTTAAAAAACGGAATATTAATTGAACCGAAAATAAGACTGCTGAGGTCGGTCGGAATAAATCCGCCCGCTTTGAAAAGAAAAACAATCGCAAATGAGTTGGAATCGGTAAACTCTTCAATCGTTCTTACAGCTTTATATTTTTGTTTAAGAGATTCAAACAAATCCTTTCCCATAAATCTGCCGAGAAAATAAGGAAGAAGAAGCGTTAATGCCGTTGCTATTGCATTGATTGTAACTGCAGTCTGCATATTTTTAAATACAATACCGGAAAGTATATATAAAATGGCAGGTGAAATAACAAGAGCAAAAGATTTTACAAAGTGAAATCCGATTAATATCATCGAAACAGTAACCGTGCCTCCCGTGAGATACATGGTCAAAGCATCAACATTTCTTGTGGATATGTTATGTTTCTTCAAAAAAATAACAGAAACAATTACCATTATAGTTATAAAAATAAAAGAAATAATCTGCAGAACTTTAATAATACCTGCGTAATTTCTTCCGGTTTTATTTATATCAGCCATAATTTGCTCCTTTAATTTTATAACATAATTATAGACCAACAATTATAAATAAGTCAACACAAAAAACAATCCCCTGAATAAATCAAGGGATTGAAAATTATGTTTATGAAATTACTGTTTTGCGCCTGCGTCGAACATTTCGAGCATCTTTACGCTTGCTGCATAGCAGTTGGCAATGCCCTGAGCATTCATGTTGTCATATGAATCGAGGCGTGTGTGATAATATCTTTCAAGCTTATGGTTAAGACCTGTAACGCCTGCTGCTCTGTAACCGCCCTGTGAGAATGCTGCTGCGTCAACTGCGCCGCCGAGAGGAGGAATCATACCCTTCTTGCAGGGAACGCCGACTGCCTGTGCAGCTTCAAAGAAGAGGTCAGCGCAGTCCTTATCGGATTTAACCGTGCCGTTAAGGTCGCGATAGTTAGCCATGAGATATTTGGGATCGTTAATTGTATCGTAAGCATAAATGAAAGTAGGAACATCCTGGAATTCGCCCTTGTGAGCTTCAACCCATGCCTTTGAGCCTCTGAGACCGATTTCTTCTGAGCCGGTGAGGATAACGCCTATTTCTGTATTTTCAAGCTCAATGCCTTCATCCTTGAGGGCCTTAAGAATAGCAATACCAACATAGCAGCCTGTAAGATTATCGTTTGCACCGTCAACTACTCTGCGATAGTTAACCATGAAATAAAGACCGATCATAAAAGGAACAAAAAGAAGACCCCAGAGACCAACTTTTACAAGAGTATCTGATGTGTCAGGAATATCAAAGCCTATACCATTCTTTGCAACGTTGAGAATAGCAAGAACAAGATAGAATACAGCACCAACGGCAACAATAATTGCATGACCTTCAAAGCCTACGCCGCCGAGAGCATAGTTAACGGGCCATTCCCAGGTTGCATCGGGATGACCGTTAAAGATAATTCTTCTTTTTGTTTCACCTGTGCACTTTTTGATAGCGGTAACGTTATGGCTTGTTTTCTTCTTGAAAATAGGGTCAAGAAGCTTTTTATAAACGCCGAACTGAATAAGAACAATTGCAAAGCCTGCAATAATAAGCGGAATTGAAAAAACGGGAGCAAAGAAGAAAAGAACTACAGCAGCAAGAACAAAAGTAATTGTGAAATAAATCCAGCCGTAGAATGCTCTGGGCGCAACCTCGTAAGATTCAACCTTAACATCTTCACAGCCGCAGTCCTTCTTTAAAACCTCAGCCATGTATTCGCAGGATTTCTTTTCGCCTTCAGAACCGGGATCTCTTTTGCCGCAGGTTTTGATAATATGAGTGATTTCATCAATCATATATTTGGCAGCTTTGTCTTTCTGATCAATAAGTTTCTTTAAATCCATAATACTCTCTCCTTATCAAATTATAGATAAATATTACCACTATAGTATTATTTTTGTCAACAATATTTAATAGAAAACATTACAGATTATCAAGCTTATTTCTTTTTTTGTTAATATTGTAAAGACCGTATTTCTTTTTTATCGAAGGATAAGCGTGTGCATAAAAAACAATTGTGACAAATGTTTTTCCTGCATCGAAAATATTTTTTGCAGTGTTGATAATTCCACCGTCTGCAGCATGCTTCAAAACATCAAAAGCTTTTTTCATAAACATAGTTTTCTGGGTTGACTCTTTTTTCTTTCTTGTAAAAGTCAGCCAGTCAAAATAGCTTTTTACTACAAGAAGTTCTTTGTCGGGAATTTTAGAATAATTTTCAGTTAAACACTGTATTTTGCTCGAAGCAGATGCTTGCTTCAAAACGTCTCCGGTAGTAAATTTGCCGTCAGCAATCAATTTATCGCCCAAAGGAGTTTTGGGTATTGCAATATAATAATTTAAAAGAAAAGCATCAAGTCCAAGGTCAAGAGCAAACTGAACGGTTTCTTTTAATTGATCGGGTGTTTCATCGGGAAAACCGATAATAAACGAACCGAATGTGCTGATTCCGGCAAGCGTGCAATTATCAACAAACTGTTTAATATTATCCTGATTCATCATTTTATTAATTTGTTTTCTTGTAATTTCGCTGCCCGTTTCTATTCCGAGCAAAAGCCATCTGCAGCCTGCATCATACATTTTTTTAAGTGTGCTCAATTCATAAATATCAGCTCTTGTTTCCCCACCCCAATAAAATTTAAGATTGTTATTCTTTCTAAACTTGTTAATCTCATCAATCTCTTCATCGGTAAGCAAAAGAAGCTCGTCGGAAAAATTAGCTCCGTCAAGTTTGTATTTATTCTCAAGATATTTAATCTCTTCAAGAACAAATTTTAACGGTCGTTTCCTGTGTTCCGAACTATAGAACATTGTATTATAGCAATATGCACACTTAAACGGACAGCCCCTTGATGTATACATGTAAAGCATTCTGTTGCAATGCGGGAAACTGCGAAAACATTTTTTCACATCAATCAAATCCCAATCAATCGAAGGCAAGTTTGCTAAATCGGAATTGTTTTCATTTTTTGTTGTAAAAACCTTACCGTTATCTGAGTATGTTAATCCGGGAATGTTGGAATAATTTTTACTGCCGTTTAACTCTTCAATCAATGATAACAGTTTGTTTTCAGTTTCGCCAGTAATAACAAAATCAGAATACCCGTTTTCAACAATATCCTCCGCAATAGCAGATGCAACAACCTCACCCCAGACAACGTATGCTCCGTTTTTTCCGGATAACTCACTTAATTTAATTGCATCTTTGATTGAAGCTGTTGGAGTAACATAAATCATAACAAAATCAGGTTTATATTCTCCGATAACTTTACCTGCATTTCTGAAATCAACGCATCTGTCAAAAACCTGAACATCATATCCCAATGACTTAAAAAATGAAGCTGTGACCATTATGCTCCTGCATACAGGATATGTTGTGCCTCGCATCAAAAAACCCGATAACGGTTGTATAAATAATATTTTCATTAAATTCTCCTGATTACTTAACACGGAATTTTTTTACAATATCAACTGCGTGATTAGGACAAATTTCATCGCAACAAAAGCATCCGATGCATAATGATGTGTCAACAATTATTTTCTCACCTGTATTTTTCAATGCTTTTGCAGGGCAAGTCAAAACACATTTACAGCATCGTGTACATTCGGAATTCATTACGGGAAACTTCTTTATTAATTTATCACCGATTTTCTTAACAAAAAATTTAACTCTCGCTCCTGACTTTTCACTAATGGATGTTGCATTTATAACTTCAGGCAGGATGATGGGTTTATCAAGAACAAATTCTGTATCCCCTATCTTCTCATATTCAAGTGAAATCAACCCTTTATTCTGTGATGCTTTGATTGTCGGTATTTTTTCAACGGGAATATCAAGCATCTCAGCTATAAACTTATCAATGCCAAAAACATCTTTAGATGAAAATGTAAGCCCCAAGTGTCTTTTAATACCGTTAGTCGGACCGTTACCCTCCATAATATCCACAGCATCAACAATAGTAAAATCAGGTTTTACGGTAGCAGCAAGTTCAACAAGCATATTGGAAAAATCATTGATATTCGGATATTTAGCATGAAACTCCGGCTTTTCAAGTCCGGGAATACATCCGAAAATATTCTTAACTCCCGATGTAATACATGTTGAATTATGAGTTTTGAATTTTACGGCATTAATAACATAGTCCGCATTTGAAACAATTTTAATAATATTGAAATATTTGTTTTTAAAACTATCATCACATTTGATTTTTTCACTCGTGAAATCAACATTCAAGTCAGCATAATCTTCAAGAAATGTATATCCGCATTTATTATAAACTTCTTGCATTTTTGAGAAAAGCAACAATGCCCCTCCCGGACAATCGGCAACAGTAATTTTTTTAATACCGATTTCTTTCAGATATTTAATTATGGCATAAACAAAATACGGATTTGTTGTTACAGCAAAAAACGGATTTTTATCTGTAACCAAATTGGTTTTAATTACAACATGCATATCAGGCGATAATTCGTCTTTAATGTTGTGAGTTTCAAAGTGCTTGACAATTATGCTGTAAATATCGTCATAATTATCCGATTTATAAACAGCATATCTATTCATACATTCACTATCCTTTTAATTATTTTTTAAAAATAAAATCATTGTTGTAATTATTTATTCAGACTTTACCGTACAGACATCTTGTCGGCTCTTTTTCAATAACCAATCCGCAATAGTTGCACATAATGCATTTTGCTTCAGGTTGTCCGTTTTTCAATTTTTTTGCAAGGTCAGGCTCACAAATAAACGGCCTGCACATAGAAATAAAATCAGCTTTTCCCGATTCAATTATTTTTTCCATATCGGAAACTTTATGTATTCCGCCAACTGCAATTACGGGAATAGAAACATTCTTCTTTATAATCTTCGCATTATTGACGTTAAAATTTTCGAGAGGCACGGGCTGTTTTATAAGCGGATTAACAAGATTTGCAACCGGCAATGCAATTTTATTAAGAATCGCAGGGAATGATGCGCAGGGCTCTCTGTACTTGAAAACGGCATCCATCGGCATAAGCTTGCTTCTCATTGTGTTCATGCCGTCCTGAACGGTGCCGCAGGAAACCTCAATTGCATCGCAGCCTGCCGCTACAAGTCTTTTGCAAATCTCGACCGAAGATTCTATGCGCATGCCTCCCCTTCTGTTATCCTCTGCACTGAGTTTTATCCATACAGGAAGATTTGTTTTTTCTTTTATGCGTTTAATTATCAGTTCAACAATTCTGCAGCGATTTTCAAGAGTGCCTCCCCAACTGTCTTTTCTTCTGTTACCGTAGGGAGAAAGAAAATCATGAAGCAGATATCCGTGACCCGCGTGAAGCTGAACAGCATCAAATCCTGCTTTTTCAGCTCTTACTGAAGCAGAAACAAAGTTATCAATAACTGAATATATTTCATCTTCATCCATAACTTTTGCTTTATCGGGATAAAACGTATGCAAAACATCAGACGGCGCAACCTTCTGACAACCGATAGCCTTTGATGAGGTCTGCCTGCCGCAATGTGCAATCTGAAGAACAATCGGTGTATTATATTTATGAATCGTATCCGTTAATTTTTTATATTTATCAATAATGGAATTATCAAGAATCTTCAGCATTCTCGGATAAGGAGATACACCGTTTTCGCTCACCGCTGCATAACCCGTGATAATACAACCGATTTCATTTTTTGCAAAAAAATCATACTTTGAAATCAGCTTATCGCTCGGCGCACCGTTACTGTCAGCCAATCCGTCATGTGTAGCGCTGCGGATAATTCTGTTTTTCACAGTTAATCCAGAAATATCAGTATGTTCAAAAAGCATAATACAACCTCTTATTTTTTAATTATCTCAACATCCCCGACTAGACCGCCGTTTACATACTCTCCGTTTTGATAATACACCTCTGAATTGATGATTACAAGCGCATCATCAGGTACATAAACATAGGCTTTTACGCCCTGAGGAATTGTGACGTTAACGGTGTATCCGTCAGAAGTCTTTTCATAACTCACGGTGATCAAGCCTTTTACACTCGGAACAGTACAGCTCATGCTATCCGAAAGAGAATACTGAGGATCTATTTTTACCTTTTCATAGCCTGCTTCAATGGGAGTTATGCCTGCGAAATGCTTGCTCATTATAACAAGAGGTCCGCCGCTCCAAGCGTGGTTCATTGTTCCTCGCCATGAATCCCAGAATTCCCAGAGGGTGGAGTAATCCTCGCACATCATACCGTCATATCTATTTTTGATTCTCTCTTTTGCTGCCTCATATTCACCCATTTTACAAAGAGCCTCAAGGACATAGTATTCCATATACGGACTTGAGTTTTTAGTTGTTTTGAGCACTTTTGTTATGATTTCATACTGCTCTTCATCTGCAAGTCCCGCTAAAACGGCAAGTGCGTTTGCTCGGTCATCGGGATTCTTTACATCGCCGCTTTTGAATCCATCTTCAGTCCAGAGGGATTTATATCCCTTTGAAATTGTGTTTTTTCTTTCTGCAATAAACGGAATATCACCGTCTTTTTCAAGAATAGTTGCCATTTCCTCTGTAGCGGAAAGAGCATAGTAAACCCATGCGTTTTCAATGGCGGTCATATCTGCTTTGTTTCCCCAATCAGGCCAATCCCATGAACCCGCACGGTGAACAACAAGATTGTTTTTACCGATTTCCCAAAGCTTAAGATAATCAAGTGAAGCATCATAAACCTTTTCAAGGAAAGCAGTATCGCCTGTGTATTCATAATATGTGAGGAATCCGACAATACCCGCAAGCTGCTGAACGGGAAGCTCAAAATAGTCGCCGTTAATAGGTACAACTGTCTGAAGCACTTTTGTTTCGTCAACATGAGAAAGCATTGATTCAACACCCTTCTGATACAGCAGATATGAATTGCTGTCCATAGAGTACATTGTCATAATCATTTCGCTTGTTACATCGCCCCACCATTGAGCTCTTTCTCTGTCGGGACAATCCATAAAATTATCGCGCATTGTAACATAAAGAGTGCGCAAGGATTTCTGCCAGAGAGAATTCATGAATTCATCATCGCAAGTGAAATTGCCGCAGAATGAACTGTCATATCCCGTTTCACGGTACTTGAGGGATAAAACTGTAACACCCTTCGGAATGTCATAGGTAATATGTTCTCCGTTAAACCAGCCCAATGATTCGAATTCCTGCTCCCCTTCTTTTGTTATATATGTTGTTGAAACAGCACCAATCAAGGTGTTTTCGGTTGTAATTCGAATCTTTTTGCCTGCAGGAGCAATCACTTTCAGATAAGGAGTAAGCTGAGCATTATAGGGAATATCAACAGTTATCTTTTCTCCCGAAAGCTTGCTGACGGTATAATTTTCATAATCCTTTGAATTCTCATAATCTTTAAGACCGTAATCCTTCAGGAAAGGAATTCCTCTCTGATAAAGCTTGCCGTAAACACCCTCTCCGCCAACGGCATATTCGGTTGCATTCTCCCACGAGGATGTATCAAAAGCAGCGTTTGTCCAGTCGCCAATTTCTTTTCTTGCATCAAAATAAATGCTGTATTCGGGAATTCTGTAATTAGGCGGATAAAGAGGGCTGTCAATATATGCGCTGTTTCTTTTTACTTTCCAACTTTTATCCGATAATATTGTAACACTTTCATTGATTGCTTCAAAAATAAATCCGCCCTGTCCGCTGCTGCAGTATGAATAGCTCGTTTCATCATCCCAGAACCAGACCAACGCAGAAATTGAGTTTTCACCTTTTCTAAGATACGGAGCAATATCAATGCTGTCATAATATCCGCTGTTTTTATCAGGACCTCGTTTAACGCTGCCCTCAAAAACAACAGTTTCTCCGTTTATGTAAAGCCAATATTTTGAGTCAGCGGAAATATGTGCAATAAGTTCATCGGGAACATTTCCGATAATAACTTTTTTATTAAAACTCATCCAGACGTTTTTTTCTGTCAGATTGTTCTTATCCCAGATCCATTTAGCTGACCAATCGTTTTTTTCTTCGGTGGAAATCACCATGTACTCGGGAATGCTCTCGGGTATCTGATAATCATTTGTAAACGGTACCATTACTGCATCACCCCACGAAAAAATTGAAGAAATAAAAGCTGCAGCTATGGCTAAATATGAAATAATCGTCTGCAAAATCTGCATAATAACCTCCGCAAAACTAAATTAATTTTAACAACAAATTCAAACTAACAAATAAATACTTTTATTTATTTTATCATAGATTTTTCATCAATTCAACAAAACTGATAAAATCAAACAAAATTTCAGATTATTAAATTTAATCAAAAATAAATTCCGTAGGATAATTCGTATATGCAAATTTATTGTTGACAATTTAATAAAAGTATGCTATATTTCAGTCAACAGCAATGACGAGAAAGAGTAAGCATTTGTAGCTTTTCAGAGAATCCCATCATCTTTTGATGTGCTGTGAATGGGTAAAGCGAAATTGCCGAACATGGTCTCCGAGCTGCGTACCGAGCTTTTAGTTAGGCTACGCCGGGGTCGCCCGTAACAGCGATAGAGTTTCGACAGATCATTTCCTGTCCGAACTTGATAAGGCTTGCTGTCGTGAGAAGCAAGTGAATTAGGGTGGTAACACGTGAGTTTTGCTCTCGTCCCTTGTACTTTGTATGGGGGTGAGAGCGTTTTTTTAT
>JAZNPG010000082.1:0-6892 GCA_045589555.1 Acutalibacteraceae bacterium
CTCAGAGGCTATTTCTACTTCAAGTCCAATCTCTGGATGGGCGCAGGTAACCCCTTCATCATCTTCGAGAGAGCTTTCTTCGATGTAACAAACGGAGCAACAAATCTCACATATGATGAAACATATGATCCCGACCACGAAGATTATCCCACAGAAAATTACCCCGGCAACATCGACTGCACAACAATGAATCAGAAGCATGCAGACGTTGCAGCTAACGGTAACTATGTTAAGTACACAACCAAGTGGGCAAGAAACATCCCCGGCTTCACAGAGCTCGCAGCAACAAACTTCTGCGATGTTCCTCTTGAAGAATCCGATACATGGGATTTCTGGTATCCCTCATGGGGCCGTGACACCACAAGCACAGATGCATATCAGTTCAATGAAGATGAGCATATGTTCACCTTCGATGTTCTCGTAAGAGAATATATGCCCGACGGCAAAACAAAGCTTGCTGACGGCACAACAGGTTTCGTTAAGATTGATAAGCGCTGCTTCAAGATCTGGGATAACCAGGAAGGCACAGGCGTTGCATCATCAAAGAGACAGTCAAACATCAGCTCACTTACATCTCTTGGTAAGTATGCTGTTGCTAAGCAGCTCTCCGCTCAGACATGGATGACAATCGAAGACTTCATGGTTGACGATGTTGCTCATACATTCACAATCGGCGAACCCGAATCAACAGGCACAAAGAAGTACACCGTAACATTCCTTGAGAATGACGGCACAGAGATTTCTTCAGCTTCCTATAAAGAAAATTCAACAGTTAACGTTCCCGCAGCAGCTGCTGATGAACTCGGCTGGGCAAACGTTGCAACAGGTAAGATTGTTGATACTGTTGTTTCCGGCGAAGCTCTCACAGTTACAAAGAACGCTACATATAAGAGAGTTCTTTCAACTGATAAGTTTGACGTAACAGTTAACCTTGACGGCGGCACAATCGACGGCGAGAGAACTCTTGTTATCGAAGCAGGCTACGGCGAAGAGGTTGACCTTACCCAATATGCTCCTGAGAAGGAAGGCTACAATCCCGTTTGGGAACCCGCAACAGTTACAGTTGACAGCATCAACGGCGCAACTGCAAAGGTTAAGTGGGAAGCTAAGACCTTCAAGGCAACATTCTATGCAAATAAGGGCGATGCTGAAAGCTACAATGTTGTAGAAATTAAGTATAACGGCGTTCTTCAGTGCGCAGCACCCACCAAGGAAGGCTACAGCTTCGCAGGCTGGTACAATGCAGCAACAGACGAGCTTGTAAGCACAACACCTTCAATGGGTCAGTATAAGAAGCTTGAAGATACTTCTTACTATGCAGCATGGTCTCAGTATCCTGATACCATCACATTCATGGCAAAGAACTTCAAGACAGGCGAATGGGCTCCCTTCTACGTTGAATACGGTGACGGTAAGGGCACAATCGGCGCTGCTACTCCCGCTATCAAGCTTGGCAACACAACAGTTTCCAACAACATCAAGGCAAAGATTGACGTTGCTGAAGACCTCGGCTGGGACGGCGATATCTTCTATCCCAACCTTTCCAAGTCATCGATGTCCTACAGCGAGACCTATGTTCTCAGCGAAATGATTAACGAAGACGTTGCATTTGACGGCGCAAAGGTTATCTATGTTCACGCATTCCCCGTTTACCAGGTTGAATTCCAGATTCCCGCTTATGATGAAGCAACAGGCGAATACACAGAAACCTACACATCAGAAGTTAAGGAACTTAAGTCCACAACATTCGGCGGCAACATCACTTATTCTGCAGCAGCTCTCAAGCCCGCAGCAGGCTTCGTATTCGATAAGTGGCTCACAGTTGACGGTGAACAGGCTGATTACTATTCAACAGGCGCAAACTATGTATTTGCTCTCACAACAGACAGCCCCGCAAAGCAGGTAGTCAAGGGCACATTCAAGCTTGAAGAATATGAACTTCGCTTCAACATCGGCACAAGTGATGGCCAGACAGTTATCCCCGTAGGCATCAACAATGTTGGCGAAATCCTCAACATTGATACAGCAGAATTCGTTTATGCAACAGGCGCAAATAAGGGTCAGCCCAGAAAGCTTCCTGTAATCGGCGTTGTAAACGAAGATCAGGCAGAACCCGTTCCCGGTAAGGAAGGTCATAAGCTCATCGGTTGGTATATCGATTCCGAAGATAAGCTTATCGATTTCACAAACTTCGAAATCACTTCAGAGCTTGTTTCAAAGGCTTACGCAACAAGCGAAGGTACAAAGGCTATCCTCATCAAGTCCAAGTGGGAAGCTCAGAACTATGATGCCAAGTTCTATTACTGGGCAGAGGGCAGCACACTTGAGAACCCCGTATATACAGAAGATCCTATCGTTGTTTCTGTTCCCGTTGGCACAAGCCGTGACGATGCTCTCAAGATGATGAGCGATGCTGATATCGCAAAGCTTGATGCATCTGCTCCCACAGGCGTTGTTCGCACATCAACATGGACAGATACAAACGGCAGCACAGTTTCAAGCGCTATTCCCGTTGGCGGCATGAGCTTCTATGCATCCTACACATCTCAGAAGTTCACCCTTTATATCGACCTCAACAGAGGCAATCCTGCAAAGGATGTTTCACCTTCAAAGAACATCTATCCCATCTACGGTGAAGATGCAACTGTTGACCGCAGCGAAACAGAACGTGGTCTTCAGAGCTATGCATTCAACTATAGCATTGGTGATGCTGATAAGCCCAGCGCATTCCATGAAATCGTTGACTGGAAGGTTTACTACGTAGAAGATGATTCAACATATAAGGATCCCACAACATGGCATGAAGGCGTTAACGATGAAGGAACAAATATTGTTAAGTCATCCGTTATCTATCAGGCACAGTGGAAGCACCATACCGAATTCCTCTTCAGAGTTTATAACATGAGCGGTGAACTCACCAAGGCTCTTGATAAGGACTTCCAGTGGCATTATTGGAAGTACGGCAGAATTACAACAAAGGATAATGCACCCATCAGCACTGATGATACAATGATTATCCTCTTCCTCAAGCCCACTTTTGAGAACTTCAACATTAAGGAATTCTTCAAGATTGATATGTGGAAGAATGTAACTCTTCGTATTGATCCCTTCTATCTTCCCAAGTCAATGTTCACGCTTGAATCCTTCTTAGGTCTGTTCAAGGCTCTCTTCACAGCCATCGGCTCCCTTATTAAAGGCGGCTGATAAAGGTTCAGCTTAAAACCAAATAATCAACCGCCCTGTTGCGAAAGCAGCAGGGCGGTTTCCCTTTATGTAAAAAATAATTTGCATTGATTGACAACGGCATAAAAAGGGGGTAATATATAATCGGAGCTTTTCGGAGCAGATTTGACGAAAAGCAATTTTCAGAAGGGGCGGATTTTTAATGAACGATGTAAAAAAACTTTATGACCTCTGGCTTGAAAATACAAAAGAAAACCCTGAAATACAGAAAGAACTGCTCTCTGTTAAAGGGAATGACGATGAAATTCTGGACAGATTCTATAAAAATCTTGAATTCGGCACGGCAGGTTTGCGAGGTGTTCTCGGTGCAGGAACAAACCGTATGAATACCTATACCGTTTGTCAGGCAACTCAGGGTCTTGCCGATTATCTCAACAGTAAGGGCGAGGGCGCAAGCGTTGCAATCGGGTATGATTCGAGAATCAATTCCGATGTTTTTTCGGCTCAGTGCGCTGAGGTGCTTGCTGCAAACGGAATCAAGGCTTATATTTTCCCCCGTCTTATGCCTACGCCGCTGCTTTCATACGCAGTTATGCGCCTTAAATGTCAGAGCGGTATAGTTATTACGGCAAGCCATAATCCCTCAAAGTATAACGGCTACAAATGCTATGACCCCTCGGGCTATCAGATGACCGATGAAGCGGCGCTCGAAACCTATTCTTACATTCAGAAGGTTGATATGTTCAGCGATATAAAGCGCATGCCTTTTGATGAAGCGCTTGAAAAGGGTCTTATCGAATACATTTCCGATGAGGTTGTTGAGGAATTCTATTCTCTTGTTATGCAGCGACCCATTAATCCCGAGCTTTGCAGGGCGAGCGATATAAAAATTATTTATACTCCGCTCAACGGTACGGGCAATATTCCCGTGAGAACCGTTCTTGACAGAGCGGGCTTCAAGAATGTTTCGGTTGTTAAAGAGCAGGAAATGCCCGATGGACTTTTCCCGACCTGCCCCTATCCGAACCCCGAAATCAAGCAGGTTTTTGAATGTGCTCTTGAAATGACCAAAGAAGAAAAGGCTGACCTTCTGCTTGCAACTGACCCCGACTGCGACCGTGTCGGAATCGCCGTGCTTGACGGTGAGGAGTATGTTCTTCTTACGGGCAACGATGTGGGCGTGCTTCTTGCGGATTATATGCTTTCTGCGAGAAAAGAAAAAGGGATTCTGCCTGAAAAATCGCTCATGACAAAATCGTTTGTATCCACTCCGCTCATTGACAGAGTTGCCGCAAAATACGGCTGCACGGTTGTTGATGTGCTCACGGGATTCAAATATGTCGGCGAATTTATAGCAAACCTTGAAAAAACGGGCGACGACCACCGCTTTATCATGGGCTTTGAAGAAAGCTACGGCTATCTTATCGGCACTCATGCGAGGGATAAGGATGCCGTTGCCGCATCGCTGATGGTTTGCGAAATGGCGGCTTACTATAAGAATAAGGGCATGACCCTTGCTGATGCGCTTGACGAAATTTATAAGGAGTTCGGATATTATACAAACGACCTTTATAATTTTGCTTTTGAGGGTGCAAGCGGCATGGTAAAAATGAAAGAAATCATGAGCGAAACCAGAGAGAATCCGCCCAAGGAGCTTGCAGGCTTCAAGGTGCTTGAGGTTCATGATTTTGAAGCGGGCACGGTAACCGATACGGAAAGCGGAGCGGTCAGAGCCATAGAGCTGCCCAAATCCAATGTGCTGGCATACACTCTGCCCGACGGTAATTTTGCGATTGTCAGGCCCTCGGGCACAGAGCCGAAGATAAAGGTATATATTACGGGTTGCGGCAAAAACAAAGCCGGTTCGCAGGCAACGGCAAAGGAAATCGGCGAAGCGATGAAAGCGCTGCTTAAGATAGGATAAGGTGAAAAGGATGAATAAAAGAAATCTGTTTGTAAGAATAACGGCGATTGTGCTCTGCGCAATAATGGTGCTCAGCGTTGTTTCGGCAGCGATTTATGCTTTTGCAGCCGATGAAACCGTGCAGGCGGCATCGGTGAATACGGGTAGCCCCGATAACACATGGGTGATTGTTGCGATTGTTGCGGCAATCCTCGTTGTAGCAGCGTGCGTGGTTATTCCGATTATCAATAAGAAGAAATAAAGTTACCCCCGAATGAATCTTAACGGTTCACTCGGGGGTTGTTTTTTGTGTAGGAATATTTAAAACAGATCTTATCAAATTTTGCTTGATTTGAATATAGGAGCGATTAACGAATCTCCCATTTTTTATTGAATAAGCTGCGACTGTTTAGCTTTGATAAGTGCTTCTAATCTGCCAATCTCGGCTGCTGCTGCATTTTTTAATTTTGCACCCGAGCCGAAAATCTTATTCTTGTTTTCTTCATATATTCTGCGATTATGTTCAAGCTGAGCACTGAGTGTTGCGATTTCTGCCCGAATCATATTGTTATACTGAATATTTCTTTCGTGCACCATTGCTTCCGCTTGTGCGATTTTTCGCTTACAATTATTCTCGGACAATCTGCATTCTTGGCACCTTGCTTCAGAATCTTTGAATCCGTCAAGCTTTTCAAACAAAAACATTGCTGAATGATAGTTATACGATGCATCATTGTAATTATTAAAATGCTCATATTCTTGCGCCTTTCGCAATATTCCCATTGCATCGTTATAACTTTTATTCATCATCTGTTCTTGGACTTTTTCGACAACACCTTTTCCGCAATACAAGTCGCCTTGTTGAGTACTGTACTTTTCCACACTGCCGTCAGATATCATTTCTTCTAATGTCTCAACTAAGTTGCTTTCTCTTAAAAACGATGTTTTGAAACGAGGACTGTTTTTTATTTCTTTTGCAGACATCATTCTTTCGCTTATCAGTTCCATAATTAGTATTTTTATGTTTATAGAATTCAATAGATGTATGTCAAAATTAGTTTTTACTACATCTTTGTCAAACGCCTCTTTCGCAAGCGAAAGTGCCGCTCTGTAGCTATCTACAGTACCAATTCCAGAGAGCCTTTTTATTTCATTTTTAGTTTCAGCAACGACTTTGGATTTTGAATACTTTTTTATTCCGTTAACAAAACACTTTAATAAATAATTCTTTTCAGCTTTTTCTTTAATCTTTTCAAGCTCGATTTTATCTTCGCCATCAGAAAAGCGGAGTGCTCTGTTGAAATTCTTAAATGAATCCAATTTAAAGCCCTTTTCAAGGTCATAAATTGATGTTTTTCTTAATTCAGCCAAAAGCTTTCCGACATAAGCTTTTCCGTCTTCTGGGTTTTCATCCAAAGCTCTTTCAAAATAAGAATCAGCTTTCTGAAAATCTCCGTCTTCAAGGTAAATATAACCTCTTTTAGTTAGTGCTCCCGTTGTGCTTTGAACTGTTTGAACCTGATGATATGCATTTACAGTATCAATGCCTGTTATTTTGGAAACACCTCTGACCAAATCCTGCATAAAGCCGATTTTGCCCATATCCTGCGCCTGCAATGCCTTGAATTCATCGGGCATATCGTAGGCATCCATGTCCTTGTAGCAGGGAATAAGAGCCTTCGACTTATCCTTTGCCATGATTTTCAGGAATCTTGACCACTCGTTCTTTACCCATACCGCATGGAAATGCTCATATTTCGTGCCGATTGCAAGCATCACCTTTGCGCTGTTGAGCGCCGCAAATAT
>JAZNPG010000083.1:0-12262 GCA_045589555.1 Acutalibacteraceae bacterium
CGTCCTCACTAGCAAAAAATCCTAAAAACATATTAATAACAAATACTAATTGAAAAAATAATAAACAACTAAAAATAACGATATATTTTTTGCTCAGTTTATTCTTAATTGTAAAAATTATAAGCAATGGTATAACCAACAAAGGAATAAAAGGACCTATAAACAAAAACAAAAATCCTATAGAATCGTCATAGCCAACAATACCAGGCTCTAAGACAACCAAGAATGAGAAGAAAGCAATAATCATGCAAAGTATAATAGCAATAGTTAATTGATATTTCTTTTTGCTTTTTTTATTATTTTTTATCTGCTCAACCACCTGATTTTCACTAATGTCAGCAAGGTTTTCCTTTGGTATTTTTTTTCCTTCAAGAAGTTCACTTACCGTCACATCAAAAAACTGTGCGATTTGCTCCAATAACTCAATGTCCGGATAATTCTTTGCAGTTTCCCAACGGCTTACTGCTTTATCTGTTACACCAAGGGCATCTGCAAGTTGTTTTTGCGTTAATCCTTTTTCTTTTCGTAGTTGAGATATAAAACTACCTGTTTTAGCTGTATTCATAACATCGCCTCCTTGATTAAACAATAGCATATTCCACCGTAAATGTCACTCTATATAAAATAGAATTCGATGTATATTTTTTGTTTTATTACCAATCCGTTTGTGCGAAGTGCAAATTTTGATTTATTTTTCTCGCATTTTTATGATACAACCAGATAATGTAAAAAACAAGGCAAAATCTTGTAAATTCTTCTTCACTATTACCTCTTACTTCTTACTTTCCAAAAATCGATCCGAATGTTAGTGAAGAGTGAATAGTGAAGATGTAAAAAGTAAAATCGACGAACTTCTGTCGAAATTCGTCGATTTTTGGCAGTACGTCTCATTTTAGAACCGCAACTCGACAAATTGGAATTTGGCTAACCGTTTAGTCATCGACAAATTCTTCTACATACTCTTCATAGGTATCCGTATTTACTTCGTAACTCTTATATGCTGTAAAACCTAGAGCAACTAAGAGCAGTTGTCCTACAATGATAATAGCAAGAATGATTCCAATGGTTTTCCATATTTTGCGGCTTCGGTTGTTTTTCACAACCAACTGCTCATTAATTCTGGATAGCTGCTCTGCAATGATATCTACATTTTCGTTTTGATTAATGGGTGAGCCTAACAATTGGCTAACATTGACCTCAAATACTCCAGCTATTTTTTGAAGCATTTCTGCGTCTGGTACAGAAAGGCCTTTCTCCCACTTTGAAATAGTTTGTCGAACTACATTCAATCTGATTGCCAATTCATCTTGCGTGAGTCCTTTTGTTTTACGCAAGGCTTTAATGTTTTCGTTAAGCATAGTTGTACCTCCTCGTTCTTGGCTGCTTTTATTTTGCCACAGAAGCACCGTTGCTGCAAGCAACGCAAGTTAACATTGGCATAAATACAGTCAAATTCTTATTTGTAGAAGTGATTATAACACATATAATCTGAATTCACAATGGTGTACGGTTTTCCCTACATCACTTATTCACTCTTACTTCTTACTTATCACTTCCCCAAAATAGACCCAAAGATTAGTGAAGAGTGAATAGTGAAGAAGTGAAAGTAAAATCGACGAACTTCTGTCGAAATTCGTCGATTTTTGGAGGTGCCACCCAGATTTGAACTGGGGAATCGAGGTTTTGCAGACCTCTGCCTTACCACTTGGCTATGGCACCGTATTATTAAGTTATGCATTATTTTTTGGAAATATTCCAAAAAAAATGGAGCGGATGACGAGGCTCGAACTCGCTACCTCCACCTTGGCAAGGTGGCGCTCTACCAGATGAGCTACATCCGCACCTGTTGGTGCCTCCGGCCGGAATCGAACCAGCGACACGTGGATTTTCAGTCCACTGCTCTACCAACTGAGCTACAGAGGCATAGAAATGACCTGTAATTAAAATTACAGGTCACTCAATGGCGACCCGGAACGGGCTCGAACCGTCGACCTCTAGCGTGACAGGCTAGCGTTCTAACCAGCTGAACTACCGGGCCAAATGGTGGGAACAACAGGGCTCGAACCTGTGACCCTCTGCTTGTAAGGCAGATGCTCTCCCAGCTGAGCTATGCTCCCACGTTGGCGTTGCTTTCGTCAAGCAACGTACTGTATAATACACTACTTTTTCGGAAATGTCAACCCTTTTTTTAAAAAAATTTCAAAAATTTTTAAGTTTTTTTATTTTTCTTTTTGGGCATTATTTTGCGGAATAAAAAGCAAAATATTCTTTATCCAATCGCACGAATATCCTCATGAAATTTGCGGGCGATTCGTGAATCGCCCCTACAAAAGGTAAGGGCGAAACCTATCCGCAACTATTCCCTGAGAAAAGGCGTGAGCAAACCACGCTCATAAGTCTTTTTTATTTATTCCGAAAGCTTCAGAATCTCTGCCGGTGTGAATCTGTATTTCTTATCACAGAAATGGCAGCTCACTTCCGTTACGGGGTCTTTTGCCATTTCCCTGAGTTCCTCTTTGCCGAGCGTCAGCAAAGCCTTCGCAACTCTTTCCTTTGAACAATTGCACTTATATTCAGGGCTTGATGTATCAAGAATATCAAGTTCAAATGTTTTGAGAACACTGCGGCAAATCTGCTCAGGAGTCATTCCGTCGGTAAGCATCTGCGTTACGGGCGGAATACCCTTGATGCATTCTTCAACCTGATCGATTGTGTCATCCATTGCAGTGGGCAGAAGCTGAATAATAAATCCGCCTGCCGCTTTGATTGTGAGGTCGGGGTTAACAAGCACGCCGAGAGCGCAAACCGTAGGAGTCTGCTCGCTGGTTGCAAAGTAGCTTGTTATATCCTCTGCGATTTCGCCCGAAACAATCGGCACCTGACCGATATAAGGCTCTTTCATGCCGAGGTCTTTCATAACCGTCAGACTGCCGTTTTTGCCGATTGCGCCTGCAACATCAAGCTTGCCCTTTTCGTTGAGAGGAATCTCTACAACGGGATTTGCAACATAGCCTCTTACATTACCCGAGTAATCCGAAACGGCGATAACCGAGCCTGCAGGACCGTCAGCGCTCATGCGCAGGGTTATGCTGTTATCTTTTCCTTTCAGAACCGCACCCATCATTGATGCCGCCGTAAGCAGTCTGCCGAGAGCTGCCGAGGTTACGGCAGATGTTCTGTGGATTCGCTCCATTTCGCCGATTATATCGGTTGAGTCAATCGCCATAACGGTTAAGGTTCCGTCAACCGAAATCATTCTTACAAGTTCACTCATATTATCACTTCTTTTTCGCTAAAAATACTGCACGCTCCGTTTCGGGGTGCGCTTTGTTTGTTGTCATATCATCGAATATGCCGATAACCTCAAAGCCCGATTCCTCGAGCCAGTGCTGAATATCGGCAAGCTCATACGCCTGCTCCGTGAAGTTCTCGCCCGAGCGGTAATATGCACCGTCATCCTCTTCAAAGAAATCGAGCGAAATATCAACGCTGCCGTCAGCTTCGTTAAAGCTGTTCTGCCATACGCAGTAAAGCTCATCGAGGTCATAGACGAAAACATTATCCGCAAGTATATTGCGGTGTTTATATATTGTATTAACATCAAAGGCGAACGCTCCGCCCCGATTCATGAAAAGCGAAACCTTTTCAAAGGTGCGCTTTACCTGCTGCTCATTTTCGAGATGATTTATGCTGTCCAGCACGCAGACTGCGCAGTCAACCGTGCCGTAAAGGTCAATATCATCCATGCTCTGGTTAAGCAGAAGAATCTGCCTGCCGCTTTCAAACACCTTTTCCCTTGCCGCATTGAGCATACCTATGCTTGAATCAACACCGATAACGTCAAAGCCCCTGTTTGCCATGGCAACGGATATGCTGCCCGTGCCGCAGGCAAGGTCAAGCAGGATTCCGTCTTTAATGCCGCACATGGAAAGAAGCCTGCAAAAATAATCTGCACGCTTCTCATATTCAACATTATCTGTCAAAAGGTCATAGTAACGGGAGAAATTATCATAAGACATTATTCTTCCATCCTCTTGAAAATCTCTTCGTAGCCGTTGCAACCATACTGAAGCGAGCGGTTAACACGGCTGATTGTGGCGGTGCTTGCGCCTGTTTCGCTCACGATATCGCTGTAAACCTTTTTATCGCGCAGCATTTTTGCAACAACGATTCTCTGGGATATGGATTTAATCTCGGTTACGGTGCACAAATCCTCAAAGAAGGCATAGCACTCGTCCATTGTCTGAAGATTGAGAATTGCTTCAAAAAGAAAATCAACGTTTTTATCCTTAATTTTTCCGCTCATTAATGAACCGCCTTTCAATTATTGCGCTTTTACACTTTAATATTTTAACACGTGATAACAAAAATGTAAATAGGAAATTTAATTTTAATTCAATTTAAAATTACTATTGCACTGCAACAAATTAAAGTATATAATAACAGTTAAGTGTATAGCGAATAATGAATAGTTAATGGCAGGTTTCGCCTATAACCGATTTATAAAAACGGGTGTGGGCAAAGCCCACCTGCAGCTATTCACTCTTCACTATCAGCTATTCATTTCCAGTTTTTCCAAACGGAGGTTTGTTATGACAGATTCATATATCAAAGCTTTAATCAACTATGCGGTTGATAACGGGCTTATTGAAGAATGCGACAGAGTTTACTGCACAAACACAATTATTTCCATGCTGAAAATTGATGCATATGATGATTCCTGCGAAGCTGCAAAGGGCGAAATCAACGAAATTCTTGATAAACTCTGCTACGTTGCGGCTGAAAAGGAAATCATCATTGACTCCATAACATACAGAGACCTTTTTGACACGGCAATTATGGGAGCGCTCACCCCCAGACCCTCGCAGGTTATTGAAAAATTCAATGCTCTCTATGCCGAATCACCCGAAAAGGCAACCGATTATTACTACAAATTAAGCGGCGACACTAACTATATCCGCCGTGACAGAATCGCAAAAATTCTCAAATGGCAGCAGACGGGCGAATACGGCACAATTGATATCACGGTTAACCTCTCAAAGCCCGAAAAAGACCCCAAGGCTATTGCAGCCGCAAAGAATGCTCCGCAGTCGGGCTATCCCAAATGCCAGCTTTGCAAAGAGAGCGAGGGCTACGCAGGCAGAGTTGATTTCCCTGCAAGACAGAATCACAGAATTATCCCCATAACAATCGATAATTCTCCCTGGTGCCTGCAGTATTCACCCTATGTTTATTATAACGAGCACTGCATTGTTTTCAACAGCAAGCATATCCCGATGAAAATCGATAAATCGGCTTTCGCAAAGCTGCTTGAATTCACAACACATTTCCCCCATTATTTCGTTGGCTCAAATGCAGATTTGCCCATCGTTGGCGGCTCAATCCTCAGCCACGAGCATTTCCAGGGCGGCAGATATGAATTCGCCATGGAGAGAGCTCCGATTGAAACAAAAATCAGCTTCAAGGGCTTTGAAGAAATTGAGGCAGGCATTGTAAAATGGCCTATGTCAACCATTCGCCTGCTTTCGGATTCCGCCGAAAAGCTTGTTGAGCTTGCCGATAAGATTCTCACAAAATGGAGAGGCTACAGCGACGAAGACGCTTTCATTTTTGCCGAAACAGAGGGCACACCTCATAACACAATAACTCCCATTGCAAGGCGCAGAGGCGAGAAATATGAGCTTGACCTTGTGCTGCGCAACAACATCACAACCGAAGAACACCCCATGGGCGTTTATCATCCCCATGCAGAGCTTCACCACATCAAGAAAGAAAACATCGGTCTTATTGAGGTTATGGGTCTTGCGGTGCTTCCGCCCAGACTCAAGCCCGAGCTTGAAGCGCTTGCAGACGCAATCGTAAAAGGCGAAGATTTAAGAGCCAACGAGCTGACCGCAAGCCACGCTGACTGGGCAGAGGAATTCATTAAGAATTACAGCGAAATCAATGCCGAAAACGCAATGAGCATCATTGAAACAGAGGTCGGCAAGGTTTTCGCAACCGTGCTTGAGCACGCAGGCGTTTATAAGCGCACAGACGAAGGCAAGGCAGCATTCCTGAAATTCATCGAATCGGTATAAACAAAAAACCACAGTTTCACCCGAAACTGTGGTTTTTGTTATTCAATTACGCATTGCGAATTCACACAACGGGCTTGCTGCTCATATTGAAAACCAGCTCACCGCCGCCCATAAGCTGCGAATGGGTAACATAGCAGCCATCAAGAGCCTCTCCGTTGAGAGTAACGCTGCTGACATAAACATTCTTATCGCTCTGGTTGTTTGCAGTTATCTTAAGCGTATTACCGTTTGCAAGCATGATTTGCGCACCGTTTATGTTGGGCGAGCCAATCCAGTATTTATCTGTGCCTGCAAGCGGATAGAAGCCCATTGCGGAGAAAATATACCATGAGCTCAGTGTGCCGCCGTCATCATTGCCGTCAAGACCGTTGATATCTGTGCTGAAACGGTTTACAAGGGTCCAGCGCACCCATTTCTGCGTAAGGTCTGCCCTGCCTGCATTGGCAAAAAGGTAGGGCGTGTGGATATCGTGCTGATTGCCTATCCAGAAGCCGTCGCCGGGGTCAAGAGCCGCTCTTGTGAGCGAGGCATCCCTCATAAAATCATCAAGCTCACTCACGAAATATTCTTCAGAGCCGAAAAGCTCAATCATTCCGTCGATATCGTGAATTGCGCTCCAGCGCCACTGCCTTGCGCTGCCCTCGCAGTAGCAATCGGCGAACTTTTTAATCATAACCGCATCATAGAAGCTGGTCATATACGGGCTGAAATTCCATACATAGCTGCCGTCGGAATTCCTTGCCTGAAAATATCTTGTTTCGGGATTGAAAACATTTTTGTAGTACATGGACTTTGCGGCATATTTTTCCGCTTCATCCGTTTTGCCCAAAGCCGTTGCGAGAGAAGCAATCGCCGCATCCTCCCATGCATATTCAACCGTTTTGCTCACGGATTCATCACCGGGAGCAAGGTCATTGGGAATATAACCGTATTCGTTATAAAGCTCAATATGCGCTCTTCCGTCCTTGTTAACGGCATTGTCGGAGGTGTATTTCATAAATTCATATGCCGCTTCAACATCAAAATCGGTTATGCCCTTGAGATAGCTCTCTGTTATAACAATGTTGGCAGTATCACCCTGCATTGAGCCTGAATAGCCTGCACCCATAGGCCATCTCGGAATAACTCCGCAGCCTGCCTGCGCCATTTCAACAAGGCTTCTGAGGCAGTCAATCTGAACATCCTGCGCAATCATCGTATAAAGCGAATGAGTATTTCTGCAGGTATCCCAGAGCGACATATCTGTTCTGTATGTATATCCCTCGGCAATGTGAACCTTTTTATCGAAGCCGAGATATTCGCCGTTGACATCGGTGAAATCGGTAGGCATTATCATGCTGTGATAAAGAGCGGTATAGAAGTTGGTTTTGATTTCGTCATCCGCATCTATTCTGATAACCGAAAGACGCTCCTCCCAATCGTTTGCTGCATTCTTTCTCACATCGTCAAAAGAAAGACCGTCGGTTTCGGCTTTGAGATTGAGCATTGCGTTTTTTTCGCTGACAAAGCTGATACCGACCTTCATTTCAACGCTGTCATTATTAAGGTTGCCAAAGTTGAGGTCGATTCCGCAATTGCTTCCGCCGCCGCTGATTTCATACGAAACAACAGGCTTATCGGTAATTGCCGCAAAATAAACGGGCAGACCTTCATATCTGGTTGAAAATGCACCGTGGAGCACGCATCCGCCCGAGATAACGCCCGTTTCTTCATTGTATTTCGTATAGCCGTTTTCAGATTTTCTGTTTGCGGCAGCGCTTGTCACATCAATATAAAGACGGGCATCGTCATTCGTAAAGAAGCTGTAACGGTGAACGCCCGTATGTGTATCGGCTGTCATTTCCGCAAGGCAGTTAACCGTCGGCAGATAAACCGCATAGTAACCGGGTGAAGCGGTTTCTTTTGAATGCGAATAAGGCATAATATCGGCTTTGTTTGAGCCTATGGCAGGAGTAACCCTGAAATTGCAGTAATCCTCTGCGCCCGTGCCCGAAAGCCTTGAATGGCTGAAACCCTTGATATGACCGTGCTCATAATAGTAGCCGGAGGTGTTCATTTTGATAAGATATGCTCCGCCGACAAAGCTTGTATCCGCGCCAAGCCTGACCGAGCCGAATGGCACTGTTGCCGCAGGGCTGAGCATTCCGCAGGTCCAAGGTGTACCGCCGGTGCCGATAAACGGGTCAACAAACTGACCGTATTCCCCTGCCTCAACCTGAGGCATTTCAACGCTTTTAAAAAGCGTTGCACCGCTGAACAGGCTTGTTACAAGAGTTTCAAACACAAGAAAAACCGAAACAAAAGCTCTGATAATATGCCACATATTCTTTCCTCCAACCTATTTTATAATTTCAATATATCTTATAAGAAAATAAAAGTCAAGAATTATAAAAGTTCAAATCTGTTTTTGCGGCTTTTGAGTACCCCCGCTCTGCAAAGCTTTGAAATTTCCGCCGAAAGTCCGCTTCTGTCAACCTCAAGATAATCCGCAAGCTCCTGACGATCAAACGGTATCTCAAAACTGTTGCTGCCGACCTTCTTCGCCTGAAACATAAGATAAGTCATCAGCTTTTCTCTGGTTGAACGAGCCGAGGTAATCTCAATTTTGCGGTGAAACATGATATTCTTCAACGCAAGCTCTTTCATAAGATTATAAATCAGCTTTTGATGAAAGCTGCAGGCTTTTGAGCATGAACAGGTTATTCTTGAGCAATCAATAAGCATTATCTCGCTCGGCTCATTTGCGATAACCGTTATCGGAATTTCATCAACCTCGGCGCACGCAAACGATTCGCCGAAAATCTCTGCCTCCTCAGCTTCAGAGATAAGGCTGCGGTTGCCGAAATAATCAACTCGGATTATCTGAACCGAGCCTGAAAGCACAACCCCGATATACCGTGCAGGATTTCCCTCGGCAATAACGGTATATTTTTTATCAAAGCTCACAACCTTTGCGCCGAGACAACCGAGGAGTTTTTCAATTTCATCTTCAGAAATATCAGCAAAAAGTGAGCATTTTTTCAGAATTTCAAAATATTGTTTCATAGATTCTCTCCATTTGTTGAAAATTCAACATACTTTCTATTATTTATTATATTATAATGAATTTACAAAAGCAAGGAGGTAATAAAATGAAAATTGCTTTTTTCGACGCAAAGCCTTATGATAAGCCCTCATTTGATAAATACGGGGCTGAACAAGGAATAAAATTCAAATATTTCGAAACAAAGCTCAACGAGGATACCGTCGGACTTACAAAAGGATATGACGGCGTTTGTGCTTTTGTTAACGACACGGTAAATGCAGAGGTTATTGACCGCCTGAACGAAAACGGAATCAAGGTGCTGGCACTCAGATGCGCCGGCTTCAACAATGTTGATATGAAATACGCCTTCGGAAAGCTCCATGTTCTGCGAGTTCCCGCGTATTCACCCTATGCGGTTGCAGAGCACACAATGGCGCTTCTGCTCACTTCAATCCGCCGCATCCACAAGGCTTACATTCGCTCAAGAGATTTCAATTTCAGCCTTTCGGGGCTTACAGGCTTTGATCTGCACGGCAAAACCGTAGGAGTTATCGGCACAGGCAGAATCGGCAGAGTTTTTATCGATATCTGCCGCGGCTTCGGAATGAAAGTTCTTGCATACGATAAGTTCCCTGCTCAGGGGCTTGATAACGGCGACATGGTAAAATATGTTGAGCTTGACGAGCTTTTTGCAGACAGCGATATAATTTCGCTTCATTGCCCCCTGACTGATGACACTAACCACATAATTGACGCCGATGCACTTGCAAAATGCAAAAAGGGCGTTGTTATTCTCAACACCTCAAGAGGCGCTCTGGTTGATGCAGAAGCTCTGCTTGCAGGCATCAAATCCCGTAAAGTCGGAGCAGCCTGCCTTGACGTTTACGAGGAAGAATCCGACCTCTTTTTCGAAGACAATTCGGGACACATACTTGAAGATGATACTCTTGCAAGGCTTATTTCAATGCCCAACGTTATAGTTACTTCACATCAGGCTTTCCTTACAGAGGAAGCGCTCGAAAATATTGCCGAAACAACGGCAAGAAATCTCTCGGATTTCTTTTCAACCAACCGATGCTCCAATGAGCTTTGCTACAGAGCAAACGGGCCTGAGGACTGCAAAAGCGGAAAATGCTTTTAAGGAGAATTCAGCATGATTAGAAAAATAATTAAAATAGACAAAGAAAAATGCAATGGCTGCGGTGCATGTGCTGCAGCCTGCCACGAGGGCGCAATTGAAATGGTAAACGGCAAAGCAAGGCTTACCCGTGAAAATTACTGCGACGGCCTGGGCGATTGTTTGCCCGCCTGCCCCACAAACGCTATTTCATTTGAGGAAAGGGAAGCTCCTGCCTATGACGAAAGCGCGGTTATGCAGGCAAAGATGAAAAAGCTTTCATCCGCTCTCCCCTGCAGCTGCCCCGGCACAAACGCAAAAGCAATAAAGCATGAATACGCACCTGTAACCGGAAAATCATCCGCTGCAAGCCGTCTTTCACAATGGCCCTGCCAAATAAAGCTTGTACCCGCCAACGCTCCGTATTTCGAAAATGCCAACCTGCTTATAGCTGCTGACTGTACGGCTTTTGCTTACGGTAATTTCCATGAGGATTTTATCTGCAACCATATAACTCTTATCGGCTGTCCGAAACTTGACGAGGGCGACTATGCAGAAAAACTGACTCACATTATTTCAGAAAACAATATCAGAAGCGTTAAGATAGTGCGTATGGAAGTGCCCTGCTGCGGCGGAATAGAAAGCGCTGTTAAGCGTGCACTGCAGGCAAGCGGGAAATTCATTCCATGGCAGGTTGTTACAATTTCAACCGACGGAAGAATTCTTGATTGAAAAACCAAAGCCACTGTGATATAATCATAAAAAACATTTCAGAGGGATGCAAAATGAATATAACAAATGATGTAAAGTATATAGGCGTTAATGACAGAAAAATCGACCTTTTCGAGGGTCAGTATATCGTGCCCGAAGGCATGGCATATAACTCCTATGCGATAATCGACGAAAAAATTGCAATCATGGACAGCGTTGATGCCGCATTCAGAAATGAATGGCTCGGCAATATCAAAGAAGCTCTCGGCGGCAGAAAGCCCGATTACCTTGTTGTTCACCACATGGAGCCCGACCATTCCGCCAACATCACAAGCTTTGTTGAGGAATATCCTGAAGCAAAAATCGTTTCATCGGCAAAAGCTTTTTCGATGATGAAAAACTTTTTCGGCACGGATTTTGCAGATAAGCAGATTGTAGTAGGCGGCGGAGATACGCTCTCACTCGGCAAGCATGAGCTGACTTTCGTTACCGCCCCCATGGTGCATTGGCCCGAGGTTATCGTTTCCTATGACAGCACGGATAAGATTCTTTTTTCAGCAGACGGCTTCGGCAAATTCGGCGCTCTCGATGCTGATGAGGACTGGGCTTGCGAGGCAAGAAGATATTATTTCGGCATCGTTGGCAAATACGGCGCACAGGTGCAGCTTCTTCTCAAAAAAGCCGCCGCTCTTGATATTCAGATTATCTGCCCGCTTCACGGACCGATTCTCACCGAAAACCTCGGTTATTACATTGACCTTTACAATACATGGTCATCCTATCAGACCGAAAGCGAAGGCGTTGTTATTGCCTACACCTCCGTTTACGGCAACACAAAAAAGGCTGTTGAAAAGCTTGCAGAGCTTCTCAAAGAAAAGGGCTGCCCGAAGGTTGCGGTCAATGACCTTGCAAGATGCGATATGGCAGAGGCTGTTGAAGACGCATTCAGATACGGCAAAATCGTTCTCGCAACAACAACCTACAACGGCGAGATTTTCCCCTTCATGCGTGAATTTATCAATCACCTGACCGAAAGAAACTTCCAGAATAAAACCGTTGGCATGATTGAAAACGGCAGCTGGGCGCCTCTTGCCGCAAAGGTTATGAAAGAAATGCTTGAAAACAGCAAGAATCTCACGTTCACCGAGAACACGGTTAAAATTATGTCCGCACTTAACAGTGAAAGCTCGGCTCAGTTAGAAGGCCTTTCGGACGAGCTTTGTAAGGAATATTTAGCTTTGCAGGACTCAACGGCTAATAAAAACGACCTTACCGCGCTCTTTAATATCGGTTACGGTCTTTATGTTATAACCTCTAACGACGGTAAGC
>JAZNPG010000084.1:0-28512 GCA_045589555.1 Acutalibacteraceae bacterium
TGATAACCGACCTCTCACCTTTGACGAATTCTACGAGAGAACGGGTCAGAAGGTCTTTGTGAGTGCAACTCCGGGTGATTTTGAAAAAGGCAAGAGCCTGCAGATTGCGGAGCAGGTTATCAGACCTACAGGTCTGCTTGATCCCGAAATTTCCGTCAGACCTGTTGAGGGTCAGATAGATGACCTCGTTTCAGAAATAAATGTTCGCACACAGAAAGGTGAAAGGGTGCTTGTAACAACTCTTACCAAGCGCATGGCGGAGGATTTGACGGATTACCTTGAGAACCTTGATATAAAGGTGCGCTATATGCACCATGATGTTGATACAATTGAAAGAATGGAGATTATCCGAGGTCTGCGCCTTGGCGATTTTGATGTGCTTATAGGCATCAATTTGCTCAGAGAAGGTCTTGATATCCCCGAGGTTTCGCTCGTTGCAATTCTTGATGCCGATAAAGAGGGCTTTCTTCGCTCCGAAACCTCGCTTATTCAGACAATCGGCAGAGCGGCAAGAAACGCAGAGGGCACGGTTATAATGTATGCTGACAGCGTAACGCCGTCAATGGAAAGAGCGATTACCGAAACAAACCGCCGCCGTGAAAAGCAGATGAAATATAATGAGGAGCACGGCATAACTCCGAAAACAATAGTCAAGGATGTTAGAGAAATCATTGAAATTTCAGCTAAATCCGATGAAGAAAAAGCTATTTCCAAGATGAGCAAGAAAGAAAGAGAGCAAATGATTATCAAGCTAACCGCAGAAATGAAAGCGGCGGCAAAGATTCTCGAATTCGAGCATGCCGCATATCTGCGTGACAGAATCGAAAAGCTCAGAAGAGGTAAATAATAATGGCAATAAAAAACCTTACAGTCAAAGGCGCAAGGGAGCATAATTTAAAAAATGTTGATATCACCGTGCCGAGAGATAAGCTGGTTGTTTTTACGGGTCTTTCGGGCAGCGGTAAATCCTCGCTCGCTTTTGATACAATATATGCCGAGGGTCAGCGCAGATATGTTGAGTCGCTTTCGTCATATGCCAGGCAGTTTCTTGGTCAGATGGAAAAGCCTTTGGTTGAAAGCATTGACGGTCTTTCGCCTGCAATTTCAATTGACCAGAAAACAACATCAAAAAATCCCCGTTCAACAGTAGGCACGGTAACGGAGATTTATGATTATCTGCGTCTGCTTTATGCCCGAATCGGTATTCCTCATTGCCCTGAATGCGGCAGAGAAATTTCAAGGCAGACTGTTGACGATATAACGAAGCAGGTGCTTGAACTCGAAGAAGGTACAAAAATTCAGATTATGGCTCCCATTGCGAGGGGCAAAAAGGGTGAATTTGTAAAGGAGCTTGAGCAAATCCGCAAGAGCGGCTATGCAAGGGTGAGGATTGATTCCTTAATTTATGACCTTGCCGAGGAAATAAAGCTCGAAAAAAATATAAAACACAATATCGAGGTTGTTGTTGACCGCCTTGTTATTAAAGACGGCATCCGCTCAAGGCTTGCCGATTCAATTGAAACAGCCGTCGGTCTTACGGACGGCCTGCTGATGGTTGATGTTATCGGCGGAGAGGAGCTTTTATTTTCGCTCAATTATGCTTGCCCTGAACACGGAGTAAGCATTGAAGAGCTTGAGCCGCGTTCGTTCTCATTCAACAATCCTTTCGGTGCCTGCCCGAAATGTCTTGGCCTGAGCGTGTTTATGCATATTGACCCGAAGCTTGTTGTGCCCGACGGAAGCCTCTCAATCAGAGAAGGTGCAATCAAGGCGAGCGGCTGGGGCAATGCAGACGGCGGAACAATTGCGCAGATGTATTTTGAGGGTCTTGCAAATGCCTATGATTTTTCGCTCGATACTCCGTTTGATAAGCTTTCCAAAAAGGCAAAGGATGTTATTTTTTACGGAACAAAGGGCAAAAAGATTAAGCTTGAGCGCAAAAGTGAATACGGCTCGGGCACATACATGACGGATTTCGAGGGCGTAATCAATAACCTTGAAAGACGGTATAACGAAACCACCAGCGATTATTCACGCAATGAGATTGAAAACTATATGTCCAGCGATAAATGCCCCGAATGCGGTGGCGCAAGACTGCGCAAGGAGTCGCTCGGTGTAACGGTTGGCGGTATAAACATTGATGAATTTGTTAATAAATCCATAACCGAAGAGCTTGAATTCATTGATTCGCTTGTTCTTACCGAGCGTGAAGAAATGATAGCGAGAATGATTATCAAAGAAATCAGAAGCAGACTTCAGTTTCTTTCAAGCGTAGGTCTTAATTATCTTTCGCTTGCCCGTTCATCATCAACGCTTTCGGGCGGTGAGGCTCAGCGAATCCGTCTTGCAACGCAGATCGGCTCATCGCTCATGGGTGTCCTTTATATACTTGATGAGCCGAGCATCGGTCTGCATCAGCGTGATAACGAAAAGCTTATTGCAACGCTCAGACATCTGCGTGATATCGGTAACACTCTGATTGTTGTTGAACACGATGAGGATACGATGCGTGCGGCTGATTACATTGTTGATGTTGGTCCGGGTGCGGGTATTCACGGCGGAGAAATTGTAGCCAGCGGTTCAATTGATGATATCATAGCCTGCGAAAAATCGATAACGGGTCAGTATCTCAGCGGCAAAAAGTTTATTCCTGTTCCCGATAAACGCAGGAACGGCAGCGGCAAAAAGCTTGTTGTTCACGGTGCGAGAGAGAATAACCTCAAGAATATCGATGTTGAATTTCCTCTCGGCAAGTTTATCTGCGTAACCGGTGTTTCTGGCAGCGGCAAATCATCGCTTATCAACGAAATTCTCAATAAGCATCTCGCTTCGGAGCTCAACAATGCCAAGAAAATTGCAGGTAAGCATGACTGTATTACCGGCACAGAGCATCTCGATAAGGTTATCAATATTGACCAGTCGCCAATAGGCAGAACACCACGCTCAAATCCCGCAACCTACACGGGCGTTTTTAACGATATAAGAGAGCTTTTTGCCTCAACCGTTGATTCCAAAAAGAAGGGCTACAAGGCAAACAGATTTTCATTCAATGTCAAGGGCGGCAGATGCGAAGCCTGTCAGGGTGACGGCATTGTAAAAATCGAAATGCATTTCCTTGCCGATATTTATGTGCCCTGCGAGGTGTGCAAGGGTCAGCGCTATAATAAAGAAACGCTCGAAGTGAGATATAAAGGCAAGAACATCCATGATATCCTTGAAATGACGGTTGAAGAGGGGATGAACTTCTTTGAAAACATCCCGAAAATCCACCGTAAAATTAAAACACTTTATGATGTAGGTCTTGGGTACATCAAAATCGGTCAGCCTGCAACAACCCTTTCGGGCGGCGAAGCGCAGAGGGTTAAGCTTGCAACGGAGCTTGCCAAAATTTCAACGGGTAAAACGATTTATATTCTCGATGAGCCCACAACGGGTCTGCATACTGCCGATGTTCACAGGCTTATCGATGTTTTGCAGCGCTTTGTTGATTCGGGGAATACGGTGCTTGTTATTGAGCATAACCTTGATGTTATCAAGGTTGCTGACCACATAATCGACCTTGGTCCTGAGGGCGGAAACGGCGGCGGTGAAATAGTTGCTCAGGGTACTCCCGAAGAGGTTGCGGCAAACCCGAAATCATATACGGGAATGTATCTGAAAAAGGTTTTGTCAGAATAACAAAAAGGCTTGTATGGAAATCCATACAAGCCTTTAACTGTTTAATTATCAGACTGCTGTTGAAGCTGATGATGCCTGCTGAGCAAGGTTTGTTCTGATCTTGTCACAGAATTTCTTGCTTGACTTATCGATGTTCTTTTCGTTCTTAACCATTTTATATTTGCCGTTTTCGCCGATAAGAGCTTCGAAAGCCTCTGTATATGCATCGTTCTGAAGAGTTTCACGAACTGAAAGCTTCCAGTCAGGACCGTTGTTCTTTACGAAATACATGAGATGATAACCATATTCGGTTTCAACGATTTCGTAATCGCCGGTCTTTCTTGCGGAATTAAGGGCCCAGTTCTTGAAGGGAGCAACATAGCTTGAGTTAGGTCTGATGTCCTCATAAAGACCGCCGTCTTCTGTTGAAGCTTCGTCATCGTTATATTTCTTAACGATTTCCTTGAAAGCTTCTTCTGTGCCGCCTGCCTTGAGCCATTCATCCTTAACTTCGTTAACCTTTTTGCTTGCAGCCATCTTGATTTCGTCTGTGGGCTCCTTGCCTTCTTCAACGTCAAATTTGATCAGGCAGTGACGAACGTCAACGCTGTTACCTGCGTATGAGGGAGCTTTAAGAAGAATAACAAATGCTTTTGTATCGGTTGTGAAAACTTTCTTCTCGCCTGCTTTACGTGTTGTTTCAAAAATCCAGTCAGCAGCTTCTTCGGAGATAGCAGTTTTGAATGTGTTGTGAGTAACGCCGGTGTAATCCTTGGTGGGATCCTCTTCTGAGGGTTTTTCGTTTTCCTTAAGCTTGCTGTTCTTATATTCAAGAGCAGCTGTCTTGAAGGTTTCGTCATCTGTAACCTTTGCAAGGATTGCGTTTGCTGCGTCAATTTCAGCCTTCTGAGCTTCTGTCTTTCTTTTTGCGAATTCGTCATCGGTTTCGCTTTCTGCCTTTGTTACGGCTGTGAGAGCGATTTCATAATAACGTACATCAGCATAGTTATATGTTTTGGGGCTTTCTTTATAAGCTGCATCAATCTGAGCTTCTGTTACGCTTTCGTTAGCCTTGGTCTGGATATCGTCATTGTATCTTGAAGAAATAAGTTCCATTTCAAGAAGCTGGCGAAGACCTTTTTCGTTAAGACCCTTGGAGTAATTAGCTCTGATGAAAGCGTTGAGGGAATAGTTATAGCTTGTTGCCTGCTCGCGGATTGAAGCGATAGCTTCGTCAATCTGAGTTTTTTCTTCTGCGTTGAGGCTGTAGCCTGCAGCAACGGCATCGTTATAAAGAGCTGCCTGCTGGAAAGCGAGGCTTGCAGCGTATTCTGCAACTGCATCTGAATAATAAACTGTGTTGCCGTCTTTGTCTGTCTGACCGGTTGAAACTTCATCGGGAGCCTTGTCAAGAGGGAAGCCCATGGACATACCCTGCTGGCTGTAGCTTGATTCCATCTGAGCATAGTACTGATAAGCCATGCTGTAATAGTAATCATACTGAGCAACGGTAATCTTGGTGTTGCCGACTGTGATGGCAGTCTGATATTTTTCGATAATGCCGAAATGGTCAACAATTGCCCAACCGATGCCTGCAACGATTGCAAGAGCAACAAGAACAGCTGCTGCCTTTTTGAGAATAGCAACGGCAGTTGTGCGTGCTTTAATGTTTTTGGCGTTTTTCTTTGCTGCCTTGGCTAACCTTTCTTTTCGTTCCTCGCGGTAGAGTTCGGCTTTGCTTTTGGAGCTTTCGTTTTTAGCCATTTTGTGTTCATCCTTTTCTCTGTTGAATTGAATGCCGATAATATGATATCGGCATAATGTATATATCTTATACTATTTTTAAAAATTTTACAAGCTTTTTTGTGAAATTTTTATGCGGTTATGCATAATTGTTTACAATTTCCCGTTCAAAAACTCTGTTCTGAACCAGATTTCAGGTGCTTCGAAGCTTTTGTTGTTAAGATAATTGAGCATACCTGCATCGCTTGTGAAGGCAAATTTAAGGCGGTACGAGTATAAAAACTGTTTTTTGTAGCCTCCGTGCGCTTTGTTCAATTCGTTTGTGCCGTATTTTCCGTCGCCGAGAAGAGGATGACCGATGCTTGCGAAATGCGCTCTTATCTGGTGTGTTCTGCCCGTCAGAAGCTCTACCTCTACCAGGCTGAGATCTTTGTTTTCGGAGATAACGGAATATTTGGTACGGATTTGTTTTGCACCGTTGCGCTGCTTATCATAAACAGCAACCTTGTTTTTCTTTTCGTCTTTTATCAGCCAGCCTTCAAGAATGCCTTTTTTCTTTGCAAGCTTACCGTGAATAACGCAGAGATAAAACTTTTCAAGCTCTCTGTCTTTGAGCTTCTGATTGAGTATGCGCAGACTTTCGGCATTTTTTGCAGCGATAACAATTCCGCCCGTGTTGCGGTCAATTCTGTTGACAAGCGACGGGGTGAAAGAGTTTTCGTCCTTCGGGTTGTATTCTCCCTTTTCATAAAGATAGCGCTTGACTCTCGTTATTAGCGTATCATTATATTCGGTTTCGTCAGGGTGGGAAAGCAGACCGACCTTTTTATCAAGAAGCAGAATGTTTTCGTCCTCGTAGACTATATCGAGCTTTTTTGAGGCGGAAAGAAAATCGTAATGCTCTTTAGCAAGCTCGAAGAATTCATCGTTGATATACATATCAATAACATCGCCAACGGCAAGCTTCTGAGAAATTTCGCCTCTTTTGCCGTTTACTTTTATTCTTTTCATTCTTATATATTTGTAGAGCAGCGATTGCGGCAGCTTCGGAACTGCTTTTGTGATGAATTTATCAAGGCGCTGACCCGAATCGTTTTTTGAAATTGAGAAACTTTTCAAAACTAATCCTCCGACAGTCAATGGGTTTTGAATGGTTGAAAATAAATTGAAATTGTGTATAATTGTTCTGATGAGGTGATTTTTATGAATCAGGCAAGTGAAAAGAATTCAAATCCGCATAAAAACCACAGGGCGAGAGTACGTTCAATGATAAGAAAAGCAGGCGTTGAAAGCATACCCGATATCAATTTGCTTGAATATCTGCTGTTTTATTCGATATCAAGAAAAGATACAAATGAAATTGCTCACAGACTGCTTGATGCTTTCGGTTCCCTTAACGGAGTTTTCAACGCAGGCTATGACAGGCTGCTTGAGGTTGAGGGAATGGGTGAGAACTCGGCGCTGCTTATTTCGATGATACCCGGTATCTGCAAAAGGTATATTGAGAGCGGTGAGAGCAAGAGAATCAATCTTTCCGAACCCGAAGATGCCGTAAACTATATTAAAACAAGGTTTTACGGAATCAAAACCGAGGTCTTTTATATGATTTGTCTTGATGCTCTGGGCAATCTCATTAATTGCTGCAAGCTTGGCGAAGGTATAACGGGTACGGTGCTTATTGATAAGCGCATAACGCTTGAAACAGCGTTCAGAAATAATGCTGATACGGTTATTTTTGCCCATAATCATCCCAACGGTGTAGCGGCACCGTCAAAGGATGATATCGATATGACGGGTGAGTTTTCCGCCATATTCCGCAACATGGGAATCAGGTTTGCTGACCACATTATTGTTGCCGGCGATGACACCTTAAGACTTTCTTCGTTACCTAAATATGCCATACTTTTCAGATAAAAATAAAGATTTTTTCAGCGGCAGGATAATGAATCCTGCCGCCTTTACTTTAATATTTAATTGTAACTTTCTGCGTGCCCTTTGTACCGTTGATTTTCAGAATTGATGCATCGGTGCCCTCAATTGGCTCGAGAGAATACTCCGAGGTGCATTCAATCGAAGCAAAAGGCTTGTGAATGTAAATCTCTGAGGGGATTTCGTATTCCTTATCCTGTTCGTAGGTCAGGGAGAATGTGCCGTTTTCTCTGTCTGTTGTGTATTCAATGATATCGCCGCAAATCGCAATAGGTGCCGTTCTGACAAGGCTGCCCATTATCGGATTATCGAGCAGACCGTCATAATATGCCCAGTAGGTCTGGCTCCAGCGGTTTTTGTCAAATTTATCAAGCAGGAAGTTGATGTGGAAAAGCCAGTCCGTGCCCTCTGACTGACCGCCCCATTCACCGACGATAAGCGGAACATCAAGTCTTTGCTGTGAAATTCTGTGCTGGTCAAAAATAGAGCCTACTCTTGAATTGCTTGCATATTTATATGCAGGAGTGTCAACCATCAGGTCATATGCGTGAGGTGCAAAGCATACCTTTTCTTCACGCACTCCGTCATAATTGATTGCAGGTGCGCTGTAAGGAATGCCGAGGTTGGAATAATAGCTGTTTTCCATTATCATGATGCCGTTATCCGTAACCGCCCTGATAGCCTTGGCTGTTCTGTTGATGAACTGTGAATAAACACCTGTATCAAATTTATAAATCAGACCGTTTGCTGCGCTTGTAACCTTGCGGAAAAGGTCGGGGTCGTTGAAAGGCTCAAGAACTCTTATTGCGTTACCGGTAAGCAACTGCTTTGCCATCCATGAAATGTTGCAGCGTTTGTCTGTAAGCACTGTTTTTGCGAGGCTGCCGACAAGCTTTCTGAAAACCTTTCCGCCGTCTGTTCCGGGATAGGGCTCGTTGAGCATATCAAAGCCGAAAAGGGCAGGGTGGTCCTTGAATCTTTCCGCAACATGCTGCCACATTTTGCAGAAATATGTTTGCAGAGGAATGCCGTTGTATTCGGCATTGTTCCAGAAATTATCAAAAGCTCTCTGGGTTGCCTTGCCCCAGAAATAGCCCTCTGCCCAAACAAGTTTTGTTTTTTTGAATTTTGCGCCGTCGGTCAGACAGGCCCATGCAGGCGCACCGTCACCGGCAGTGCCGTTGAAGCCTGCATAGAGGTCTTGGTGCATATCAAGATAAAAATAAATGCCGTATTTTGCGCAGAGGTCAGCAACCTTTTGCACTCTGTCCAGATACTCCTCGTCGTATCTGAAGGGTTCAGGCTCAACGGCATCCCATGTCATGCCGAGCCTTATGAGGTTAAAACCCGATTGGCTGAGCCTTTTGATAAGATTTTCATCAAAAGGAACATCATATGTTCTTTTAGCTTCGCCATTCTTGTGATAACCCTTATCACAAAGGTTAATGCCGTTAAATATTCTTTCTCTTCCGTCTGAATCAATGAATTTTTGCTTGAAAGTTGTAATCCTATTCATATCAAAACCTCACGATACTTTTATTATTTCTATTATACCATCAATGTAAAGTGTTTGCAACTCAATTTTAAAAAGCAGTATATATAATTCCGAATAAATATCTATTGCCAATGTCTGATTTTTGTGATAAAATCATAACGTAAAAATGTTTTCGTTGCATGAAAACGAAAAAATCAAAAGAGAATAGGGGTATTTCATATGGCAGCATCAGCTTTATTTAAAATGTATTGCAGAACATACCAGGGCGTTTTCAGGGTTGCGGTTAATTTCCTTAACTGGAAAGAGCCCGAGCTTGTAAAGGGTGCAGGCAGCGTTAAAAAGCTTCCTCAGGTTGTTAAGGCAAACGGACACAACAATGTTCTTGTTGTAACCGATAAAGGTCTTATGGGTCTGCATCTTCTTGACGGACTTTTTGAAGGTCTTGAAAAAGCAGGCGTAAAATATTTTGTTTATGACGGCACACAGCCCAACCCCACAATCGATAACATTGAAGAAGCAAGAAAGCTTTATGCCGATAACAATTGCTCGGCTGTTATCGCTTTCGGCGGCGGCTCACCCATGGACTGCGCAAAGGTTGCTGCGGCAAGAATCGCAAGACCCAACAAAACAGTTCAGCAGATGAGAGGCACTCTTAAGATTCTTAAGAAACTTCCCGTTATCTATGCAGTTCCCACAACTGCAGGCACAGGCTCTGAAACTACAATCGCAGCTGTTGTTTCAGACCCTTCAACTCACGAAAAATATGCGCTTCAGGATCCCGTTCTCCGTCCCAAGTATGCGGTGCTTGACCCTGAGCTTACAATCGGTCTGCCTCCTCACATCACCTCAACAACAGGTATGGATGCCCTCACTCACGCAGTTGAAGCTTATATAGGTCACAGTAATACAAAGGGCACAGCTGCAGCTGCCGAGAAGGCAACAAAAATGATTTTTGAAAATATCCTTAAGGTTTATGAAAACGGCAAGGACATTCAGGCAAGAGAAAATATGCTTGAGGCATCTTACCTTGCGGGTATTGCATTCACAAGAGCTTATGTAGGCTATGTTCATGCAATCGCTCATAATCTCGGCGGCATGTACGGCACACCTCACGGCCTTGCAAATGCAGTTGTACTTCCTTATGTTCTTGAGTATTTCGGCGAAACCGCTTATGCTCCTCTTGCAAAGCTTGCCGATATCGCAGGTCTTGAAACTGCAGGCATGAATGATTCACAGAAAGCAAAGCTCTTCATCGAATCCATCAAGGAATTCAATAAGAAGATGAACATTCCCGAGAAGCTCGATATCCTTGAAAAGGATATTCCCACAATTGCAAAGAGAGCTCTCAAGGAAGGCAATCCTCTTTATCCCGTTCCGAAGATTATGGACCTCGAGGAATGCATGGCGGTTATCAGAAGAATCGCAAAATAACAGTCAGCAGGACTGTTCGTATAAAAAGGGTGTGACAATATGAAATTTAAAAAGATTATCAGCTTTATGTTGGCAACGGTTATTCTTGTGTCTGCCTGCTTTTTGAATGTTTTGGCAGATGATAAGATATGGGTGCCGAAAAACGATGCTCCGTTTGTGTTCGTTCACGGCTTTAACGGCTGGGGCGGCGCAGAGGATATAAACGGTGTTCTTCCTTATTGGGGAGCAACAACGGGCAACCTCATGCAGTATCTTCAGTACGAAGGCTACGAATGCTATTCGGCATCGGTAGGACCTCTCAACAGTGCATGGGACAGAGCCTGCGAGCTCTATGCCCAGCTTATCGGTGCAACGGTTGATTACGGCGTTGCGCATTCCGAAAAATATAACCATGAAAGATTCGGCAGAACATATTATAATGCACTTGTTCCTAACTGGGGCGAGCTTGACGAAGCAGGCAGAATTCAGCAGATTCACCTCATCGGTCACAGCTTCGGCGGCACAACGGTGAGGATGCTTATCCAGCTTCTGACTGAGGGCAGTGCGGAAGAAATGGCGGTTACCTCAGCTGAGGATATTTCCGGTCTTTTCACGGGAGGTAAAAGCGATTGGGTCAGGAGTGCAACCGCAATCTGCACACCTCATAACAGCGCTTCAATCTATTATCCGCTCAAGGCACTCGGTCTTGATAAGGTGGTTCAGACCTTGAGCTATCTCTATGTCGGTATTGTCGGCAGAAGCTCCATTAACGGAGGCTTTGTTGATTTCCATATGGAGCAGTTCGGTCTTTCAGAAGAGCCGGGTACAGGTAAATCGGTTGATTTCTTCAAGGCGATGAAAAATGTTCTTGATAACAGAGAGGACTCCTGCCAGTATGATTTAACTCCGGAAGGAACGCAAAAGCTTAACAGTAAGCTTGACATCTGCGAGGATGTGTATTACTTTTCGTATGCGTTTTCAACAACAAAAGAGGCTCCTCTTCTCGGTACGCAGATTCCTCTTCTGAAAACCAATCCCGTTATTTATCTTACATCGCTTTTTATGGGATTCATGAAATTCACAGATCCCTATACGGGTATTGTTTATGACGAAAAATGGCTTGCAAACGATGCTCTTGTTAACACCGAGAGCGCAAAATATCCGCTTGATGAGCCGTTCGTTGATTTTGATGAAGCAAGCATCATCGAAAAGGGTGTGTGGAACGTTATGCCCGTTTCCGAGGGCGACCACGGAACGGCAATCGGTCTGTTTGCGGATGAGCAGCAAACGCATGATTTCTATCTTGATCTCTGTGAGATGCTCAATGCTCTTCCTGCATAAAAAATAAATACATAAAGGGCGATTCGTCAGAACCGCCCTTGTTTTTTGAAAGGTAAAAAATATGAAAATAAAAAGAATTTTATGTGCTGTGCTTGTGGTTGCTTTTATTGCAGGCTGTGCGCTCCCGTCTTATGCGGTTTCTTCTCCGAATGCGGCAGGAGTCAACAAAATAGTCAGAACGTTTGACGGAATATTTGAAAATCTCGAAAGACTCATCCGCTCAAAGCTTGAAAACAGAAAAAATTATGCTGAGTATTCGGAGCTTTGCGCAATTCCGGAAACCGAAAACGGCTATGTGCCGCAGGGATATTGCCTGAGCGAAGACGGTAAAATGCATATCATTTCTTATTATCACAGCGAAAAAGCTTCGATTCTTGTTTTTGTAAATGCAGAAACGTCCGTGGCCGAAAAGGCTGTTAACCTCAAAACCTCGGGAGGAAAGGATTTCACGGGGCACGCAGGCGGTATCGCTCAGGAAAACGGTCAGCTATATGTTTGCCACGGCAGTAAGATTTACAGAATTGCAATGGCTGATATCGGCGCGGCTGAAAACGGCGGCGAGGTTGCTTTGGGTAAAGGTGTTGAGACCGATGTGAAGTGCTCCTATATCAACAGCGACGGCGAATATCTCTACGCAGGTGAGTTCTATACCTTTGATTTTGACGGCGGCTATGATACCGACGAAAGCCACCATGTTTCGGTGTCGTTTTTTGAAAGGTCATATTCACGCTGCAATGCATATAAGCTCAGCGATTTTGAGACGGCATTTAACTCGGGCGAGCTTGTTCCCGAGTTTGTTCTGACTACTCCTAACCGGGTTCAGGGCTTCGCAAGGCTTGCGGACGGCAGTTTTGCTCTGAGCACGTCTTTCGGCAGAAATAATGATTCTTTTATGCTTGTTTACGAAGACGTAACGGCAGGGGAGAACGATTCCGAGATTGATTTCGGCGGCAAGAAAGTTCCTGTTTACAATCTGAAAAACAGCCGCAAAACCGCATCCTTCCGTGAGCCTCCGATGCTCGAGGGTATTGACGCAAACGGCGATAAGGTTTTGGGCATTTTCGAATCGGGAGCCGAGAAATACGCTGACAGCGCATTTATTGTTAACAGCATTTGTGAGTTTAAAATCAAATAAAGCTAAAGCGTGTCAACTGAAATTTTCAGCGGCACGCTTTTTGCTATTTGTTTTCTCTGTATTTCATGGGTGAAAAGCCCGTGTGCTTTTTGAATGCTTTTGAAAAATAATTCACATCAAATATTCCGCAGTGCTGAGCAACATTCTGAATCTGAAGCGAGGTTGTTCTTAACAGGAATTCTGCTCTTTCCATGCGCTTCTTCATAACGTACTCAGTAAGGGTCAATCCCGTTTCTTTTTTGAAAAGATTTGAAAGATAGCTTGGGTTAACGCTTAAAACAGCAGCCATTTTTCGAAGCGTCAGGTCGGCGGTGATATCAGAATCGATCAGCGTCATGGTTTTGCTGACAAGTAACGAATAGTTTTTGCTCGAATGCTTTTTTACAAGCGTGCAGTAACCCCTTATCATTTCACGCATCATATCGGAGCATTCACGCAGATTGCCGAGATTTTCAATTCTTTTTGCGTAGTCAGAGGATACACTGTCAATATAAAACGGATGAACATAGCCCTGCTCGGCAGCCTTTCTCAACAGAGTGTTTGTAACAATCAGATAGTTTTTGAAATTCCGCAGAGGGTCCTCAGTTCGCTTTTCGAAAATAAAATCCGATGTAAAACTGAAAATCTTTTCAGCTTTGACCGTTTGTCCCTGCGAAACCGCTTGAATAAGAGTGCGCTCCATGTTATATCTGTCTTCAATAAGGTTTATGGCAAGCGTACTATCCTCGCCGCTGCTTTTGAGAGCTATCAGAGCGTCAACCGTTTCTTTTTCGGGTGCCGTATCGGAAACATATTTAACGGAAAAGTTTTCCGGACCGTTCCATATAACCTCACCGAGAGAATTGACAAGAGTAAGGATAAATCTGTCATTTTCAAAAACGGGTATGTTGCCGTAATATTTTTCAAGTTGAGAGAAAATCCGAGGAGGAATTGAATATTTTTCTGCCGTCTCCATCAGCATTTCTCTTGTAAATTCACCCGTGATATAAGGTCCTGCAATCAGAACGCTTTTCTTTTTAGCTTCGGGCAGCAGAATAAAAATATAGCTGCAAAGAAAACTGCCTGTAACAACTGTTACCGTGTTTGGAGCGGTTTTTTGCCAGGGAAAAGAAAAAAGGCGGCGATAATCGTCGTTAAGACCGAGAAACTCCCTGATGCCAAGGTCGATTTTCGGGATATCTTTTTCACCCTCACGGATAATATATGTGTTAATCTGCGAATTGGAAAGAATCCGCCTGAAAAAATCAAGCTGCTGCGAATAACGCACGGCAAAACCTCCTTTGTTCGTTATCACATATATTATGGTATAATTTTTGCGAAAAATCAAGAAATAACTAAAAATTTTACTAAAACACACAAAAATAATACTCACCCGAAAATGAGTATATATTATAAAATGTAATCGGAGGGTTTAGTGCGTTTTTAACAAACTTTTTCCACCGAAATGTTCAAATTTATGAAAGATGAGGTAAAACCATGAAGAAACAGGTTACTCTCGATTCGTCAGGTCATCGCAAGTTCGGTATGCTTGACAAACTCGCTTATGCGGCCGGCGACTTTGGCTGCAACATGAGCTTTGCGCTCAAGGGAACAGTTCAGACATTCTGGCTGGTTTATATGATGATGGAAACAGGTCTTCTGTCCGCCCTGTTGCTTGTTGTTCAGATTTGGGATGCAGTTAACGATCCGCTTATCGGAAACATGATTGATAACGATAAGAGAAAATACAAAATGGGTAAATTCAAGACCTATATTTTTATAGGCGCATGCGGTCTGCTTGTTGCAGGTGCAGCTGTATTCCTTCCCTTCCCCAATGCAAGCGTTATTGTTAAGGCAATTCTTTTCGTTCTCGGATATATCATCTGGGATGCTTGCTATACAGTTGCAAACGTTCCTTACGGCTCAATGCTTTCTCTTATTACAGAGGACAGCGGTGAGCGCGCACAGCTTTCAACATGGCGTTCAATCGGTTCCATGTTCGGTAACATTATTCCCATGATTATTCTTCCCATGCTTATCTGGCAGAAGGTTACTTATGACGGAACAGGCGATTATCACACAAACCCCTTGACAGGTGAAGCTTATAAAATCGGAGATCCTGTTCTTGATCCTCTTACAGGTAAACAGGTTGAAACTCTTCTCGGCGAAAGAGTTTTCTGGGCTGCACTTATCATGGGTGTGCTTGGCTTTATCGCTTTCGTTTTCATGGTTAAAAAGATTACAATCCGTGTTGATGAAAACACCGTTAAAACAAATGAAGGCGGCGAGAAGTTCAACATTGTAAAATCTTTCGGCAAATTTATGAAGAACAGACCTGCTGTAGGTGCAACAATTGCAGCTATGGGCATGTTCCTCGGCATGCAGTCCGCAACAACAGCAAACACTATCATGTTCGCAACCTATTTCAACAAGGCATCAATGTCAGGCGTTGTTCAGATGATCGGCTTCCTGCCCATGGTTATTTTCCTTCCTTTCATCAAGAAGCTTGTAAATAAGTTCGGCAAGAAGGAAGCTTCCGTTGCAGGCACAATTCTATCTGTTATCGGCGGCGCAGTTATGATGATTTTCCCCATCATCGAAAACAGAGATACAGCTCTTCTTGTTTATCTTGCAGGGCTTGTCGGTTTCGGTATCGGTATGGGTGTATATACCTGCGTTTCATGGGCAATGATGGCTGACGCTATCGATTATAATGAGTGGAAATTCGGCACCCGTGAAGAAGGCACCGTTTATTCGCTTCATTCATTCTTCCGTAAGCTTGCTCAGGGCGTTGGTCCTTCAATCGTTCTTCTTATAATGGGTGTTCTCGGTTATGATTCAGAGCTTGGCACAATCGGTCAGAGCTTCGAAACATCCCATAATATGTGCTGGCTTGTAGCAGGCCTTTATCTCTTCAGCGCTGTTGTTCAGTTTATCGGTATCGCATTTGTTTATAATCTCGATAAGAAAACTCTTGCAAAAATGAATTCCGATCTCGAAGAGAAGCATTCTCTTGAAACGGTAAAAGGTTAATTGCTGATTTAAACATCTTATTCAAGGAGAAAACTAAATGAGAAAAATTATAAATATTAACAGAAAATGGGCTTTCACAAAGGAAGCAACGGCTGTGCCCGCTTCCATGCCCGAAAAGTGGAATTTCGTTAACCTGCCTCACACATGGAATAACATCGACGGTCAGGATGGCGACAACGATTATTACAGAGGTACTTGCTATTACGCAAAGGAAATCAATAAAGCAGAGCTTCCCGAAGCCGACAGATATTATCTTGAAATCAAAGGTGCAAACTCATCCGCAGAGGTTTATCTCAACGGCAAAAAGCTTGCTGCACATGACGGCGGTTATTCAACATGGCGTGTTGATATGACAGATACTCTTGAGGATAAAAATCTTCTCGTTATTGCGGTTGATAACGCTCCCAATGACAGGGTTTATCCCCAGATGGCAGACTTCACATTCTACGGAGGTCTTTACAGAGATGTTAATATTATTGCCGTCAGCGCATCTCATTTTGACCTTGATTATTACGGCGCACCCGGTATTAAGGTTACTCCCGCAATCAACGGCACTGATGCCGATATCGAAATTGAGGTTTACCTCACAAACGCAATGGAAGCGCAGACCCTTGTTTATACAATCAAGGATAAAGAGGGCAATGTTGTTGCCGAAGTATCAAAAGATGTTTCCGAAACAAAGGTTAACCTTGCAATCGGCAATGTTCACCTCTGGCACGGCAGAAAAGACCCCTATCTTTATAGTGCAGAGGTAAAGCTTATTGCAGGTGAGGATGTTCTTGATAATGTCAGCGCAAGATTCGGCTGCCGCACATTTAAAATCGACCCCGATAAGGGCTTCTTCCTCAACGGTGAATCCTATCCGTTAAGAGGTGTTTCACGCCATCAGGACAGATGGGGTCTCGGTAATGCTCTTCTTCCCGAGCACCACGAAGAGGATATCGAGCTTATCTGCGAAGTAGGCGCAACAACAATCCGCCTTGCTCACTATCAGCATGACCAGTATTTCTATGATCTCTGCGACGAAAAGGGTCTTGTTATCTGGGCAGAAATTCCTTATATTTCAAAGCATATGCCCACAGGAAGAGAAAACACAATTTCTCAGATGAAAGAGCTTATTGCTCAGAACTATAACCATGCTTCAATCGTTGTATGGGGTCTTTCAAACGAAATCTCAATGAGCGGTTCTGATGATGACCTTCTCGATAACCACAGAGTGCTCAATGACCTTGTTCACGAGATGGATAAAACCAGACTCACAACAATCGCCGTTGTTTCAATGTGCGATATCCATGACCCTTATGTTCAGATTCCCGATGTTGTTTCGCATAACCACTATTTCGGTTGGTACGGCGGCGATACATCGATGAACGGTCCGTGGTTTGATAATTTCCACAAGGAATTCCCCAACCTTCCCGTAGGCATGAGCGAATACGGCTGTGAAGCTCTCAACTGGCATACTTCAAACCCCATTCAGGGTGACTATACAGAAGAGTATCAGGCATACTATCATGAAGAGCTTATCAAGCAGCTTTTCTCAAGACCTTATATTTGGGCAACACATGTCTGGAATATGTTTGATTTCGGCGCTGATGCAAGAAACGAAGGTGGCGAAAACGGTCAGAATCACAAGGGCCTTGTAACCTTTGACCGTAAATATAAGAAAGATTCTTTCTATGCATATAAAGCATGGCTTTCAGATGAACCCTTTGTTCATATCTGCGGCAAGCGCTATGTTGACAGGGTTGAAGAAACAACAAAGGTTACCGTTTATTCGAATCAGCCCGAGGTTGAACTTTTTGCAAACGGTGTAAGCCTCGGCAAGCAGTCAAGCGCAGAGCATTTCTTCTATTTTGATGTACCCAACGGCGGCGAAACAAAGCTTCTTGCAGTTGTAGGCGATTGCAAAGACGAAAGCTTTATCCGCAAGGTTGAGGTGTTCAACGAGGATTACCGTCTGAAAGAAAAGGGTGCAATCCTCAATTGGTTTGATATCACTGAAAGAGAAGGCTATTTCTCGCTCAACGATAAGATGGGCGATGTTATGAAAGCTCCTGAAGGCATGATGCTCTTTGCCGGCATTATGAAGGAGCTTATGGGTGGCGAAAAAGCAAGCTCGCTTGCAGCAGGCTTTGAGCTTAACGAGGGTATGATGCAGATGATGAACGGCTTCACTATTCTCAGACTTACAACTCTTCTCGGCACAGCGGGTATCAAATTCACTAAAGAGCAGCTTCTTGAAATGAACGCACAGCTCAATCAGATTAAAAGACCTGAATAATCCCTCATTTTCTTTCCATAAATAAAGCAAAAACACGGCTTCTCATTCAGCATGAGAGGCCGTGTGCTTTTATTTTTTCTTTTTGAGCCTTTCACAGAGCTCTCTGTCAGGAGTAACCCACATAGTGTTATAGGTGTGATAAATAACCTTGCCGGGTTTTGCGCCGCTTGGCTTTTTGAGAGCTCTGACTTCGGTGTAATCCACCGCAACCTGCGAGGATTCTCTGCCGCCGCTGTGGTATGCTGCAAGCGTTGCTGCCTGACGGCAGGTAAGCTCGGGGATAATATCACCGTTGCCGATAACAACAACATGAGAGCCGGGGATTTTCTGCGTGTGAAACCATGAATCGTCTTTTGCGGCAGTTTTGAATGTCAGCAGGTCATTCTGAACATTGTTTCTGCCAACAAGGATAGTGTATCCGTCATCCGAAATATATTCGAGAGGGGGCAGCGGCTTCATCTTTTTGCCCTTATCATTTTTCGCTCGCTTGAGATACCCTTGCTCATAAAGCTCCGCTCTGATTTCGGCAAGGTCCGTATAGCCGTCGGCTCTGTTAACGCTGTCAACAACCGATTCAAGGTAGGCAAGCTCCTGCTCGCTTTGCTCAATCAGCTCGCCGAGCATGCTTTCAGCGGTTTTTGCTTTTCTGTATTCCTTGAAATATTTCTGTGCATTTGCGCTTGGCGAAAGGGCGGGGTCAGCAGGAATGCGGATAACCTTGTTTTCATCGTAAAAGTTTTCAAGGTCATAGAAAAGAGAGCCTTTTTCAAGTCTGTATTGGTTGGCAAGAATCAGCTCCGCATTGATTCGCAGCGAATCCTTATCTGCACAGGCTTCAAGCTCCGCCTGCCTGCTTTGCAGCTTTCGTGCTGCTCTTGCAGAAGCATTCTGAAGGAGCCTGAGCATTGATTGGCTTCTCTGCCTTGTACGTTCAAAACGGTCTTTTTCGTAATAAAAATCATCAAGAAGCTGAGAAAAGCTTTCAAATTCTTTCGGAGTAACCGTGAAGCCGTACTGGGTAATATCCATAAATGTAAAGTCATAAGGCTTTACGCCTTCGCGTATAAGCATGGTGGGGGTTGCTTTGCCTGATTCAATGGCTGTTTTTATCTGTAAAAGCTTTTTGCAGAGTCTGTCAAAAGCAATGTCAGATATCTCGGTTGCAAGACCGTCATCAGGGCTTGCAAAAGCCGCAATCTCACGGCTTATCAAGGGAGAAACACCTTCAACCGTTTCAAGAATTGCTCCCGAAATTCGTTTGCCTACGCAGTTTTTTATCGCCAGCGCAACGTTCTCAACATCGTTTTCGGTAAGATTCAACTTGTTCTGTCTGGGCGGTAATTCATATTTAAAAGAAGGTAGAATTTGCCTTACGCTCGACTGTGTAAAGTCGATTCGCTTTACAGAGTCAACTATGTTTCCGTCAGAGTTTACAAGAATAATGTTGCTGTGTTTTGCCATTATTTCAACGCAGAGTGTGAATGTAACGGCATCTCCGATTTCATTCGTTCCTGCAAGGTCAATAAAAACAACTCTGTCAAGCCCGAGCTGGCGGATATCCGTTATAACTGCACCTGTCAGATGCTTTCTCAAAAGCATGCAGAGCATAGGCGGAGTTGCAGGGTTTTCGGGTGCGTTTGAGGTCAGATGAAGCCTCGGGCTGTTTGCGCTTGCTGAAACAAGCAGTCTGTAAGCACCTTCTCTTGAGCGCAGATGAAACACCAGCTCATCCTTTGAGGGCTGGTGTATTTTTTCTATACGGCTTCCGACTATACAGCCTGAAAGCTCTTGCTTTAATAAATTGAGGGTAATTCCGTCAAGGGGCATGGGCTTTTACCTCGGTTCAGATATAGTAATTAACAGGGGAGTTTTGAGGTATAATCTCAACCTCCGCATCAAAATTTTCTTTAAGCTTTTCAGCGAGCATTGCTACAACGGGATTTTCGGTTTCGAAATGACCTGCAGCAATCAGAGTTAATCCGAGAGCCTTGGCATCGAGAAATTCATGGTGAGAAATGTCGCCCGTTATATAAGCATCGCAGCCTGCTGACGCAACATCTCCTATGAAATCGCCGCCTGCGCCTCCGCAGAGAGCAACTTTTTTTATTGTTTTGCAGCTGTCGGAAATTCTTACACCCGTAGCAAGCTTTTCAACGCAAAGCTTTGCAAGGTTTTCTCCCGATGTTTCAGGAATATCGGCAATTCTTATCATCGATGTTTCGCCTTCGTCTGCCATCGGAGCGGTGTTATCAAAGCCGAGTTCCGCAGCAAGCGCATCGTTCACTCCTCCTTTGGCAATGTCAAGCGAGGTGTGGGCGCAAATTGCCGCAATGCCGTGCTTTGCAAGCAAAAATGCGGGATCTGAATTGGTGAATTTTTTAACCGCTCTGAAAATAACGGGGTGATGGCTTACGATAAGTTCCGCTTTCATTTCTGCAGCTTTCAGAACTGCTTCGGCAGTAATATCGAGCACAACCGCAATTTTTTTTACTGCCTTGCCGTTTTCGCCGACAATCAATCCGCTGTTATCCCATTCGCATTGTCTGCAGAATGGTGCAATTGAATCAATGTAATTATAAATATCATTAACGGTGGGCTTACATTTCATTGATTTTTTCCTCCGTTTCCGAAATGATGCGGCTTAAATAATCAGCTTTTTCAGCGCTGCCGAATTGTTTTTCGGCCTCAAGCTTTGTTTTGAGTCGGTCAACCGTTTTACAAAGATACTGCTTAGCTTCCGGAGCTTTGCAGCTTGGCAATTCGCCGTAATATATGTATCCGTCAGGGTGTTTCTTTACGTTGCCGCACCAGCGAGCCGATAATGCGCAATAAAGCTTGCCGCTGTCGGTACAAGCATCTTCTTTTAAAATTTCAAATCCGTTTTTTATAAGGAAATCTCTTATATCTTCGGCATGCGACTGCGGCTGCAGAATAAGAAGCTTTTCGGGGTCTTTGAGCCAATATGCTCTTGAAACAAGCTCTGCCATAAGAGTACCGCCCATGCCGCACATAACGAAGTCATCAGCCTCAAAGGGCTCGATTTCATCAAATCCGTCTGAAAGGCGAAGAGTTATTTTATCTTCAATGCCGTAGTGTTCAACTGTTTTTTTTGCATTGTCAAGCGGACCCTTGCGCAAATCGCACGCAAGAGCCTTGGGACAAATTCCGTTTAAAACCAGCCAGGCGGGAAGATAGGCATGGTCTGTGCCGATATCAGCGGCAACCTTGCCGCTGCGCACCATCTTCGCCGCCATCATGATTCTCTCTGAAAGCTTAAGCATTTGCAAGGAATGCGTTCATCTTTGCAATAAGCTCATCAGCGTTAACTCCGTGCACCATGCAAGCCTGTGCAACGCTTTCGCTTCTTGCAGAGGGGCAGCCGAGGCAGTGCATTCCCATTTCAAGGAAGAAGGGAGCAAGCTCACGGTTAGCGTCAAGAATTTCGCCGATTTTCATGTCTTTTGTGATTTCTTTCATTTGAATAACTTCCTTTCAAAACAGATAAATTTATTATAACACTCTTTAAATATAATATCAAGGCTATAAATAATTGACATTCGGCAAATTTAGAGGTAAAATAAAATGTCAAACAAATTTTTGAGGATATCAATATGAAAAAATATGATGCGGCGGTTATCGGCGGTTGCGCTGCAGGCATAACTGCGGCGATAAATGCCAAAAGGCTTAATCCGGAACTGAATATTGTTATTATAGAGAAGCTGCCGAGGCTTGGTAAAAAAATTCTCGCAACAGGCAACGGCAGGTGCAATCTCACGAACCTCAATGCGGTCAGCGCAGATTATAAAAACGGAGAGTTTGTTTCTGTTGTTTTTGAAAAGTATCCGCCTGAAAAAGTTATTGAGTTTTTTGAATCGGCAGGGCTTATGGTTTACAGCGATTCAGAGGGCAGGGTTTATCCGAGAAGCAATATGGCTGCATCCGTGCTTGATGTTCTTCGTTTTGAGCTTGAGGGCTTGGGTGTTGATGCGATTTGCGATATGCCTGTGACAGAGGTCAAAAAGAAAAACGGCGGATTTATTATTAACGGCGAGATCGAATGTAAAAAACTGATTGTTGCGGCAGGCGGAAAGGCATCTGCATCGCAGGGCTCTGACGGCAGCGGCTATGCCCTTGCAAAGCAGCTTGGTCACAGCGTAACAAAGCTTTTTCCGTCGCTTGTCCCCCTGACGGTCAGCAACAATGTTAAACCTCTTAAGGGAGTAAGAGCGAGAAACGTTAAACTTACTCTGAAAAGCAATGATACTGTCAAACAAACGCAGGGAGAGCTTCTCTTTACTGATAACGGAATTTCAGGCATAGCTGCAATGGAGCTTGCTGCTGCGGCAGAAGAACTGATTAATGCTGAAAAGGCAAGAACCTTTACAATTATTGATTTCTTTCCTGATATGTCACAAAAGGAATTGATTGATTATCTTCTGAAAATTAAGGATATCAAGGGATATTGCACTCTCGATATGCTTTTCGCAGGCATTCTTCCAAAGGCTATAGGTATTGAAATATGTAAAGCTTCTTTGCTTTACAAGCAGGAAAGGAAGATTTCTCAGCTTAGTTACAGAGAGCTTGCTTCAGCTGCATCAAAAGCAAAGAGCTTTGAGCTTGAGGTTACAGGTACAAAGGGCTTTGCAAATGCTCAGGTAACAAGCGGAGGTATTCCCGTTGAAGAAATTGACCCTGAAACAATGGAATCAAGAATTTGTAAGGGGCTTTATTTTGCAGGCGAGATAATTGATGTTGATGCAGGCTGCGGAGGATATAATCTCCAATGGGCATTTGCATCGGGTCTGCTTGCAGGTGAAAAAGGTAGAGTTTTATGATAAAAATCAGTGAAATTAAATTACCTCTTGACAGCGATGAAGCAGATCTTCGCCGTGCGGCGGCTAAAGCTCTGCGCTGCAAAGAGGAAAAAATAAAATCTGTTCAAATTTCAAAGAAAGCTGTAGATTCACGCAAGAAAGACAATGTTTTCTTTGTATATAATGTTCTTGCAGAGCTTGACGGAGATGAAAACGCCGTTATTGCTCATGCAAAAAATCCCCGTGTTGAAGCGGCGGAGATTTATAAATACGAGATGCCTGAAATCAGAAGAACAAGCACGCTGAGACCTGTTATAGCGGGCTTCGGACCTGCAGGTTTTTTTGCTGCTCTGATTCTTGCAAGGGCAGGCTTAAAGCCTCTTGTTCTTGAGAGAGGCGCGGATGTTGACACAAGAACCATGGATGTAAAAGGTTTTTGGACCTCCAAAAAGCTTAACACCGAAAGCAATGTTCAGTTCGGTGAAGGCGGTGCAGGCACTTTTTCTGACGGAAAGCTTACAACGGGCATTAAAGACCCTCTTTGCCGAAAGGTAGTTGAAGAGCTTGTTGTTCACGGTGCTCCGCCTGAAATCAGCTATTCTTCAAGACCGCATATCGGTACAGACAGGCTCGGTGCTGTTGTTAAAGCGTTCCGGGAGGAGATAATTTCTCTCGGAGGAGAGGTACGCTTTGGCTGGAAGCTGACTGACCTTATTATCGCAAACGGCGTAATTCAGGGCATAAGCTGCCGCAGACCTGACGGCGGATTTGAGGATATCGAAACAGATACGCTTCTTCTTTGCATCGGTCATTCAGCGAGAGATACGGTTGAAATGCTCTATAAAAAGGGTATAAATATTATTCAGAAGCCTTTTTCTGTCGGTGTTCGTATTGAGCATCCCAGAGAAATGATTGATAAAGCGCAGTACGGTGCTTTTGCGGGTCATCCTGCTCTCGGTGCGGCAGATTATAAGCTTGCATGTCATCCTGAGCATGGCAGAGGAGCTTACACATTCTGTATGTGCCCGGGCGGAACGGTTGTTGCCGCCGCATCGGAGGAGAACAGGGTTGTTGTTAACGGCATGAGCGAATATGCCCGTGACGGCGTAAATTCAAACGCTGCCATTCTTGTAGGCATTGAGCCTGAAAATTTCGGCTCCGACCATCCGCTTGCAGGTATTGAACTGCAGCGAAAAATTGAGAGCAAGGCATTTGAACTCGGCGGCGGTGATTACAGCGCACCTTGCCAGACCATAGGCGATTTTCTTGCCGACAGACCCTCAACAAAGCTTTCTTACGTTAAACCGACAGTTGCAACGGGAGTGACACCTTCGGATATCCGTCAGGTTCTTCCGTCAAAGGTTACTGAAATCATGGCAAAGGCAATTGTTAAAATGGATAAGAGCCTCAACGGTTTTGCGCTGCCAGACGGTGTTCTGACTGCGCCTGAAACAAGAAGCTCTTCACCCGTCAGAATTCTTCGTGATGAGCTTTGTCAGGCAAATATCAGAGGTCTTTACCCTTGCGGAGAGGGTGCGGGCTATGCAGGCGGAATCGTATCGGCTGCGGTTGACGGAATACGTTGTGCCCATGCGGTTTTGATTGATGAAAGCGATGAATGGTGAGAATATGACAAAGCTTGAAAAACTCAGCGATAAGCAGCTTGCTTTGAGAATGTCAAAATATATCGCCATGCTTGAAAGCATAAAGGTGAGAGCAGAATATTTTTCGGCAGGTCAGTGCCCTGAAAAAGAGCGTAAAGAGCTCAATTGCGATTATATTTCAACCCGTGACAGCCTTAAAGAGGATTGGCAGTATCTGAATTTCAACAGAAATTCGGGAGGAAAGCTTCTTTGGGATAAGTATTTTCCGAGTGTCAGCGAGGCTGCTGCGTGGGGACTTTATGCTGACCCCGAGGGCGATTTCACCAAGGAGTATTTCAAAAGCATTGACGATGCTCTTGAAAGGCTTACTAAATATTATTCTTATGATTACTGGCAGATTATTGCTGAATTATAAAACAAAGCAAAAAAACGGCTTGTATGCTAACCCATACAAGCCGTTGATCTTTTTATATCAATCAGATTTTTGCAAGAAGTGAGTTGATAACCTGATAGACTGATTTGATGATGTTATTAATAAATATGCGGGGCATTTCGGAGAAGCCGTTTGTGCCGAAGTTACCAAAGAGCCATGCGCTGAGATTTGCAAGGAAAGCTGAGGTTTCTTTTTCTTCAGCTGCTTCCATTGCGCCGATTTCAACAAGAATTGCGGAAAGTCTGGTTTCAGCCTTTTCGAAAGCGTCAGCGGGTGCAACGTTGTTATCGAGTGTATCTTCAGCCTGAGCTACTGCTGCGTCAAGCTCTGCTTTTGCTTCTGCGGAAAGAGCAGAGGTGTCAACAGTTTCAGCAGTTTCAAGAAGAGTGTAAAGGACTCTCACATCTCTGCCGTGCATGAACTGCGGGAAATCGGGGGACGAATAAACATCTGTGATTTCATCGCTTGCAATCATAATCATAGCGAGCTTAAGGATAACGTCATTGTGCTGTGTAAGGTCATGGCGCTGATTATCGAAATAGAATGTGGTATCAGCCAGCAGACCTGCGGAAGCATCAACAACTCTGTCGTGAGAAATGTGGTTATGCTCGGGGTTGCTGCAGTAGGTGTTTTTCTGAACATAATCCTCGGGAAGAGTTTCGCCAACGTTTGCTGCATAAGCGCCGAGCGATGTTGAATCAAGCTGGATGATGTAGTCAGCATTCTGTGAATCCCATGTTTCGCCAACGTTGATCAGAGGATAATCATATTCTGCAACGCAGAAAACCTGAACGCCTTTTTCCTGAAGCTTCTGAATGTTGTCGAAGCGGTGAAGCTGAGCCTGATAGTATTTGTATGTCTGAGCCTTGATGTCAGCCATTTCGGGTGAGGAAAGATATTTTTCGGCAGCTGTGGGATAGTCGCCCGAGGGGCAAAGAGCCCACATGCTTGTGCTTCTTATCATTATCTTTTCAACAAGAGTATCTACTGCAGCGTTGAGAGCCGTCATAAGAACTTCATCAGGAAGAATTCTTGCAAGAATTTCAACAAGGTGAGCTGTGTTTTCGTCAAGCAGACCGAGATTTTCAAAGAAGCCGTTGAAAACATATTCCTTATCGAGGAAGCTTATTCTGCCGTTGAAAACATCACCGATGATTGTTGAGCCGTCAAGAGCGGGAACGATGAAAAGAACCTTGTGAAGGTCATCCATAATCTCGGGATGGTATTCAAACAGTGCGCTTGCGAGAGTGCCGCCCTGGCTGATAGGAACAATGTTTATCTTGTCATGACCTGTCTGCTCTTTAACCATCTGGATGTAATCATAAAGCTCGTTTGCAAGGTCGATATGGTTGCCGAATGAGTTGTATGTGAAATAATAAAGATGGTCATAAGGAAGCTCTGTAGGATAAAGATGGAAGGGGATGTGCGAGTTGATAACTGCCTGCTCTTCTTCGCTGCATTCCGAATAGGGGTATGCATATTTTTCGGTTACAACGTTGCCTGTGTTCTGAGCCTTGAGGTCGCTTGCGTTAATGCCGAAGCAAAGTTCAATAGCTTCTGCGGCAGCGCTTGAAAGACCCATATCACGCTGAGTGAGAAGAGTTAAAACAACGGGGACGGCAATTTTTGCAATGAGCTTGGGAAGCTGGATATATGCAGGGAATGCCGAAACCTTTTTACCCTCATCATTGCGTAAAACTTCGCCGTTATCATCAACAACATAAACGCCGGACTGTCCGAGACCGGGGATAATAACGGTGGGATAGTATTCGCATTCGCCATTGCAGTCTGTTTTTGTTTCTGCCGCAACGGAGCCGATTGCGCCTGCCGAAATGAGCATTGCAGCGCAAAGAATGAGCGAAATTACTTTTTTGAGTGTGTTTTTCATTATAGCAACCTCTCCTTTTGGTTTATGAAAGCATTTTAGCATATTTTGACATTAACTTCAATCGGTTATTAGATTTTATTCTGTTATTTTAGCGTCTTTTCTGCCGCTTCTCTGAGACAGAAGCCGGTCAGAACAACCGCATCGAAATTATATTTCTCAAGCTTTTCGGAAAGAACGGCTTTGTTTTGCTCCGAGGGATCTTTTTTTGCTTCGTAAATTGCATCGAGCAAATCGCAGCACATGGAGAATTTTTTAACCCATTTCTGCATTTCCTCAAAAAGCGGAACGCTTGTATTGCTGATGAGAGCAAGGCATTTTCTCATGTTTGCAATATAATCGGCAAGGTAATCAAGGGCTTCTTCTTTTTTGCCGCTTGCTTCAAGGAAAGCGGCGTGAGAAAGAGTTTCGCTCATGAATGCAGAGCTGTATTTTGAAAGGCAGGATACTCCGAGATGGTCGGCAAAATATCCGAAAAGCCTTGCATCGTCGCCGAGCATTTCTCTGTGAGCATTTTTTAGCGATTCATCGGAATTGTATGCAACGGGATTCCAAAGGAAATCTGCAACCGTCATAAGCGGAATTTTTGAGCATTCGGCATATTCCATAACGTTTGAGATTATGCCCTCGCAATGGCGGTAGAGCTCTTTATCTCTGCCGATGAGTGCGCCGAGATGCATTTCCTGGAACATTTCGCAGTCGTTAACAGGGTAGTTATCCCAATAAAGTGGCATATGCTTTGTTGAGCGGAGAAGCTCATCGGCTTCTTTTACGGTGAGCACTCTTGAGCAGATTTCGGCGCCCGTCCAGAAAAGGTCAACATCGCAGGGGATACCCGAGCCGAATTTTGAAATATAATATCCGTTTCCGTCTCCGCTGTACTGAGTGGGGCAAACGGTGAGAGATATAGCGGAATCTATTTCTTTGAGTGCAGTATATGTTTTGTTTACAAGGCTGATGTGAGCATCAACAATTCCGTCAAATTCCTTTGCGTCGTCATCATACTGGAATTCCCACGGGATATCATCGAGCAGAAGCCCGAAATTTCGCACGCCTATATCATAAATGCTTTTGAATTTGGCGATAAGCTGGTTGAAATCCTCGTCTGAGGTGTAATGATATGTAAGACCGGGACCGACTGCCCAATGGAAGCTGAGATAATTTTCGCAGGCTGTTTGAAACAGCATTTTAAGCTCGGCAAGCTCTTTTTCGGGATATAATTCGCGCCACTTTTCTCTGTGATAGAGGTCATCCTTGGGTGCATAGTAAAAAGTGTTCATGCCGTAGGATGCCATGAGCTTCATAACGGAAATGCGTTTTTTGTTTTCCCAGGTATTGCCGTAAAAGCCTTCGATGTATCCTCTTTTTTTGAAAAGGGGATAATCCACAAGCGAGCCTGTTTTTAATTCGCCGTTTTTTATCAGCTTGGCAAGAGTGTGAGCCGCTCTGAATGCACCCTTTTCGCAGGATGCTGCAACAACGGCTTCGCTTTCGCTGACGGTTATAATATATTTTTCGTCGCTAAGGCGTGAGATTTCATCGATGTAGGTTGTTTCTTTGCTGTTTATGCAGTTGAAGGTTACCTTGAATCCGCCTGAAACAGGCAGGGAGTAATCGGAAAAAACCTTTTCGGCAACCGTCTTGAAATCACCCGAAACTGAGAGCGATTTTATCTCTACGGGAGAGCCCGTAAGATTATTTTTTTGAGGAATGGGATAAATCACAGGTGTGTAATCTCCTTTTTATATTTTTTTATAAGCTTGTCATTTATAT
>JAZNPG010000085.1:0-45876 GCA_045589555.1 Acutalibacteraceae bacterium
CACCGATGATTTTGATTGAGTCTTTGTTAGCACCAACTGTGCCGTCGCCGCCGAGACCCCAGAACTTGCATTCGATTGTGCCTTCAGCTGCGGTGTTGGGAGCTTCCTTCTCTTCAAGAGAAAGGTTTGTAACGTCATCGCAGATACCGAGAGTGAACTGAGCCTTGGGAGCATCCTTTGCGAGCTCATCATATACTGCGAAGATGCTTGAGGGAGGAGTATCCTTTGAACCGAGACCGTAACGGCCGCCGATTACCTGAGCGCCTGTTCTGCCTGTAGCGGCAAGAGCAGCAACAACATCAAGGAAGAGAGGTTCGCCGAGTGAGCCGGGTTCCTTTGTTCTGTCAAGAACAGCAATCTTCTTTGCTGTTGCGGGGATAGCTTCAACAAGCTTTTCAGCTGAGAAGGGTCTGTAAAGACGAACCTTAACAAGACCAACCTTTTCGCCCTTAGCTGTGAGATAATCGATAACCTCTTCTGCAACGTCGCAGATGGAGCCCATAGCGATGATAACTCTGTCAGCATCGGGAGCACCGTAGTAGTTGAAGAGCTTATAGTCAGTGCCGAGCTTGGCATTAACCTTATCCATATATTCTTCTACGATAGCGGGAAGTGCATCATAATAGCTGTTGCAAGCTTCTCTGTGCTGGAAGAAGATGTCGCCGTATTCGTGAGAACCGCGCATAACGGGTCTTTCGGGGTTGAGAGCTCTCTTGCGGAAAGCTTCAACTGCGTCCATATCGCACATTTCCTTGAGATCTTCATAGTCCCAGATTTCAATCTTCTGGAGCTCGTGAGATGTGCGGAAACCGTCGAAGAAGTTGATGAAGGGAACTCTGCCCTTGATTGAAGCAAGGTGAGCAACTGCGCCGAGGTCCATAACTTCCTGAGTGTTTGTTTCAGCGAGCATTGCGAAACCTGTCTGACGGCAGGCATAAACGTCGGAATGGTCACCGAAGATGTTAAGAGCGTGGGAAGCTACGCAACGGGCTGAAACGTGGAAAACGCTGGGAAGAAGCTCGCCTGCGATTTTATACATGTTGGGGATCATCAGGAGAAGACCCTGTGAAGCTGTGTAAGTTGTGGTGAGAGCGCCTGCTGCAAGTGAGCCGTGAACTGTGCCGGCTGCGCCTGCTTCGGACTGCATTTCAGCAACCTTAACGGTTGTGCCGAAGATGTTCTTGCGGCCCTGTGCGGACCACTGGTCAACATAGTCTGCCATGGGGCTTGAAGGAGTAATCGGATAAATGCCGGCTACTTCTGTGAAAGCATAGGAAACGTGAGCCGCAGCGTTGTTTCCGTCCATGGTCTTCTTGATTCTTGCCATATTCTTTTCCTCCTAAAATATTGTACGAAGTGATTTTGCATTAAAACACCATTGATTATATTAACACCTTTCTTTATATTTGTAAACCTTTAAATATTCCAAATTGACGGAAATTTTTGAAATAAATTTGTATAAAGCTATCAATTGGCGGTTAAAATTACATTTTTGGAATAATGCTTATAAATTTTTGCTGTGGTTCAGCTCTGCTTTCGCCTTTGCCGTCACTTGACATTTTTGCATTAAAATGTTATTCTATCAGTTAGACTAAATTACGGAGGTGTTGGAATGTTACTCCACACAATGGTTCAGAAATTCTTCTTTAAGCTCTTTACAATCTTCTTTGCAATGTCTGTTTCTGTTTCAGGTACGGTTGTTCCTCCTTCAACAGAAACTCCCATCAAAGCAAAGGATGCCGACAATGTAAAGCTTGTTTTTGCAGCTTTCGGCGACACTCAGATTTCAAACTATATGTTTGACAGATATAAGGCTTTCAGTGCAGCTATGGAAGATCTTCATGCAGGCGAAGGCGTGCTCGATGCAGTTATTGTTGCAGGCGACGTTGTAGAAAACGGACTTGCAGAAGAATATCAGCTTGTTTATGACGGTCTGAGCGGCATCAAAGATTGCCGTTATATTATGGCAGCAGGTAACCATGATATCAGACTTCGTTCATATAAGCAGGTTGTAAAACGCTTTACGGAATTTTCAAACGCACTCAACAACAATGTTGACCCTGTTGATGCTCTTCATTTCTCTGAAAGAATTAACGGCTATAAGTTCATCGTTATCGGCTCAGACAAGGCTACTTTTGAAGAAGCATATATCAGCGATGAGCAGCTTGACTGGCTCGACAGCGAGCTTGCAGCAGAAAACGGTGCTCCCACATTCGTTATCTGCCATCAGCCCCTTAAGCTTACTCATGACCTTCCTAACACATGGGGTAACGGAACCAACCTCAACGCAGGTTCGGTTGGTGACCAGAGCGACGAAATCAAGGAAATTCTCACAAAATACGACAATGTTGTTTTCATTACAGGTCATCTTCACACCGGCTTTGGCGATGCTTCATACGAAACAATTGACAACCTTCATATCGTGAACGTTCCTGCACTTTCAATTGAAAACAAAGACGGCAAGCAGAACGGCTCAGGTCTCGGCTATATCGTTGAGGTTTATGATGACGAAATCGTTTTCAGAGCAAGAAACCTTGAAACAGGTAAATGGCTCACCGATTACGATGAGGTTATTAAACTCAAATAAAAACGGAGGATTCATAAAATGAAAAAAAGCTTTTTGAAAGCTGTCAGCGTTATTCTCTGCCTTGCGGTTTTAGCAAGCAGCATGGCTCTTGCCGTATACGCTGAAGAAGCGTCCGCAGATGCTCCTTTCCGTGTTTCTGTTGCAATGAACGGCGATGCATCAAGCCAGAGAGGCTTCTGCTGGTACACAAAGACCGATGTTCAGAGCAAGGTTGAAATCTATGCGGTAGACGGCAGCCCCGTTACAGCAACCGTTGAATATGAAGATGTTATCGAATGGAACGGTAACTATTGCCACCAGGCTGTTGTTTCAGGTCTTGAAGGCGGCAAGGTTTATCTTTACAGAGTAGGCGACGGCACAACCTTCAGCGATTTCGGTACATTTGTAACCGATAACGGCGATGCCAGCTTCAATTTCATCGCAATTGCAGACGTTCAGGCAAGCAGCGATGAGAATTTTGCAGCAGCAGCAAAGGTTGTCAAGGCTGCTCAGGCAACTATGCCCAACTCCGAATTCATCGTTAGCCTCGGTGACTTCACAAACGACAGCACCAACGAAGAATGGGATTTCTACGATAAGAATTTTGCCGGCATCAACGGCAGCACAACAATCGTTCCCATTTCAGGCAACCATGACGGCCTCGGCGTTGAATATTGGTTCAACAACATGTTCTGCCTCGATACAAGCGAAAGCGTTCAGGTTAAGGACGGCGTTAACTATTCATTCGATTACGGCAATGCTCACATTGCGGTTCTCAACACAAACGACCTTCTTGCAATGTCAAATGCACAGCTCAAGTGGCTCAAGAACGATATGAACGGCACCGATAAGGACTGGAAAATCGTTTTCATGCACAAGTCACCCTACACACTCGGCAAGGACGGTAAATGGCCTGATGCTCTTTATCTCCAGAAGTCACTTGCAAAGGTGCTTGATAAGTGCGATGTTGATATCGTTATGAGCGGCCACGACCATATGTATCTGCGCACAAAGGCTCTTGAAAACAACAAGGTTTCAGAGGACGGCACAGTTTATGTTCTTGCAGGTACAGCAGGAACAAAGAGATATGAAATCCGCTCATTCCTTGCAGATCATTTCCTTGATACCGATTTCATCGCAGCTTTGACAGTTCAGAAGAATAACTATGCTAACTACTGGAACGGCACAGACTGGTCACAGACAAAGCAGACAAACGTTGGCGGTTGCTTCAACTGCGTAAGCGTTAACGGCGGAACTCTTACCGTTACAGCTTATGTTCTTGCAGATGAACCTGATGCAAACGGCAACCCCGTTATCACGGTTATTGACACCTATACTCTTACAAAGGAAACAGGCAAGAACGAAATCACCTTCACAGGCGATAACACCACAAGCGAGCTTGAATACACTCTCGGTATCGTTCCCAGCTTCCTTCGCCTTGCTGCTTATGCTCTCGGCGAATGGCTGCCCAAGTTCCTTATCATGGTTCCCGCACTTCTTGATGTAGTTATCAACGAAGGCACTTTCTGATAGAATAATCATACTCCCGTAACCGCACAGGCTACGGGAGTTTTTGCGTTTCATCTTCAATTTGCATAAGTGAGCTTATTCCTATGTTTTCGATGCAATCATATTCTCCGTTGATTTTCACGGCACCGCCCTGCAAATCGGCGGATATCCGTGAGTTTTTTATTTCTCTGCCTCGGAATTCCTCGAGCCGTGCTTCTCCGAAACGGAGCGAAGCGAGCAGCATGGCATCGGCTGCGCTGAGTTTGCAGGATACTTCGGAATATGTGCTTTCAGCGGCTTTGCTGATCCCGAACGGCAGAGAAACATTCCTGACAAAAAGATGCGTTGTTTCGGTGAAGCCTGCACCTGTGCTTTTGCCGAGAGGAATATTGAAAAACAGAAAATGCAGGGTATAGCATTTACGGGAATCGGTCTTTTTCAGGGCTGAAAAGCTCTGCGGCATTGAAAAGGATGCGGTGCGGACCGTTTCCGCAACAACATAACCTTCCGCCCTGCAGAAATCGGCGGTTAAATCCTTGTTTTCTTCGATGCCGCTTATAAGCAGGTCGCCTTTTAAAACAGGAGTGCCTGCGGTTACCTCTGCCGTGCCGTTGAACGGGCGCATAATCAGAATTCTTCCGTCACGGGCGGCAATAAGATTGCTCGGACGGTTATCGTTATCCGTTTCGGGTCTTATAACCGTTTCACGCACCTCTATTATCGCCGTGCAGCCCGAAAAATTGATGTTAAGCCATGAAATATCGGGCAGCTTGCGCAGGGCGGCAGCCTCCGTTTCTGAAGCATTTATTCCGCTTGATTTTGCGCCTTCGTGAACTCCGAGAGAAGCAAAAACGGCGGTGATTTCTTCGGCAGGAACTCTAATGTTACCCGTAACCTCAATGCGCCATATCCGAGTTGAAAGAAAAATAACAGCGAAAAGGCAGAAAAGCGCTCCGAAAATCAGACCGCAGCGGTTGCTGTGGCGCTTAACAAAAAAAGGCAGACCGTGTTTTTTATCAATCCGCACCTTCATGCCCGATTTTTTGGCAACGGGTCTTATGCGCTTATAGCTGCTTCGGTCTGTCTGCGCAGTCAGTACATTTCCGCTGCACCGAAGATTCTGTAACGGAATTTTGTTCAGCCTGCAAAGGTTTATGAATCTTTCCGGGAAACCCGAACGTGCCGAAAAGCTTACATAGCCACGAGTCAGCCCGATTAATTTTAACAAAAGCATGCCGTGCCCCCTAATTTCCGAAATCGATGCAGGTTATTGTACCTTTTATGATTGCGCTTGAATCCTGCATGGCGGTTATCGTAAGGTCGCTGCCGCAGAATCTTACCGTCAGCTTGCCTGTGTTGAGAGCAACGGAGCAGTCGTTATATTCAAGCACGCCCCTGCATCCCTCAACAATTGCTTCTCTGTTGCCGCAAAGCTCAATGTGAGCATATCCTGCAAGGGCATCCTGCGGCAGGTCAAGCCCTTTACCGATTGAATCTATTATTTTTTCGCTGCGGTTTTCACGGCAGCGTTTGTTTTTTTTCATCTGTCTTCCTCCCGAATGCTTTTACAAACTATAACTATGAAAATCTGTCAAAAAAAAGAACGGGATAGCATATTTATTATGTAGAGTGAAACGGAGTGAGAAAAATGAACAAACAAAACAAGCTGATTCTTTCGGTCGGGATGGTTATGTTTTTGATGCTTTTTATGTTTCCTGCGGAGTTTTCGCAGGGGGCGGCAATGGGGCTGAAAAACAGCGCTTCGGTAATTATTCCATCGCTGTTTCCCTTTATGGTTGCGGCGTCGCTTATCGGCGAGGGGGAGTTGCCTGTTTTCTTAAGGAAGGTGCTTGAACCCGTAACACAAAAGCTTTTCGGTCAGCCTGCGGAAAGCTTAGGCGCAGTTCTTACGGGCTTGCTCGGAGGATATCCGTCAGGGTCAAGGGCGGCATCTTCGCTTTACAGAAGCGGAAAAATTACGGCGGCGCAGGCGAGAAGTCTTATGCTTTTTTGCGTTAATCCGGGAACGGGTTTTTGCGTGAATGCGGTTGGCGCAGCAATGCTCGGCTCGGAAAAAGCAGGGCTTATCATTTTTTCTTCTCTGTGCATTTCAGCTCTTTTTCTCGGTCTGTTTACAAAGCCGAAAGCCGACGGTTTGATGAATTCGGCTGTTCCTGCCCCGAAAAGTTTTTCGCAGATATTTGTTGAGAGCGTTGCAACGGGTGCTTCGGGGATAATTTCCGTTTGCGCTTTTGCAACTCTGTTTTCGGGAGCGCTTGCCGTTATAACCCGATTCAGCATGAGCAAAAGTGCGGTGATTTTCACTGCCTGTCTGCTTGAAATAACAAGCGGGTGCGCTTCTGCGGCAGGAGAAATACCGATTCCTCTTATTGCAAGCGCCTGCGCATTCGGCGGGCTGTGTGTTCACATGCAGATTTTTTCTCTGGCAGGAGATATCAAGCCCGGTTTCGGAAAATTCATCCTTTTCCGCCTGCTTCATGCCGCGCTTTCGGGAATCGTATGCAAGCTTCTGCTGACGGTGTTTCCGGTTGAGATTCAGACATTTCTTTCTGTTTCGCAAAACGCATCTCTTTACTCTTTTTCGGTGCCTGCGGCGGTTTCGCTATTGTTTTTCTCATCGCTTCTCATATTTGACCTTGATAAGCAAAGAAAAATATGTTAGAATTCGTGTGAAAGGTTGATGAATTAATGAAAAGCAAGCTTTTGAATAAAAATGCCTACGAGTCTGTTTGCAGAAATTGCAGGCACGGCAGGCTCAGCCCCGAAGGGGACAGCGTTCTCTGCGTAAAGAAAGGAATAACTGACCCGGACGGCAATTGCAGAAGGTATTCTTATGACCCGCTGAAAAGAATTCCGAGAAAACCTCTTACGGTCAGCTCTGCGAATCCCGAGGATTTTGATTTGAATATAGGCTTTGAAATGCCTGCTCAGACAGCGGAACCCGTTGCGACGGAAAGCTCCGAATCCGATACATATGAAGAAGCCGAAGCAAACGAGCCCGAAGCGGATGACGAAGCAGAATATGAATATGAGCATGAAGTGCAGGACGATGATTTATCCGTGAATCAATATATCGCAAGCGAAGATGAAACACCCAAAACGCTCTGGACACAGACGAAGCTGTCTGATATGGATGAATCCGAATAATTGCAAGTGATACAAAAATTATAACAGGGGAATAACAATGAAAACATTAAAAGAATTTGTATGTAATCCGCTGCCAACCGCAAACTGCCATGCTTCAACCGTTCTGCCTCTTCCTGACGGCAGCGTTGTTGCCGCATGGTTCGGCGGAACAAAAGAAAAGGATGACGATGTTGATATCTGGTATGCCCGCAGGGATGAAAACGGCTGGGACGAGCCGAAGGTTGTTTCTTATGCAAGAACTCTGCCTCATTGGAATCCCGTTCTTTTCCTGCGTGAAAACGGCGAAATCTGTCTGTTTTTCAAGGTAGGCAAGAATATTCCTTCGTGGCGTACTTTTGTGAGCATTTCCACCGACGGCGGCAGAAGCTTCGGCAAGCCCTGCGAGCTTATCGAGGGCGACAGAAGCGGCGGCAGAGGTCCCGTTAAAAATAAATGCATCCGTCTGAGCAACGGCAGAATTCTTGCGCCTGCTTCAAGCGAAAACAGAGGCTGGAACTGCTTTGTTGATATTTCCGATGATGACGGCAAAACATGGAAGAAAACGCCTAAAATCAAAACGGAAAGAGAAACTCCGATGTTCAACAGGCTCAATGCCTATACGAGCAATAAAATCCCGATGATTCAGCCCACGCTCTGGGAATCCGAAAACGGAAAGGTGCATATGCTCACAAGAACACCCGTAGGCAGAATTTACAGAAGCGATTCCGAAGATTACGGCGAAAGCTGGTGCGAGGCTTATGCAACGGAGCTGCCCAATAATAACAGCGGAATTGACCTTGTAAAAACGCCTGACGGCAGCCTTTATCTGCTTTCAAATCCCGTTGAAGAAAACTGGGGCGAGCGCTCACCGCTTACGCTGCAGAAGTCAACGGATAACGGCGCAACATGGGAAACAATTCTCACGCTTGAAGAAGAAAAGATTGACAGCGAGTTTGCTTATCCCGCAATCGAATACATGAACGGAGCTCTTTACGCCACATATACATATGAGCGTCTTAATGTTGCGTTCTGGATAATTGAATTATAATAAAGAAAACTCCGCAGAGCTTCACCGTTCTGCGGAGTTGTTTTTTTACAATGTGTTCTTTTCGAATATCTTCGATTTTTTAATTGCGTAGAAAAGAGGGATTCCTCCTGCAAGGCAGACTGCAAGCTCACCTGCACCGACCTCGAGCGCCGAAACAGCGAAAACCGTGAGGCTCGTGTTGCCTTTGATAAACAGAAATGCTATTTCCGCGCCGACTATGAGTGCATTAAAAATAACGGGCATTATCAGCGATAAAATCGGGAAACCGCGGAATGTTATTTTTCGCAGGGCTCTTCCCGTAACCGAGGCAAGCAGAGTTGCCGCAGAGCCGAAAACGATATCCCATATTCCCATGGGGCTTGTGATGTTGCCTATGATGCATCCGACTGTCAGCCCCGGAATTGCCGCAGGGGTAAAAACAGGGAGAATTGTCAGCGCTTCGGATAAGCGGAACTGAAGGTTTCCGTAAGCTATGCCGAAAACTGCGCTCAGATAGGTTGCTGCGGAATAGATAGCCGCTATCATCGCTCCGTGAACAAGAGCGGTGATTTGTTTTTGCCTTTTTTTCATTTTGATTGCTCCTTTTTGCTGCCGTGCAGCGCCTTTAGTTTTGTTTGGCATCGGGCGAATGCCTGTCAGGAAGGTTTCGAACTGACATTATTTAAGTAACCGTGGTTACCTATGCCTGGAATTAAAGATAATCTGCGAGTGCCTTGAGGTTTTCAACTGCAACGCTTGCCTTGATATCGGATGCGGCATATTCCTCGGGAGTTGTAACGCCGCTGTAAACAAGTGCGCACGGAATGCCGTGGTTTGCGCCGATGGCAATATCGGTTGCGAGTCTGTCGCCGATAAAAGCAAGCTCTTCTCTCTTGCAGCCGAGCATTTCAGTGATGTAATCAACCGTTGCGGTCATGGGCTTGCCGAGCACTTGCGGTCTTTTGCCTGTTGATGCTGCGAAAAGCTCAATCATTGAGCCTGTGTCGGGCATATATCCGTCTGCGGTGGGGCAGTTGAGGTCGGGGTGGGTTGCAATATAAATTGCGCCTTTGTCAATATATTTAACGGCATCCCACATTTTCTGATAGGTGAGGGTTGTGTCAAAACCGAGCACAACGATATCGGGGTCAGCATCAACAAGGTTGATGCCCGCTTTTCTGAAATCGCCTGTCAACCTTTCGTTGCCGAGCAGGAAAACTTTTTTGCCTGCATAGTTTCTGTTGAGATAATCAGCGGCAACGTGGGAGGAAATGATAACTCTGTTTTCATCAACGGGAAAGCCCATCTTTTCGAGCTTTGCTCTGCAAACCTCAACATTGTTTGACGAGTTGTTTGTGAAAAAATAGAAATCTCTGCCGGTGGCTCTTGCTTTTTCGATGAAATCTATCGAGCCCTCGATGATGTTGCCGTCAAGGTAAAATGTGCCGTCCATATCAATAATAAAATATTTTGTGTTTTTGAAAATTGTGTTTTCTGCCATTTTTTTGCATCCTTTCGTCAGATTCGCTCAAACAATTATTTTATCACAACTGTGAGGATTAAGCAACAAAAAGTTTGGTACTTGCTTAAAAACAAAACAGAGGTTATAATTAAAGTGAATAGCGAATAACGAATAGTTGATAGTTTCGGGTGGGCTCTGCCCACACCCGTTTTGTATTAATCGGTCATAGGCATAGCCTATCCTTAACTTTTCATTATTCACTCTTCACTATTCACTTGTTTATATGGAGGTGAGCCGGATGAATGAAAAATTATCTGTTTTGCGAAAAAAATCAATGAGCCTGCCGCTGACGCCCGGTGTTTATCTTATGAAAAACAAAAAGGGCGAAATCATCTATGTCGGCAAAGCAAAGGCACTCAAAAACAGAGTCAGCACCTATTTCGGCTCGCAGAATAACCACACCGCAAAGGTGCGCAAAATGGTTGAAAACGTTGAGGATTTTGATTATATCCTCTGCGACAGCGAGTTCGAAGCGCTTGTGCTTGAATGTTCGCTTATAAAGCAGCACAGCCCGAAATATAACATCCTGCTCAAGGATGACAAGGGTTATCACTATATAAAAGTTACCGATAACGGTTGGAAAAACATTCTTGCCGTAAAGCAGCAGCTTGATGACGGCGCGGAATATATAGGACCTTATACGGGATCTTACGGCATAACAAACGCTGTTGATTCGGCAAAAAAGATTTTCCGTTTGCCGCAGTGCACCAAGGTTTTTCCGAGAGATTATAAAAAAAGCAGACCCTGTCTGAATCATTTTATCGGTCAGTGTTCCGCTCCGTGTGCAGGCAAAATTACCCGTGAAGCTCATAATGAGGCAGTTAAGCAGGCGCTTGATTTTATTATAAACGGCTCGGGAAGCGTTATCGATGAGCTGACGGCAAAAATGGAAGAAGCAGCCGAAAGCCTTGAGTTTGAAAAGGCAGCAAAGCTGCGCGATAAGATTAACGCAATCAAAAAAGTTACGGAAAAGCAGAAGGTTGTTGCCGCAACGGTTGAGGAGCAGGATGTTTTTGCGATAGTCTGCTCGGGCGGCGAGAGCAATCCCAAGGCGTGCCTTTCCGTTCTGAGATTCAGGGATGCAAGGCTTTATGACAGCGAGCATTTCATTATTGATATGCCCGAGAATCTGCCCGAAGCAAGGCATGAGCTTATAAGAAGCTATTATTCCATGCGTGATTTTGTGCCGAGGAGGGTTGCTGTTGACGGAGAGGTTGACGGCAGCGAGGTGCTTTCGGAATGGCTCGCATCGCTTGCAGGCAGAAAGGTGACAATTGCTCTGCCGCAGAGAGGTGAGCAGCATTCGCTTGTTGAAATGTGCCGTTCAAATGCAGCGCAGAAGCTCGCGCTCTATTTAGGCAAAACAGGCAAATCAACGGCAGCGCTCGACGAATTGGGCACTCTGCTCGGGCTGAAAAGTCCGCCTGAATATATCGAATCCTACGATATTTCCCATACTGCGGGCAGCGAAAACGTTGCAGGCATGGTTGTGTTCAAGGGCGGACATCCCTATAAAAAAGCGTATAAGCATTTTACGATAAAAGGTTTTTCGGGTCAGGATGACTACGGCTCTATGGCGGAGGTTCTTGAACGCAGATTCCTGCGATATTTTGAAGAAAAAGACAGCGGCGAGGGCTTCGGCAGGCTGCCCGACCTTATTCTGCTTGACGGCGGCAAGGGTCAGGTGAATGCGGTTTTGCCCGTACTTGAAAAATTCGGGCTTGATATTCCGCTTTTCGGTATGGTTAAGGATTCTCACCACAGAACAAGGGCTATTGCACGCTCGGGCGATGAGCTTTCGCTCACCTCAAAGAGAGCAGCATTTACGCTTGTTTCAACCATTCAGGAAGAGGTGCACCGTTTTTCAATCGAATATCACCGCAGCCGCCGCAAAAAGGCTTCTGTTTCAACAACTCTCACAGCTATTGAGGGAATCGGAGAATCCAGAGGCAAGGCTCTGCTGAAACATTTCAAAACGATGAAAGCTATCGGCGAAGCGAGCGAGGAAGAGCTTGCTGCGGTAAAGGGAATGAATAAAAATGCCGCAAAAGCGGTTTTTGAGGCGTTTCACGGTAAAAATAACCCTGAGGAGGCATGATTTTTTAATTTCTTTTGTGTTTATGAAGAAATTATCTTGACAATTTATGCTTTTTAGTGAGATAATAAACCGATAATGGATAATAATGCACTGTTCCGCTATCGGCGGATGGAGGAAGAATATGAGAGTAATTACAGGCTCGGCAAGAGGTATGGTGCTCAGAACCCTCGAAGGCGAGAATGTCAGACCCACAACCGACAAAGTTAAGGAAGCTGTGTTCAGCGCAATTCAGTTTGAGATTGAAGGCAGAAGAATTCTCGACCTTTTTGCAGGCTCGGGTCAGCTCGGAATTGAAGCGCTCAGCAGAGGTGCGGAAAGCTGCACTTTTGTTGATGCCGATAAGAATGCCGTAAAAATCGTTAAAGGCAATCTTGAGAAAACAAAGCTCGGTTTCAAAGCAACGGTTATGCAGACCGATTCTCTTGCGTTTCTCGGCATGACGGATAAAATTTTTGACATTGCTTTCCTTGACCCTCCGTTTGCAACGGGTCTGCTTCAGAAGGCTCTTGCAAAGGTTGAACCCAGAATAGCTGAAGGCGGCATCGTTGTGTGTGAGCATCCCTTTGGTGAGGATTTGCCTGAAGCTCAGGGTGCTCTTGAAAAGCAGAAAGAATATAAATACAGCAAAACGGCGGTAACCGTTTACCGAAAGGGTTGATAATATGAAGATAGCCGTTTGCCCCGGCAGCTTTGACCCTGTAACAATAGGTCATATCGATATTATCCGCAGGGCTGCAAAGCTTTTTGATAAGGTTATAGTTGTTGTTATGGTTAATTACCATAAGCCTGCCAGTTATTTTACGGCAGAAGAAAGAGTCGAGCTGATTAAACGAAGCACAAAGGGTATTGACAACATTGAGGTCGATACATATGGCGGTCTGCTTGCGGATTATGCCAATCAGAAAGGCGCCTGCGCAGTTGTAAAGGGCTTGCGCGCGGTATCCGATTTTGAGTACGAATTCCAGCAGGCACTCACAAACAAAAAGCTCAATCCCGAAATGGAAACGGTTTTTGTTGCGGCAAATGCAGATAATATGTATTTATCGTCAAGCGTAGTCAAGCAGGTTTGCGAGTTTGGCGGCGATATAAGCGAATTTGTTCCCGCAGAGGTTTGCGAAGATATAATCAAGAGGATTAAAGAAAGGAAGTAAGAGATATGAGCATCGAAAATTTACTTGACCAAATAGAAGATATTGTTGAAGCAGGTTCAAAGGTTCCCTTCAGCGGCAAAACAGGTGTTGATGCAGAAGCAATCAAAAAGGTAATAGAAGATATCAGACTCAGCTTTCCCGGCGAAATGACACAGGCAAGAGCCATTATTGCCGACAGAAACAATATCCTTGTTAAGGCAAAGAACGAAGCTGTCAGCGCAGTAACAAGCGCTCAGGAAAAATCGAGAGCTCTTATCTCAACCGCAGAAGATAAAGTAAGAGAGCTTGTTCTCAAAACAGAGGATTATTCCAAAAACAAGGTTGAAAATGCAGAAACAGAAGCAAAAAGAATTATTGCGGCTGCAAATGAGGACGCAAGAATCATAAGAGCGAATGCTCAGCTTGAAGCGGCAGCAATGGTTGACGGCAGCGAAATCGTTATCCAGAGCAAGGCAACTGCAGAATCAATCACCAAAACAGCACAGGAGGATGCAGCCTCAACAATCGCAGGTGCAAAGGCACAGGCGGAAAACATTCTTAATGCTGCAAACGAGCAGGCGGAAAGAACAATCGAGGATGCACGCAACCGTTCAGACGAAGCTATCGACAAGGCAAACAAGTGGTCTGCCGAAATCAGGATGGCAGCAGGCGATTTTATTGAAGAAATCATGAAAACCGCTGATACGGCAATCTCAAACAGCCTTAGTGAAATTCAGGCTGCAAGAGCCAGCATCAGAAGCGTAACGGGTAAAATTGAAGCTTCCGCAACTGATGAATAATAAAAGGTAAAAGAAAAAGGAACGGCAGCAACCGTTCCTTTTTGTTATTCGTTATTCATCTTCAACTTCTTCGCAGTCTTCAAGATAAACGCTCTGCGCAAAATCAACTATAACATCCTTGCGCAGAGAATTTCTGAAATAGTCAACAAGCATCTGCTCTTCTTTGGTGAGCATATAAACCGCGCTGTCTTTGCCTGATGAGCTTAAAGCAGAAATTCCGGAGCAGTCGGGCTCTTTGCCGAAGAAAACGGAAATCAGACTTTCGGCAGCGATGTTGTAAAGCGAAGAGAGCTTTATGATTTTCGAAATGTCGGGTGCTCTGCCCAGCTCGTATTTGGTGTAGGTGGAGCGGTTGACGCCGAGATAATCGGCAACAACGGTCTGGGAATATCCGCAGCTTTTTCTGAGCTTTTTGAGAGTTTCGCCAAGCAGAGCTGCATTGGTATCGTCAATGCTGAGCTTCATTATATTAGTCCTCCGAGATTATTTCATTTTCTAATTATAAACTAAATTTCTGAAAAATCTATATTATTTTTGAAAAAAACGCAAAAAATTCAAGTTTTAATAAATAATCGGCGGTGCAAAGTGCCGAAAAATCGGTTTTGGAATAAACTGCTTGACAAATCGTGATTATTCTGTTAAAATTATAGACCGCTGCGGAAAGCGCAGCAGGATTAAATTAAAATTTTATTCCTTGCCACGGATGCACCGTGGCCAAAGACCAGAAGGAGGTGCTTTAAGAATGTCAGCAAACATCAGCTATGAGACAATGATGGTTTTTTCAGTTGCCAACGGTGAAGAAGCTGCTCAGCCTCTCGTTGAGAAATTCAAGGCTATGATTGAAGCTAACGGCACTCTTGAGAGCGTTGATGAATGGGGCAAGCGCAAGCTCGCTTACCTTATCAACGACGAAGCAGAGGGTTATTACGTTCTCTTCAACTATCAGGCTGCTCCCGAATTTCCCGCAGAGCTCGACCGTGTTGTTAAGATTACAGACGGCGTGCTTCGTTCACTCATTGTCAAGAAGAACTAAGGAGGTCGCAAAATGATTAACAATGCCGTTATTATGGGCAGACTCGTTGCAGACCCCGAGCTTCGCACTACAGGAAGCGGAATTTCCGTGACTTCGTTCACAGTAGCCGTTGACAGACGCTTTGTCCGTCAGGGTGAGGAGCGTCAGGCAGATTTCATTGATATCATCGCATGGAGACAGACAGCTGAATTTGTCAGCAAATATTTCCGCAAGGGTTCAATGATTGCCGTTCAGGGCTCAATTCAGACAAGAATGTATGAGGATAAAAACGGTAACAAGCGAAAGGCTGTTGAAATCGTTGCCGATAACGCAAGCTTCTGCGGCTCAAAGGCAGAAAGCGGCACAGGCAATTTCAGCAGAAATGACAGCGTTATGAACGCTCAGCCCGCTCCCTCATATTCCACCGCTGACGAAGGCGATTTCAAAGAAATTCCCGAGGATGACCTTCCGTTTTAAAAGGTCTCCCGAACAAACTGAAACTGAAAAGGAGGTTTAATCCGTGGCATACGAAAAGAATGACAGAAGACCCAACAAAAAGGGCCGCAGAAAGGTTTGCTCATTCTGCGTTGATAAAGTTGAATACATCGATTATAAGGATGTAAACAAGCTTAACAAGTTCACTTCTGACAGAGCAAAGATCCTTCCCCGCCGTGTAACAGGTACTTGCGCTAAGCATCAGCGTGAGCTCACCACAGCTATCAAGCGTGCACGCCAGATCGCTCTTCTTCCCTATACAAGTGACTGATAAAGCGATATAAAGCTAAAATAAACGGGTACACCGCAGGGTGCACCCGTTTTTTGTCTTATTTTTCATCCTTTTTGATTTTTTTGTAAATTCCGTCAATTACTTTGGAGTTTTCCTCAACCGAAAGGGCTTCAACCGCCTTGCTGATTCGTTCTTCATTTTCATCGGCATAGAGATCGTTTATGCAAACCGAACGGTATGATGCGTAAACACCCTCGCCTTTTTCTTCAAGGTTTTCTTTGTATACCGCAAACACGCAGTCGTCATAAACAATTGTCTGAACGGTATCGTCTGTCTGCGAATAGACCGTATCGAAGAAGCCTTCGGGATATCCGTCGGAGCTCTTTTTGAGAATAACCGTATCCGAGGCAGGGTAGCCTGCGTCAAGGAAACTCTGATTGAAAGCTTCGGGAGTTTTGATTCCCGAGGCGGCAAGATTATCGAAAACCGCAAGCATTTCGGTTTTTTCAAGCTGGGTCATCGGCGAGCCGTCTGGCAGGGTGAAATATGCGCAGACTGTTCGGAAGCTTACATAATTATCATAAAAATAAGCCTGAATTTTCGCCTCGCCTGCAGCGTTGCCTGCGCCTTTATCGTAGAGGGCGGTGAAAACCGCTTCTTCATATTTTTCTGCCGTGATAATTTTATTAAGTGTCTGCCTGGAAACTCCGAGTGAATTATAGTGGTTTTCCGAGCGTATCCATATATTGTTGACTTTTTCGGAAATCTCAACCTTTTGCGCTGAGGTGAGCGAGTTTCCGCCGTTACGGAATTCGGTGTTTATCGCAACATATCTTTTGCATTCCTTTACAGCTGCGGCCTTCAGCTCTTTTTCGGAGGCATCAGCCTTGAGCCCGTATCTTTCGGGCGAAGCAACAACTCTGTCAAGAAAACAGGCAAAAATCTCGCTGCTTATCTGTGTGCCTTCAATTGTCAGGGCATATTCCTGCTTTTCTGAGCATGAGCCGAAAAGCAGCAGCATTGACGCCGCAAGCAGTGCAGCAAAAAATCTTTTCATAAAAAAGCATCCTTTCAATCTGCATACAAACAAAACTATATCATATTTTTGATAATTCTGCAACGAAAACAAAAAATCTACAGAAAAAATTTAAAAAATATCTTTATTCTTTTAAAATAATGCTGTATAATCATAGTGTATTAAAATTTTTGGAGTGAATATCATGGAAAAAATCAGACTTATGATCGCAGGCGAAGAATACAACCTTTCAACAGATGACGATCTTGATTATGTTGCAGCTCTCGGTGCAGAGCTTGACAAGCGAATCAGCGCTCTTATGAGCAGCAACGCAAGAATTTCGGTAACTCAGGCAGCTATCGTAACAGCTCTTGAATATGCCGATGAAGCAAAGAAATGCGAAACAACAGCCGAAAATCTTCGCACCCAGATTCAGGAGTATCTTGAGGATGCGGCAAGAGCAAGAACAGATGCCGAAATTTCCAAGCGTGAGGCGGAAAGACTTGCAAAAGAGCTTGCTTCCTATAAAGCAGGCAAATAATGGCTGCTGAAATTCTTGCACCCGCAGGCAGCCTTGAATCGTTACAGGCCGCAGTAAGATGCGGCGCAAATGCGGTTTACCTTGGCGGAAAAGCGTTCAATGCAAGGCGGAATGCCTCCAATTTTTCCGATGAGGAGCTCAGGGCAGCCGTTGAATATTGCCACAAGCGGAATGTTAAGGTGTATCTGACCCTCAACACGCTTGTGAGCGACGGTGAATTTTCAACTGCATATGATGCGATAAAATCCGCCTGCGATGCAGGTGTAGATGCATTTATCGTTCAGGATATCGGACTCGCCGCCCTTGTGCGTCGGGTCTGTTCGTCTGTTGCGCTGCACGCTTCAACGCAGATGTCCGTGCAGAGTATAGAGGGCATCCGTGTACTTGAAGAGCTCGGATTCACGAGAGCTGTTCTGCCCCGTGAGCTTTCCGAAAAAGAGATTGCCGCCATTTCCGAACAAACGGATATGGAGCTGGAATATTTTGTTCACGGTGCGCTGTGCATGTGCGTTTCGGGTCAGTGCCTGATGAGCTCCGTGCTTGGCGGCAGAAGCGGAAACCGAGGTCTTTGCGCTCAGCCTTGCCGTCTGCCCTTCGGCGTTAACGGTAAGGGCGGAAATAATCTGAGCCTCAAGGATTTATCGCTTGTCGATGAGCTTCACCGCCTTGAAAAAGCGGGAATATGCTCGTTCAAAATCGAGGGCAGAATGAAGCGCCCCGAATATGTTGCCGCAGCGGTAACGGCTTGCAGAAACAGCCTTTGCGGCACGAAGGATGAAAAAATCAGAGCATCTCTTCAGGCAGTGTTTTCCCGTTCGGGTTTCACAAAAGGCTATTTTGAGGGCAGACTCGGCAGAGATATGTTCGGTATCCGCCGCAAGGAGGATGTTGAAGGAGCATCGGGAGTGCTTTCGGATTTGCAGAAGCTTTACGGCAAAGAAAATCCGCTGATTCCCGTTGATTTCTCGCTGACATTTGCGCCTGAAACGCCAATGCTGCTTACGGCTTCAGCTTCCGGCAAATCGGTTTGCGTTGAGGGCTCAATTCCGCAAACGGCAGTCAACAGAGCTGTAACGGGCGAGGAGTTGTGCGATAGGCTTTCAAAATGCGGCGGCACACAGTTTTATGCAGATAAGGTTGAGGTTGCGTTTACAGAGGGGCTTTTTGTTTCTGCAGGAGAGATGAATGCTCTCAGGCGTAACGCAATAGCCGCTCTTGAAGATGAAATAGCAAAAAATAAAAAAGCCGAGGTTTCGGCATATAATACAGATAGGACGCCTCACATAAGCGGAGAAAGAAAGCTGCACGCAAGATTTTTTGATGCGGCGCAAATACCCGAAAAGCTTGAGGGTGTATCAAGGGTAATTATTCCTCTCGAAACCGACGGAGAAACCGCAGAGCGTCTGTGCAAATCGGGAATTGAGGTTGCGGCTGAAATTCCGAGTGCCGTTTTTTCAAATGCGGATAAATATCTCGAAAACCTCATCCGACTTAAATCTTACGGCGTTTCTCTTGCGTGGGTTTGCAACATTGACGGCATTTCAATTGCCCGGAAAGCAGGTCTGCCGTTTGCAGGCGGCTTCGGTATGAATATTTTCAACAGCATGTCTCTTGAAGAGATGCAGATGCTCGGCGCATCGGATTGCCTGCTTTCGTGCGAGGTTAGTCTTGCACAGGCGGCACGTCTCGGCGGCAGTATTCCGAGGGGAATTATGGCTTACGGCAGAATTCCGCTCATGCTCACGAGAAACTGTCCCGTTAAGAACAGGCTTTCGTGTGCAGAATGCGGCAAAGACAGCGTGCTCGTTGACCGGATGGGGGTTGAATTCCCCGTCAGGTGCAAAAACGGCTGCAGCTATATTCTCAATTCACGTCCTCTGTGGCTTGCCGATAAGCAGAGCGATATCCGCACCTGCGATTATGCGCTGCTTTACTTCACAACCGAAACAAAATCCGAAGCGGTTGAAATCATCGGCGATTATATTTGTGAAAAAAGTGCAAAAGGCGATTTCACAAGAGGCTTATATTATAAAAGTGTAACATAATTTATAACTTTACATTTAAAATACTTGTATGTTGGTTTTTTCAGGTGTATAATTTCAGCATACTTAATAGTAAAGAAGGTATATGTATGAGCATTAAAATAGGCATTTTCGGTTACGGTAACCTTGGCAGAGGTGTTGAGTGCGCCGTGCATCAGAATCCCGATATGGAAATTGTTGCTGTTTTCACACGCAGAGACCCTTCTGCGCTCAAAACGGTTTTCTCCGACACCCCCGTGTATTCAGCCGATAAGGTGCTTGAATTCAAAAACAATATCGATGTTATGATTCTCTGCGGCGGCAGCGCAACAGATCTGCCCGTTCAGACTCCTTCGCTTGCAGAAAACTTCAACGTTGTAGACAGTTTTGATACTCATGCACGCATCCCCGAGCATTTCGGCAATGTTGATAAGGCTGCGAAGGCATCCGGTAAAACCGCAATCATTTCCGTCGGTTGGGATCCGGGTCTGTTTTCGCTCAACCATCTTTATGCCGCAGCTATTCTTCCCGAAGGCAAAAATTATACTTTCTGGGGAAAGGGTGTAAGTCAGGGTCACTCAGATGCAATCAGACGCATTGACGGTGTTGCTGATGCAAGACAGTATACCGTGCCCGTGCCTGCTGCTCTTGAAGCTGTAAGAAACGGCTCCGACCCCGAGCTCACAACACGCATGAAGCATACCAGAGAGTGCTATGTTGTTGCCGAAGAGGGTGCTGACCTTGCAAGAATTGAGAATGAAATAAAAACAATGCCCAACTATTTTGCGGATTACGATACAACCGTAACATTCATTTCGCAGGAAGAGCTCAACGAAAAGCACTGCGGTCTGCCGCATCAGGGCTTTGTTATCCGCTCGGCACGCACGGGTGCACACGGCGAAAACAACCATATTATTGAATATTCACTCAAGCTTGATTCAAATCCTGAGTTTACAGCAAGCGTTCTCGTTGCTTATGCGAGAGCCGCATACAAGCTTAACGGCAAGGGCGAAACAGGCTGCAAGAGCGTGCTTGATATTGCTCCCGCAATGCTTTCTCCTTACAGCGGCGACGAGCTTTTCAGATATCTTTGATTCCGACGGCAACGTTTTCTGTTGATATTGACATATAATATAATGTAATTATCAGATAAAACGCAAATTATTTTACAAATTTCATAAAAACGAAAAAAGTTCTTGACTGCGGCGGTAGGATGTGATATGATAATTCTACCTCTGCAGGAGGGTTCTTTTTTTGCGCCCTGAATTTTGATATTACGCAGAGGGAGGCTTGAGCAGCAGCTTTGGTTGCCTGATAGACTTAAGCTGCGCTAAAAATTCCGATTAAATGGAGGTGCCGCACATGGCTGCTAACGGTAAAAGAGTTAAGATTACGCTTTCTTGCACCGAATGCAAACAACGCAATTATAACACAATGAAAAACAAGCAGAACACACCCGACAGGCTGGAGATGAACAAATACTGCCGTTTCTGCAAGAAACACACTCTCCACAAAGAATCCAAATAATTAAGCGGGAGGATTAACCTATGGCTAAAAAGGAAGTTTCCCAGGCAGCAGAAAAGGTTGCCGCCGCTGAAAAGAAAAAAGACAAGAAACCCGCTAATCCTAACGGTAATTTCTTTGTCAGAGCCGGCAAGGCAATCAAAAAGTTCTGCAAGGATCTCAAGGGCGAAATCAAAAAGATTGTTTGGCCCGATGCAAAAACAGTTTTCAAATCAACTGCAATTGTTCTCGCTGTAGTTCTCGTAGTAGGTCTTGTTATCTTCGGTATTGACACACTTCTCACAGAAGGCATCGCTCTTCTTCAGGGTGCTGCTGATAAGCGCGAAGCTGCCGCTGAAATTACAACTAAGGCCGCCGCTGTTATCAACGCCGCTGACGTCTTCATCGGCTGAGACCGGGAGGGTTAAAAATGTCACTTGACACAAGATGGTATGTTGTTCATACCTACTCCGGTTATGAGAACAAGGTTGCAACCAACATTGAGAAAATGGTTGAAAACCGTAAAATGCAGGATCAGATTCTCGAGGTCAAAATCCCCACCGAAATCGTTGTGGATGCCGAAAAGAAAAAAGAGGTTGAGCGCAAGCTTTTCCCCGGTTATGTCCTCGTTAAAGTTGCTGTTATGCCCGATAAGGATAACCGCCCCGCTATGAGCGATGAGGCATGGCTTTTAATCCGTAACACTCGCGGCGTTACAGGCTTTGTTGGTCCTGAAAATAAAGCAATACCTCTTACCGATGAAGAAGTTATCAGGCTCGGAGTCGAGAAGAGAAGCGTTGAGGTTTCATATGAGGTTGGCGATACAGTTAACATCATTGATGAAATTTTTGACGGCTTCAGCGGTGTTGTTGAAGAAATCGACCTTGATAACAACATGGTCAAGGTAACGGTTTCAGCACTCTTTGGCAAAGAAACAACAGTTGAGCTTGAGCTCGACCAGGTTGAGCTTGCCGAATAATCACGGTAATTTGAGGGTTAAACCCTTTCAAATTTAGTGCCTTAACGGCACAGTCAGGGCTGTTGCCCCGGCTTCGTGGGAGGAGCAAAAAATTTGAGCTTGCTCCGCCATTTACCACATTATATTGGAGGTTTTAATTATGGCACAGAAAGTTGTTGGCTTAATTAAGTTACAGATTCCCGCAGGTAAGGCCACTCCGGCTCCCCCTGTAGGTCCTGCCCTCGGTCAGCACGGCGTTAACATCATGTCCTTCACAAAGGAATTCAATGAGCGCACAAAGAACGATATGGGTCTTATCATCCCCGTTGTTATCACAGTTTATGCTGACCGCACATTCTCATTCATCACCAAGACTCCGCCCGCTGCAGTTCTTATCAAGAAGGCTTGCGGCATTGAGAGCGGTTCAGGCGTTCCCAACAAAACCAAGGTTGCATCAATCACATCCGAACAGGTTCGCAAGATTGCTGAGCAGAAGATGCCCGACCTCAACGCTGCTAACGTTGAAGCAGCTATGAGCATGATCGCAGGCACAGCTCGCTCAATGGGCGTTACCGTAACCGATTGATTGCATACTGTGGGAGGAACAAATCCGATTAACCACATGATTGGGAGGAAAAATTAACATGAAACACGGAAAGAAATATAACGAAAGCGCAAAGCTCGTAGATAAAGCTACTCTCTACGATGTAAACGATGCGCTTGACCTTGCAGTTAAAACTGCAAGCGCAAAATTTGACGAAACTGTTGAAGTTCACGTTCGTCTGGGTGTTGACTCACGTCACGCTGATCAGCAGGTCAGAGGCGCTGTAGTTCTCCCCAACGGCACAGGCCGTACAGTCAGAGTTGCTGTTTTTGCTAAGGGCGCAGATGCCGATGCAGCTGCAGCAGCAGGCGCAGAAGTTGTAGGCGCTGAAGACCTTGTTGCAAGAATCCAGGGCGAAGGCTTCATGGATTTTGACGTTTGCATCGCAGCACCCAACATGATGGGTCTCGTTGGTCGTCTTGGTAAGGTTCTCGGTCCTCGCGGTCTTATGCCCAGCCCCAAGGCAGGTACTGTTACTCCTGATGTTGCTAAGGCTGTTACAGAAGCTAAGGCAGGTAAGATTGAGTATCGTCTTGACAAAACAAACATCATCCACTGCCCCATCGGCAAGGTTTCCTTCGGCGCAGAGAAGCTTGGCGAAAACTTCAACACTCTTCTTGACGCTATCATCAAGGCTAAGCCTGCTGCAGCAAAGGGTCAGTATATCCGCTCCTGCGTTCTTGCTACAACAATGGGCCCCGGCGTAAAGGTTAACCCCAACAAGGTTGGTACAGCTCAGGAAGCATAATTAATTGTTGAAAAAACAATAAAAAAGCTTGACAGGCGCATGAAAGTGTGCTATCATAGCTAAGCTGTTCTTTTTAAGACAGCAGGTGCTTTTCGCATAAAGGTTATTTTAACCGCCTGCCGAGAGAGGATGCATACAGATATTTTCATAATATAAGTATGTTATGCCCTTTCTGCGGTTGCGGAAAGGGCTTTTAATTTTGTAACTTTAAGTTACATTCATTGCATTTAACCAACGGAGGTGAAAATAAATGCCCAGCGCAAAAGTTTTAGAGCAGAAGAAACAGATAGTTGCAGATCTTACCGAGCAGCTTCAGAATTCAGTAGCAGGTGTTGTTGTTGACTATAAGGGCATCAACGTTGCTGATGATACAAAACTCCGTAAGGAGCTTCGTGAAGCAGGCATTAAGTATTCGGTAGTTAAGAACACCCTCCTCGGCCTTGCTGCAAAGAACGCAGGTCTTGATGACCTTTGCAACGTTCTTGAGGGAACAACCGCTATCGCAATCAGCCCCGAGGATCACACAGCTGCTGCAAGAATCCTTTCCAAGTTTGCTGATACTCACAAGAACTTCTCCGTTAAGAGCGGTTATCTTGACGGCGCTGTTGTTGACACAGCAACAATCGATTCACTTGCTAAGCTGCCCACAAGAGAGATCCTTCTTGCAACAGTTTGCAACGCATTCAACGCACCCATCGCTGCTTTCGCACGTGTTATCCAGGCTATTGTTGATAAGGACGGCGAAGCTGCTCCTGCCGCAGCTGAAGAAGCTCCCGCAGAAGCATAATTATATTTTAAATTAAAATCTATTTAATAATTGGAGGAAAATAAAATGGCATCAGAAAAGATTGCAGCAATGATTGAAACAATCAAAGAACTCACAGTACTTGAGCTTTCAGAGCTCGTTCACGCAGTAGAAGAAGAATTCGGCGTATCCGCAGCTGCTGCTGTAGCTGTTGCAGGTCCTGTTGATGCAGGCGCTGCTGCTGCTGAAGAAAAGACAGAATTTGACGTTATCCTTGCTGAAGTTGGTTCAGAAAAGGTTAAGGTTATCAAGGCTGTTCGTGAAATCACAGGTCTCGGCCTCGTTGAAGCTAAGGCTGTTGTTGACGGCGCTCCCAAGGCTCTCAAGGAAGCTGTTTCCAAGGATGACGCTGAAGCAATCAAGGCTAAGCTTGAAGAAGTTGGCGCAAAGGTTGAAATTAAATAATTTTGCCTCAGAATGCAATGAATCCCTGTTCCTTTCGGAGCAGGGATTTTTTTGTTTTCCTCAAGAAAAAATGAACCGTTTTATGATTTCAGATATCTTATATAATATGAGGTTTTATGAAACCGTCAGCTTAAACAACTGAAAATCAAGGAGGATATCTAATGTCAAATCAAACACCAAATCAGTTTTGCCCATATTGCGGCGGAGCGCTTAATCCGGGCTCTAAATTTTGTATGGGTTGCGGCAATGATGTAAGCGCTTTTACCGCCCCTGCTTCGCAGCCTGCTCAATATATGGTTAACGGTCAGGTTCAGCCGGTTTCCGAGGGAATGCCTGTTTATAACCAGCAGCAGGATTTATCAAACCCTGACAATAAAAAAGCTTTTATGAAGAAATTCATAATCGGCATTCTTGTTTCGTTTGTGGCATTTTTTGCAATCAGTATGATAGTGGGTATTCTTTCGGACAGCTCCTCTGTTGATTTCACAAAGGGTGAAGTTAAAGACGGATACTATGTTAACGAATGGGCAGATATAAAATTTGAGATAACCGATGATTTTCCCGAGGGCAGTAAAAATGCTTATGCAATTTTTGAGAATAACGGTATGGAATGCGGTTATGTATGCTATGACACAATGACCGGAAAGATTCTTGTTATCGGATTTGGTGATGCCGGAAAATTCAGTTCCGAGGAAATGGCTCTTGAAAATGCAATGCAGGGCGGTCTGAGTGCATTGGAAGAAGAGGGTTTTGACTACGAATTTTCAGACACCTATAAAATGGATTTTGGCGGCAATGAGTTCCTTTGCACCGAAATGGAGATTGACGGTGTAAAATTCGTTGTAGGCGTTAAGAAGATTGACGGCAAGATGGTGTTCTTTGAGGTTTTTGCCCAAGAGGACACTGTGGAAGATTTTCTTGAGTCTGTTGAGCCCTTTGACGCAGAATGATAGCTACGCATTTAAGCAGAACATAGTGAAACGCACCGTTGCGGCAGAGATGCTTGCAGCGGTGCGTTTCTTTTATCCTGCGGTATAGTTGCCGTTACCGCTGATAGGTATTGCTTCGCCGAGATAAGTCGGTTTTGGCTTAAAAATTGAAAAAACAAAATCCTTGTTTCTTGCAAATATTTCACGGATATCTCTGTATGTCTGACCGCCGTAGGCAAATGCGGGCTTGCAGGCAACGCCGTATGCATCAAGTCCGAGGGCTCTTGCATCATAAACAGCTCTGTAAAGATGATATTCCTGAGTAACAATCAGAATCTTCTCCGCTTTGAAAATATCCCGCGCCCTGTACATGCTTTCATATGTTGAAAAGCCGGCGTGATCCTCGAATACGTCTTCAGACGGCACTCCGTTTTCTTCGGCATAAGCTTTCATTACTCCGACCTCGTCATAAATTTCTCTGCCGTGGTCACCGCTCATAAGCAGTTTTTTGCTTGTGCCGATTTTGTAAAGCTCAACTCCTGTTTCGAGTCTGTCACGCAGCATCATGCTCGGAGCATTTCCCTCAACCTTGCAGCCGAGAACAAGAATACAATCGTAACCGCTGCCCGCATTATCCGAATCAAGAATATAATTGTTTGCAGATGATTTGACGTAACCGTTGATACCGAACACCAGCGAGCATGAAACAGTTGCGATAATCAGAGCTGAAATTATAAGGCGCTTTAATATTTTCATCAGGCTTTTCCTTTCGTAAACAGTGACGATAAACATATAATAAGGTATAAATATAACGAATTTATTACAAAAGGGTAAAAAATAACCCACAGCATTCCGAATGCCGTGGGCTGATAAATTATTGAGTATAAAATTCGCCGAGCAATTCAATGAGTGCGCTGAATATACCCTGATACATATATTCTTCATAAACATCGCTCTGCTGAAGATTGACCGAAGCGCCGTTGCTGTTGCGTACGGATTGGAAAGTTCTGACCGTTGAACCTGTTACTCTTATGGGCGCGTTTACATCGTAGCCCTGCGTAATGAAGTTGTTCATTGATGTGCGCAAATCTGCAGCTTCGCCCTGAGCCTCTTTTATAAAGTAAGTGAAAAGATACATTTTCTCGCCGTTTTCGGTGTTTTTCAGAAACTCATCGAGCTTCAGAGCGACTTCTTCCCAGCGTTCAATTGCGGCAAGCTCTTGCTCAATGGTGAATTTGGGGTTGAGCCCTGATTCATCCTTGGTGTAGAGCCTGTTTATTTCGTTGAAAATATCGAAAAGCTCCATTATTTCAGGCTTTAGGTTGCCGTATTCTTCAATGGCAGTGCAGATATTATCAAGAGTATCCGAAAGCTTTTCCGCTTCTGCTCTGACCTCTTTATTGAAAACAGAGCTGTCGTTTTTGACGGCAGCAGCAGTATTCTGCCATTCTCTGAGTTTCTCAATATTGAGATCCGAAAGCATAAGCGCATAATAATAATTGATATCCTGCCTGAGGTCGATGTAGCTGTCAAGAAGCTTTGCTTCATCGTTGCTGCACATTCCGACAAGATTCTCTGCTGTGTCGAAATCACGGTTAAGCACGAAATGCTGTGAAAGAGAGAAAAACAGAATGTTTTTTGTGCACAAAAAGATTATCAGAACCGCAATCAGGGCGAGCGTAACCGCAACCGCTGCAACAATTTTGGTTTTGCTGCGATTGTTATTTTTTGTATCGGTTTTTACGGTTTGCTCTGCCATAGATTTTAAATCCTTATGTGTTGAATTAAACAATTTTGCCCGAAACGGGAGCTTCCAGAATTCTGTCAAGCTTCATAACTGCTTTGCCGCCCAATGAAGCGAGAGCGTCAACGGAGATGAAAGCCTCAACCGTACCCTTTATACCGCTTGCAATAGTTGAAAGCGGAGGACTGCTTTCGGGTACCATGGTGACTCCGTTGCCCTTGAATGTGAGGGTGATCCTTCTTTCTGCAACGGATTCAAGCGGACGCATTCTGATTTCAAGAGAATCATCGGTAACCCATGCGGCTGTGCTTACAGCGGTGAAATCTATGCCGCCAAGGTGGATTTTGCTCTGTCTGTATTCGCCGTCCATACCGCAGACGATGGTGTTATGCTCCTTTCCCTCATCCCAGGTCATGGTGCATTCGTTTTCGCCGAAATCAAGAACAACATTGTCAATGTTTCCTGCTCTGTTTGCTGACATATATACAACGGCAAGAGGAAGCATTGAAAGAGGCCAGCCGACAGCGTTCAGAATGGGATTTTTGGTGAATTTGATTGTTTTTCCTTTTATGAATTCCTCAACAACGCTTCTGCGTAAGGCAGGCAGACCTTTGATTGGGGAAAGCTGCAGTTCATCGTATTCGAAGCAATCCGAAGGTTTGAAACGCCTGGGCTTTACGAACATATGCGGAACATGGCGAAAAATTGCATCTCTTGTTTTCTGCTCAAAAATTTCGCTGCAGGTGAAAACAAGAACAGCATCGTAATCCTCAAGAACGATTCCGAACTGCGAGAACATTCCGTCTGCTCTGTAGCTGTTTTTGAATGAGTTTCTCCAGAAGAAAAATCCGTAACCGCAAACGGAGTCGCGGTCATCGTTGTTGTCATTGCGCACCTGTTTTTTTGTGGCTTCTTCAACATACCATTCGGGGATAACCTGCTCGCCTGCATATTTGCCCTTCTGATGAAGGCAGAGCATGAATCTTGCGAGCTCATCTGTTGTTATGAAAAGTCCCCAACCGCCTGCCTCAAGACCCTGAGGGTCAAGCTCCCAGTATGGGCGGCGGGTGATTCCGAGCGGCTTGAAAAGTCTGGGCGTGAGGTAATCGATAACGCCCATGCCCGTGAGTTTTTTGATTATTGCGCAGCACATATATGTGTTTTCGCTTATGTAGCGCCAGCCCTGACCGGGCTTGAATGCCCATTTTGCATCAAAGAAATCCTTGACCCATCTGTCTTTGGTTTTATCGCTCAGCAGGCTTACATCCTTGCCGGCGGTCATGGTGAGCAGATGAAAAACCGTCATCTGTTCAAGAGTTTCATCATATTTTTTCGGTCTGAATTCGGGGAAAATATCAATAACCTTGGTGTCAAGGGTCAGCAGACCTTCATCGATTGCGAAGCCGATTGCAATTGAAGTGAAGCTTTTACTGACGGAATACATGGTATGAGGCGTTTGCGAGTTAAAGGGATATCTGTATGCCTCATAAGCAACCTTGCCCTTGCGGATAAGCATCATGGAATGAACCTCAATGCCGCTACGGTCAAAATCATCTATCAGCGCCCGTATTTCGTGCGAGCTGATACCGACCTGCTCGGGGAATTTTGCTCTCGGAATGATTTTGGTTTTTCTGACAGCCATAAACAAGCCTCCTTCATGTATTTGCGATTATCGTGATAATAACCCATTATTATGTTTAATTATAGCATATTATATGCAAAATGCAAATAGTCAGCAAGAATTTTTGGCTTAAAAAAATTTCAAAAAAATACAAACAAATGTTTGCATTTTCAGAACATTTGTGCTATAATACGGTTGAAGAAGTGTGAGAGTGAGTTTTATTTACAAATCAGAAAAATAATTGTTATGAAATGAGGAAAGACTATGAAGCCTATAACTCCCATTCAGCAGAAGATTTATGAGTTTCTGCTCGAAAGAGCAAAGGACAACATGACCCCCAGCGTGCGCGAGATAGGTGCAGCGGTCGGTCTGCGTTCAACTTCATCTGTTCAGGCGAATCTCGATGCGCTTGAGGCTGCAGGCTATATTCAGCGTCCCCCCATGCTTAAAAGATGCATTAAAATTGTTGGTCAGGCAGATAATGTTACCCATGTTCCTGTTCTCGGTACGGTAACTGCGGGCATGCCTATTCTTGCGGTTGAGGAAATCGAGGGTTATCTGCCCTTCTCAATGCAGGGGGCACAGGATAAGGAGCTTTTTGCGCTTAAGGTTAAGGGTGAGAGTATGCTCTGGGCAGGTATTCTTGACGGCGATATTGTTATTGTTGAGCGCACGCCAACGGCTCGCAATGGCGAAATTGTTGTTGCGCTTATTGAAGATGAGGCAACCGTTAAAACCTTCTATAAGGAAAACGGTCATTTCAGGCTTCAGCCCGAAAATGATGCCTATGAGCCGATAATTGTTAATGAGGTTGTTATTCTCGGCAAGGTTATTGCAAGCTACAGATACTATTGATAATAATATAACGGGTGCGGATGGTGCGCACCCTTGATGTAAAAAAACGGGTATTCCTGACAAAGGAATACCCGTTTTTTACTGTTCATCCATATAGTCAAGAACTCTTTCAATAAGCCCGAGACGTTTTTCGCCGTTAAGAAGCTTGACTGCTATGTGGGGCTTGCCGCCTCCCGAGCTGACAACGAATCTGCCCTTAAAGTGTGCAGCGGCAAGAGAGATTTTTTGCATATCAAGGCTGTTGATTCTGAAAATAACTCTGTCGCTCTGCATGGTTATTTCATAAACATCATGCCTTGCCGCCTTGCCGCGGAGCAGGGCAATTTTTATAAGACCCTCAACGCTTTCAGGCGGGTCGCCGAAGCGGTCGCAAAGCTCGTCGATAACGTCTGCCGCATCGTCGTCATTTTTGATATCGGCAATTCTGCGGTAAATCTGAAGCCTCTGCGGAACGCTCGCAATATAATCATCGGGAATATGAGCATCAATCGGCAAATCGATTACGCAGTCTTTTTCGGGGGTTGCGGGAGCCTCGCCCTTTTCTTCGCTGATCGCCTGCTCAAGAAGCTTGATATACATATCATATCCGACGGTTTCCATATGCCCGTGCTGATTTGCGCCGAGCACATTGCCTGCGCCTCTGAGCTCAAGGTCACGCATCGCAATGTGGAATCCTGAGCCGAATTCCGTGAATTCTCTGATTGCATCGAGCCTTCGTGTTGCGATTTCGCTCAGCTCTTTGCCTCTTGTGAATGTAAAATATGCGCTCGCACGGCGTGATGACCTGCCGACTCTGCCTCTTATCTGATGGAGCTGCGCAAGACCCATGCGGTCTGCGTTTTCGATGATAAGAGTGTTGGCATTCGGCACATCAACGCCCGTTTCGATTATTGTTGTGCAAACAAGAACATCTATTTCGCCCTCAAGAAGTCTTCGCCAGACCTCGCTGAGCTCATCCTCGCTCATTTTACCGTGAGCGATTCCGATTGTTGCATCAGGCAGCATAGCCTTGATTTCTGCGGCTTTGCGCTCGATGGTTTCAACCCTGTTGTAGAGATAATAAACCTGACCGCCGCGGCGAAGCTCCTGCTCCATTGCCTGAACGAGCACGGGCAGATTATGCTCGATAACGTAGGTCTGAACAGGCAATCTGTCCATGGGGGCTTCTTCGATAACGGACATGTCTCTGATGCCAGTCATCGCCATGTTGAGCGTTCTGGGAATCGGGGTTGCCGTAAGGGTGAGAACATCAACGGTGGGGTAGAGGGCTTTTAGTTTTTCTTTCTGTGCAACACCGAAGCGCTGCTCCTCATCAACAATAATCAGCCCGAGGTCACGGAATTTAACGTCTTTTGAAATCAGTCTGTGTGTACCTACAACAACATCAACCGAGCCTCTGCGCAGACCTGCTACGGTTTTATCGATTTCTTTTTTTGTGCAGAATCTCGAAAGCATGCCTGCTTCAATCGGGAAGCCCTCGAAGCGTTTAAGAATGGTCTGATAATGCTGGAGCGCAAGGATTGTTGTAGGAACAAGGATTGCGCATTGTTTGCCGTCTGCGATACACTTGAAAACGGCACGCAGAGCAACCTCGGTTTTTCCGAAGCCGACATCGCCGCAAAGAAGTCTGTCCATGGGATAGGGCTTTTCCATATCCTTTTTGATTTCATGGATACAACGCAGCTGGTCATCGGTTTCAACATATTCAAATCGGCGCTCAAAATCGCTCTGCATGTCAATATCTTCGGTGAAGGCATGACCCTGCATCCTGATGCGCTTTGAATAAAGCTCAATGAGCTCTTTCGCCATATCTTTAACGGCGCTCTTGACTCTCGAACGGGTTTTCTGCCAGTCCTTGCCGCCGAGCTTGCTGAGTTTGAGCGGCTTATCGTCACTCTTCGGACCGATATATTTTGAAACCTGATCGAGCTGTGTAACGGGCACATAAAGATTATCGCCCTTATCGTAACGGATTTTGATATAATCTTTTTTAACGCCTGCGGCATCAAGGCTCTGGATGCCCTCAAAGATACCGATTCCGTGAGCGGAATGAACAACATATTCGCCTCTGTGAAGCTCGTTGAGATTGTTGAACGCATGCTTCGCAGGTTTTTTGGAGGCGGAACGGGTTTTGGTTGAGGCGGTTTTGCCTCTGTAAGTTATAAGAGTGAATTTTGCGCTCGGATATTCGAAGCCTGCCGAGAAGCTGCCGGGCAGAACACAAACGGTTTTTTGCGGAAATTCTGCAGGCGGTACGGGACACCACATTGCAGGAATACCTTCGTTTTCGAGGTCATCAACAAGAGTCTGTGCTGCCTTATCCGTACCTGCAACAACGGCACAGGCATGCCCCATCCGGGAGCGGATTGCACCGAGGTCATCAACTATGGCGGCGAGAGTTCCGTTCCAAGGTGTCACCTGTTTTGCAGTAAACGTTACGAGGTCCTTAACGGGGGTGTCGAAGCTGCCTCTGGGCAGGTTGTCAAGATAAACTGCACCGTCCTCCTGATAGATGCTCACAAGCTCGTGAGGCTGAAGACCGAAGCGGTCAAGCCCCTTGCAAAGAGTGCCGTCCTGAAACAGACCTTTTACGGTTTCGTTGAGAAGCTGGCAGGATGCCGAGAACTTATCCTTAACGGAAAAGCTTTCGCAAACAAAAAGCATGGCATCCTTGCAGTAATCAAAAATGCTTGCCGCTTCGGGATAAATCAGCGGCATATATTTATCTGCGGAGGAGAGTCTTACTCCGTTGCGCAGCTTTTCGGTATCCTCGTTGAGGCAGCGGAGTGCATCGCCCTTGATTCGGTGACTTTTTATATGGTTTTCGATAACAGAGCAAAGCTCTTCATCAGAAATCAGAATCTCTCTTGCGGGGGTGATTTTTACGCAATCGAGAGTGTCACCTCTGCGCTGGGTTTCGAGGTCGAAATATGCAATTCCGTCAACGCTGTCACCCCAGAATTCAACTCTGCAGGGCTGCTTTGCATCGGGCGAATAGAAATCGAGAATACCGCCTCTCAAGGCAAACTGACCTGCGCCGTCAACCTGCTCGCTGCGGATATAGCCGCTTTTTACAAGCTTTTCGGTGAGGTTATCGATATCATATTCTTCTCCGAATTTTATCTCAAAGCTGTTACGGAAAAGATTTTCGGGGGGCACGGTGAGCTGCATTGCAGCTTCTGCCGAGAAAACAACGGCATCATAGTCCTCAGCCATAAGCTTATCCAGCACGCTGAGCCTCGCATGCTCATATTCACGGGAAACCGTTTCCGTTGTGCGGAAAGAGAAATCTCTTGCAGGGTAGAGCAGGGCTTTTATTCCGAAGCCCTCCAAATCCTGCTTCATCCTTGTTGCCTGCGCTTCGTCAGGCATAACAACGGCAGCCCTGCGCAGGAGTCCCATGCAGAGTGAAGCGATGATATGCGCTTTATGGATATGCGAAAGACCCGTTACGCCTGCGGGCAAACGGTTTTTTCGGATATCGGTTGCAATTGTAATAAATTCGGGTATTGCTTTTGCGATTTCGGTGTAACAGTTCATATATTTTTACCTTTTGGTTTAATTACATTGTAAAATAAAAAGAGGCGGAAGGTATATGTTGACAGTAATATAATTCTTATATATAATTACTGTAAGAAAAAAGGAGGCTGGGATTATGAAAAAAATTATCAGCATTTTGCTTGTTTTTGCTATGCTTGCAGGTGTGGCAAGCATTTCGGTTTCTGCGGAAGGCGAAGATTATTCCGTTTATCCCGAAAGCGATCATGACTATGCAAACGATTGCTGGAAAACCTGGAAATACATTCACCCTGAGGAGACAGAGGGGCTTTTTGTTACGTTCTCTGCAGATACTTATTTTGAGCCCGGATTTAGCGATGAGTTTACTAATAAAAACGGTGACAATATCACTATCAGACCGCTTTTTGAAGATGAGAATCAAGCGTTTAATTTTGGAGATACGGGAAGCTTTACCGGTGATGAGCTTGCTTCAAAAACAATATATATTCCGGCTTCGGGATTTTCAATCAGTTTATACACTGACGAGTCCGTTACTGCTTATGGATTCAAAATTGATCGCATTGACACCGCTATACCCGAAAACACTAACGCGATATGTTATAATTTAAAACCGAATTCAGCAGGTATAGAAAAATATTATGAGTTTTATAACGAGGGCGAAACGGTTACCGTTGCGGATGGTATACCGTCACGCTTCAGAAAATTTGCAGGCAAATTCAGCGGCGGTAATAAATACCGTTGCGGCTGGGCAACGGAGCCCGGCGGAGAGCTTGCTTATGATGACGGTTCAACAATAACTCCGAACGGCGGTGTTATTAATCTCTATGCCGTCTACACACCGCTTTCAATCAGCGCGGATGAGGTTTTCATCTTCCAGAATTTTTCGGAAGTTTTTGACAGAGGTTATTTTATGACCCCCGAACACCACAATATTCTGCTCAGCAATGCGCGCAGACTCGGCTTACCGGGATGGATTTCCTATAGTTTCTATAAAGATTTCCCTCAGAATGAATTTCAGGGTGCGTGTTTCGGCTTGGCAAGCACTGTTTTTCTTCAGCATCACGGTGTGATTGATATGCTCAGCCTTCAGGAGGATGCCGATACAGTCATAGAACTTAAGCCGACTGACGAGGTTGTCAGCACGGTCAACTATTATCAGGCACTCAGCGTTATGAGTTTCCTTTGCCAAAACAAGTCATATGAACCCGGAACTGACGGATATAAGAAACAGCTGAAAGCCTTGTTTGACACCGTGTCAAACGGAAATCCCGCTCTTTTGTCAATATATACCGAAGAACGCTATATTTTCGGCAATATGCACGCTATGCTTGTTACGGGAGCTTATACCGACACGGAGGGTAACCATTATCTTCTCGTTTATGAGGCTCAAAAGGACTATGCCGAAAGAAATATAACTGTATTGCCAGTAGCTTCGGATTTCTCTTCTTTGTCAAGCAGACATGGAAGCGCGTTTTGCTGGACGGACGATTACACTCACCTTGAGGCTTTTGATATGGACGGTGAAGGTCCGATTATTAATTGGTATCTGAAATTTGTTCCTCAGATGGGTATTCTTCTGAAAATGCTGTTCAGATATCTGCCTGTTCTTCTCGGTAAATAAAGCTTTACAAACGGCTTGTGCGTTTTTGCGCAGGCCGTTTTTTATATTTCTATGCCATTTTCAACCATTGCTGCTTTAAGAATTTCCAAATCGCCGTGGTAATAGCAGTGACCCTGCATTCCCGTTGCCGCTGCACCGTCTATGTTAGCCTGCACATCGTCGATAAAGAAGCATTCTTCAGGGTTAAGCGAGAAGGTTTCGTAAAGCTTTTCATAGATTTCTTTTTCAGGCTTGAGCAGCTTATGGTCTGCGGAAACGATAACTCCGTCAAACAGTCCGAGTGCAGGGATATCCTTTCTGCGCTCATGAAAATCGGAGGATGCATTCGACAGAAGATAGATTCCGTAGCCTTTTTCTTTAAGCGTTTCAATAAAACCGACCATTTTTTCGAACGGCGGCATATACGGATAAAAATTATCCACCATTTCGCTAACCTTTTCAAAAACAGCTTCGGGAATTTCGGGTTTTACCTTTTCCATTATTTCGGCAGGGGTTATTATTCCTCTGTCTTTATCTGACCAGAGCTGATTTCTGAAAACTGCTTTCAGAAGAATATCGGCAGTTTCTTTGTCAAACATGCCGTAAAGAGTTTTTTCGGGGTTATAGTCAATCAGAACTCCGCCCATGTCAAAAATAATGTTTTTAATCATACTTTTTCTCTCCATTCAAAATTACATTTAATAATACCACTTTTAATGCCTTGCAGTCAAGAAAAGCAATAACATAATTAAACAAATATGTCTTATTAATGTATTAATTTTGAAATTATATTGAAAATAAAAAGAATCTGTGTTAATATATATTCTATCTAAACAGAATTGTGCATTCTGTCAATAAAAAGGAGTGTTCCCAGCATGAAAAAATCTCTCAAAAGGGTAATCAGCCTTATCCTTTGCGCGGCGATGCTTATTTCCGTTGTTGCAATTTCAGGTTCTGCAGTTGTGCCTGAGACAACAAATCAGGATGTTAAAACAACCTGCAACGGCGAATGCGGCAACTGCCCCGTTATTGTTCTCCCCGGTATCAACCATTCCCCCACATATCTCTATGACGAAAATGATGAACCCGTTCTCGACGGTGACGGCAACCATATCGGCGGCACCCTTCTTATTCTCAATCTTGACGGTGTTCTTAAACATCTTCCCAAGGTTCTTCTGAGCCTTCTTGCAACACTCGCTCTTCAGGATAACGTTCTGCTTGACGAGGCTGCTTATGAAGTAGCAAGAGCTGCATTCTCATATCAGCAGTGCGATGAAAAGGGCAACCACATTGAAAACCTCAAGACAAAGAGATGGAATTATCCTCTTTCCGAATTTGATAAGCATGAAGACGGATATGACCTTGACTGGGTTTACAGAATGGTTCCCATGAAGCCCCTCGTTGATGTTATCGGCGAAGACCATACATATTTCTTCACATTCAACCTTGTTGGCGACCCCATGGATTCAGCAGATGAGCTTGATGCATACATCGATATGGTTAAGGCTCAGACAGGCCATGATAAGGTTAACCTTCTTCCCGTAAGCCTTGGCGGCACAATTCTCACAGCTTACCTTGAAAAGTACGGCCATGAGGATATCCATGCAATCGTTAACGCTGTTGCATGCCTTAACGGAACAGACCTTCTTGCTGATTTCTATGCAAGAGAATGGAATCTTTCCAACGAATTCTTCTATCACGAATTCATTTCCAATATCTTTGTTGAATCAAACGGCACAGGCACACTCGGCTATCTTATCAACATGCTTATCCGCATCATTCCCCGTGCAGGTGTTGATGCTCTTCTCACCGGTGCAATGAGCGGTATCCTTGATGCAATGATGCTCAATTGCCCCCAGTTCTGGGCAATGGTTCCCTCTTACAGATATAACGACCTTGCAAAGAGATATCTTTCCGATAATGCTGCTCTCAAAGCAAGAACAGACGCTTTCCAGACAGCAAGACTCAACCTTAAAGATAACATTCTTGCAGCAGTTGAAGACGGCGTAAGAGTTAACTTTATCTCTGGTTCAAACCTTGATTTCGGCGAAGAAATGTATACATATTTCGGTATCGTTGCTTCTGCTGACAAGCATAACACAGACGGTATCATCAACCTTTCTTCAACAACCCTCGGCGCAACAGGCGCTGCAGGCGATTCAACTCTCGGCGAAGGCTACAAGCAGAAGAACCCCAGCAAGGAATATCCCGATTACAACTATGTTTCACCCGACAACATGGTTGACGTTTCAACAGCAGTTCTTCCCGACAACACATGGGTTTTCCTTGATCAGTATCACGAAGTAGGCGATAATGACGTTGTTCTCAACCTTGCAAAGGCTCTTATTCTTGAAGAGATTGATGACGTTCATTCCGATCCCGAAAACTATCCTCAGTTCAATTACAGAGTAAAGACCAAGTATGTACGTCGCTGGAGACTTGCAGATGCATATGCGGTTGACCGCACAAATCTTACAGCCGAGCAGATTGAAAAGCTTGATGCTGCAATCGCAGGCGGCGAAGAAATCATCTATGCAACCGTAGCTCCCACACAGGAAGAGGTTGACGCTGCTGACAGAGCACTTATGGAAGTTCTTCATGAGTTAGGCATCGAAGGCTATGAGAATATTGAAGAAGAAGAGGATAAAGCAGCTCCCATCTTTGAAAAGATTCTCGGCGGCATAAGCTGGCTCTTTGTTAAGGTTTTCGGCGGCAAGGGATATTTCGATTTCATTTCCGGACTCCTCGGCAACCTTGCATAAAAATTTTAACCGCCTGTCGAATAACTCCGACGGGCGGTAACTGATAACGGAGGTTAAATGATGAAAAAGATTATATCTGTTATTCTTTCTCTCGCACTTGTTTTCTCTGTTGCAGCCATCGGCGGCGTAAGCGCAGCAGAAACCGACAGCGCAGTGCTCACCGAATGCGGCGGCAAATGCGATATCTGCCCATCAATCGTTGTGCCCGGTATCGGTCAGTCCAATGTATGGCTTCTTGATGATAACGGCGATTATGTTCTTGATGCTGACGGTGAAAGAATTCATTGCTTCCCCGGCTATTTTGACATTGCCGCAATCGTTAAAAAGGTTCTTGTTCCCGTGCTTCTTTCTCTCGTAACTCAGAGAGATATGGGTCTTTCAACCGCTCTCGCAGAAGCTCTTGCAGGTGCATTCTATATGAATTCATCCGATTTCAACGGTAAGGCTCCCGACTGTGTTGAGGTTGAGAAATATCCTTATTCCGTTGCTGCCTGCAGCGACTACGAAAAAGAACAGATTTACGATAACATCCCTCTTCAGGATTATGCAAAAATCGCAGGCGAAGACCACCTTTATTATTTCGCATATAACTCATTCGGCAACAACATAGATATCGTTGATGAGCTTTACGCTTTCATTCAGCAGGTAAAGAAAGAAACAGGTCACGATAAGGTTAACATCGTTCCCATCAGCATGGGCGGTACTGTTGCAAACGGTCTGCTTGATTACTATCCCGAGGTTGTTAATGACCTCAACAAGGTTGTTTATATTGTTCCCGCTCTCAACGGCTCAACAATCGTTGGCGACGTTATGACAAAGAATATTGCTTTCCTTGATAAGGATTATCTTTATAACGGATTCCTTGAGGGTCTTATGGATGAAGAAGAAGCAAGAATGATTGAGGTTATTGCCAGAATCATTCCCGATGAGCTTCTTATGACAGCTCTCGATACAGCTGTTGACAAGCTTCTCGCTGACGTTTTCTCAAAGAACACTAACATGTGGGCGCTTCTTCCCAAGGAATACTATGCAGAGGCATCTGCAGAGCTTCTTTCGGCTCCCGAATATGCCAACATCAAGAAGCAGACCGACAGATACCACATCGCACAGGTAAATTCAAACAAGAATATTCAGAATCTTGTTGACAACGGCGTTCAGGTTTTCAACATTGTTGACTATGATTTCCCGCTTTACAACATCGGCTGCGCATGGAATGAGGATAATGCCGACGGCGTTATCCAGCTCAGCTCAACCGCAATGGGCGTTGAATCGGCGCTTGTGGGCGAAACTCTTCCCGAGGATTATGTTCAGAAGAACACCTACTGCGATGACCCTGCTCATAACCACATCTCGCCCGACAGAGTTGTTGACGCTTCAACAGGTCTGCTCCCCGATACAACATTCTATTTTGACGGTCAGGCTCATGAAAAGACTGCAAGAAACGATGTAATCATCAAGCTTGCAACAGTGCTTCTCGCAACCGACAGCATCACCGACGTTTATTCTGACCCCAACTATCCGCAGTTCAACGTTGCAAGAGATGCAAGAGGTCTTAAGAATGACCATCTTCCCAATGCAAAGGCTGCACTCCAGCGCACGGACCTCAGCGCTGAAGACAGAGCAGAGCTTGAAGCTGCAATCGCTGAGGCTGAAATGGTTCTTGAAAGAACAGCAGGCGTTGAAGGCGATGTAGAGGCAAGCGAAGCAAGAATCAGAGCTATCCTTGTTAAAATCGGCACATATCAGGCTGAAGAAGAGGAAGAGCCCTCAACAACATTCACGGGCATCAGCCTCTGGCTCTATGAGCATTTCGGAACAAACGGCTTCTCCGAATATCTCAAGGTTGGCATCAATAACATTCTTAAGGCAATCACCATTTTTCTTAACAACTATGTTTTTGGCCCCATGAATGATTTAATCTGAATCATCGCATAAAATTAACGGCTTGTACGGATTCCGTACAAGCCGTTGTTTGTTTTTAAAACATCATCAATATCGTAGAAACGAAAGCAATTACTGCTGCGATAACCGTTTTAGCCGAGGGCTTTTCTTTGCGGATTATGCTCACGAGCGTTGAGAAGAACATTGTGCCGCCCGTAACAATCGGAAACTGAACTGATGCAGGCAGGCTCACGAGAGCGATCAGGCAGAAAAGGTTGCCGATTCCGTTGCAAGCCGCATAGCCTGCAAGATATGTAAGTTCTTTAAAGGTTACCTTTGAAATCTTTTTGTTCTTTATCAGCTGGAAAACGGCGCAGGCAACAAAAACGCAGATGTTGACCGTTGCCATGAAGCTGCGGCTGTCAACCGCAAGCGAGGGCTCGGACTGGTGGATTTTTGAAATTACGCCAACCATGCCGTTGAGGAAAAAGACGGCGAGATAATATTTCATGCTGCCCTTGTTTTTGTTTCCTTTTTCAAAGCTCATTGCCGTTGCCGCACCGATAAGGATAACGCAGATTGCTTTAACAAGGTTAAAGCCCTCGTTGCAGAAGATAATTCCGTAGGCAAGGGGCAGAAGCATTCCGCCGAGCATGGCAAAAATCGAGAAAACAGAAAGGTTTGCCGTCGCAAATGCCTTGAGGCTTGAGAAGCTGTAGCCAAGCACAACTGCGGCATAAATCGCTGCCATAAGAAGCGAAAACCAGGTTATGTTGAGCTTGAAGAGGTTAAGAACAAGCATAATCAGGAATGAAATTCCGTGCATATACAGCGAAAGGGTTACGGCTGAATCTATGCCGTCGCCACGGCTTTTCTGATACTTTTGATTGAATAAAAACTGCAGGGCAAACAGCAATGCCGATTCTGCGAGCAAACCGTACATCATAATGATATCCTCCCGAATAATCTGCATATCATTTTATCAGCATGAATTTGTTTTTTCAATATTCAAAAGCAACAAACCCACGGCGGAATACGGTTGATTTATTGAGAATAGGTGATATAATTAATTTTGTGAACAGGGGATAAATGATGAAACTCCTTGTGCATTGGTTTATATATATACAAGGAAGGGGATGCCCATGAAGACTTTGATTGCGGTTGCTGCTGTGCTGTTTGTTTTTGCGGCGGTGCTTATAATAAATACTTTGCGATTAAGGATGAAAGCACGCAAGCCCGAAAATGAAAAAGAGAATATCCCTGCCGAAAAGCAGGCTGAATATGCCGCAAGGCTCGGCGAAATGATTCGCTGCAAAACCGTTTCGGTCAAAGGCAGCTATGATGATGCCGAGTTTGCAAAGCTCCGTCAGACCGTTGAAAAGCTTTTCCCTGTTTTTCATGAGAAGGCAGAAAAGCTGACTTTTGGCGAGGATTGCTGGGTTTATAAAATTGAGGGCAGGGATAAATCGAGAAACATTATGCTTATGTCGCACCACGATGTTGTGGCGGCAAAGGGCGAATGGAAGCACCCCGAATTCAGCGGCGAGGTTTTCGGCAATGAAATCTGGGGCAGGGGTACGGTTGACACAAAAACCTCCCTTTTTGCCGAGCTTCAGGCGCTCGAGGAGCTTTTAGGCGATGGCTTTGTGCCCGAAACCAATGTGTGGCTCGGCTCATCGCATAACGAAGAGATTTTCGGCAACGGAATTCCGCTTGCGGTTGAATATTTTAAAAAGCAAGGCATTGAATTTGAAGCTGTGCTCGATGAGGGCGGCGGAATAATTGACCCGCCTCTTTACGGAATCAAACCGAGGTGCGCAATGGTTGCCGTGCACGAAAAAGGACGGCATACTCTTGTTTGCACTGCAAGGCAGGGCAAAATCAAAAACAGCCTTGCTGCAAACACAAACACTCCCGTTGCGAGAATGGCGGCGTTTATCGCTGAAATCGGCAAGAGCAGAATTTTCATCCGCAGGCTTTATCCCGAGGTCAAGGCTATGTTTGAGCAGCTTGCGCCGTATGCTCCGTTTGGCTACAGCCTGATTTTTTCAAATCTTTGGATTTTCGGTCCGATTGTGAAGTCGGTTATGCCGAAAATAAATCCGATGGCGGGCGCAATGGTTGGCACAACCTGCAGCTTTACCGAAATCAGCGGCTCTTCCGCAGAAAAGATCTGCACGGCAAAAGCTTATCTGCGTTGCATGAGCGGTGAAGATATGCAGAAAGAAATTGCGGCATTCAGAAAGATTGCTGAAAAATACGGCATTGAGGTAACGGACGGCGAGGGCAACGAATGCTACCGTCCTGCTGATATGAGCAGCAGACATTTTGAATATACAAGGGACTGCATTGCGAAAATATTTCCGCATACGGTGAGCGCTGCCTATGTGCTTGCGGCAGGCACGGATGCGCGGCACATGACGGAGATTTCGCCCTGTGCGCTGCGTTTTGCTCCGATTGAAATGACGGCGCAGCAGTTTAACAGCGTGCATAACGAGAACGAGAACATAGCCGTCAAATCCGTTGCAAATGCGGTTGCTTTCTATAAATACTATATAAAGAATTACAGATAACAAAAGGCACACGGTCAATCTGACCGTGTGCCTTGCTTTGCGCTTAGCCTACTTTACTGACAAAGTCAATAACAGCAGAGAAAATGTCACCTATCATTGTGCTGACAGATGCCATATCCTTACCCGTAAACTGTTCAACAAGAGAGAGAACAAATGTGGGGATGTCGCTGAGCATTGCAAGAATCGCAAGCATGAGTAACACTCCTTTCAAGTATATTTATAACACGGCTTTTGCCGGAGTTATCTTATTTATAGTCTTTCATATATTCGCCGTGAGCTTCAATAAGGTCATCGACCATTGCTTTGATATCGTCAATCGAAAGCTCTGCGGCGGTATGAGGATCAAGCATTGCAGCCATATATATATCCTCGCGCTTCTTTGTTACCGCAGCGTTGATTGTGAGAAGCTGGGCATTGATGTTTGTCATGTTCATTGCGGCAAGCTGAACGGGGAGCTTGCCTACATGGCAGGGATTGATGCCTCTGCCGTCGATAAGGCAAGGAACTTCAACGCAAGCATCGGCAGGAAGGTTATCAATAAGACCCGTGTTGAGCACATTGCCGCCGATTTTATAGGGGTTGCCCGTAATAATTGCTTCCATTATGTAGGAGGCATATTCGCCTGAACGCTCATGAGTAATTTTTCCGTCGGCAAGAATTCTGTCCTTTTCTTCCTTCCAGCCCTTGATCTGGTTGATGCAGCGGCGGGGATATTCGTCAAGCGGAATATTATATCTCTCGATCAGCTCGGGATATTTTGATTTTATATAAAAGCAGTTGTATTCCGAGTTGTGTTCACTCGATTCGGTGCAGTAATATCCGAAGTTTTTGATGTAATCGAATCTGACCATATCGCTGTGCTTTTCGTTTGCATTCTTTTCAATTGCTCTTCTGCGGATTTCAGGGTAAAGGTCATTACCGTCCTTATCCTGAATTTCAAGCAGCCAGCCCATATGGTTGATGCCTGCGATAAGCTCTTTTCTGCCCTCGAGCTTATCTTCCATGCCGAGAGCTCTGAGAAGATCTCTTGAGCAGCTCTGAACGCTGTGGCAAAGACCGACGGTTTTAACGTTTGTATATCTCTGCATATAGCCCGAAAGAATTGCCATGGGATTGGTATAGTTGAGGAACCATGCATCGGGGCAGACCTCTTCCATATCGTTGGCGAAATCCTGAAGAACGGGGATTGTTCTCAGGCCTCTCATGATGCCGCCTATGCCGAGAGTGTCAGCGATGGTCTGGCGCAGACCGTATTTTTTGGGAACCTCAAAGTCGATGATTGTGCAGGGGTCATAAAGACCGACCTGAATTGCGTTGACAACGAAATCAGCTCCTCTGAGAGCATCCTTTCTGTTTTTAACGCCGCAGTATTTTTCGATTTTGCAGCGGTTGTTGTTTGTGTTTTTGTTTATTGCGCTGAGAATTATGTAGCTGTCCTCAAGTCTTTCGGCATCGATATCGTAAAGAGCGATAACGCTGTCCTGCAGGCAGGGTGTGCACATGCAGTCGCCGATAACGTTTCTGGCAAAAATGGTGCTGCCGGCACCCATGAATGTAATTTTAGGCATAATTATACTCCTTCCGTGCAAAGAACTGTGTTTTCAATATAACATAAAATTTGTTTTTTTACAATAGCTCAAAAGGATAAAATGTTTATCTGTACTTTACAAAATAATGGTATTCTGTTAAAATTATATCAAAGAAAAAAGGAGGAAATAATATGAAACGCATAAAAAGAATTACCGCCATTATTCTTTCGGCGGTGCTTATTTTTCAGTCAGGGCTCATTTCATCATTGGCAGCTTTCGATGATAAATCGCTCACTCAGGAAGAATGGAATGCGGTATATGCAGAGTTTTCCGACGAAAACACTTTGCCCATGCTTTGTGTAGGCGCTGACGAAACACAGCTCAATATCTGCTGGCATGCCGCAAAGGATAAGGCTCAGCCCAAGGTCAGACTTGCCAAAAACATTGCAATGGATGATTATGTTGAATTTTCCGGAGAAACAACTCCTGCTGAAAATGATGAGCAGCTGGTTTGCCGCGTTACAATGACGGGCATTGAAGAAAACACAACCTATTATTACCAGTGGCTCAGCGAAAACGGCTGGAGCGAACCTTATAAATACGAGTCAAAGGGCTTTGACAGCTATAAGATGATGCTTATAGGCGATATTCAGATTGGCGGGCAGTCAACGGATAACCCTGAAGAACAGTCAAGAATAGGTTATGTGTGGCAGGGAGTGCTTGATGAAGCTCTCACCAAAAATCCCGATATCAGCTTTTTGCTCTCTCCCGGCGACAATACCTCCACGGGTAAAGCTGCCGATGAATGGCAGACCCTTCTTATGCCCGAATATACAAGAAGCCTTCCTCTGGCTCTTGCAATCGGTAACCATGATAAAAAGGGAATGACCTACGAATACTATACACATATGCCCAACGAATTTTTCGGCGAATACTTTACGGGACTTGACAGAGATTTCTGGTTCCGTTACGGCGATGTTCTCTATCTTGTTTTTGATGCATGCTCAGGCTCAGCCGCAGACCACAAGGCAATGGCAGAAGAAGCTGTCAGCGCAAACCCCGATGCCAAATGGCGTGTCGGCGTTATGCATCAGGGTCTTTATGCTCCCGGCATTGCTGCTCTTGAACCCGAAACCGGAATACTCCTCAATGCTGTTTTCCAGCCCATCTTTACAATGTATGATCTGGATATCGTTTTTACGGGACACACACATATGCAGGGCCGCTCTCACTTTATCAAAGACGGCATTGTTGTAGGCAAGGCTGAAAGCGGTGAAACCTATACCGACCCCAACGGAATTATTTATCTGAATACAAACGCTTGCTGCGACCAGGGTTCAATGGATAATATGGAGGACTGGCCTCATACCGCATATGCTTTTGAGAATGCCGATGTTACCACATATTCAACCGTTGAATTCACAGCGTCAACAATGACGGTGAAAACCTTCCGCGGTGATAACAGCGAGCTTCTTGACAGCGTTACAATTGAAAAAACCAAGGATTTCAAGGATAACACCGTAAGCAAGTTTATACGTTCTGTTCTTTATAAATTTGTTGAGTTCCTTGGCCTGGTTTATATGAGAATAGACGAGATCGTTGTTGAAATCAGAGGCGGTCACTTTTAATCCGAAGAAATATTAAACAATTGTTGATTAAATTGTGATAAAAGCAGATTGACAGGCAAAAAAATATTTGATATAATATCTTCTGTTAAAGGGGAGTAGCTTAAAGGCTCCGCCGAGTGATTGTCAACAGCCGTTGCTTTTGAGCATCTGGCAATCGCCCATTTATGGAAGCAAGACCTTTGACAGAGAATAATTTCTCTGTCGGGGTCTTTTTTATATGCAATTTTTCTGCATTGATTATCCGCAGAGAATAATAACAGAAAGGATTGAAAAACCGGATGAAGTTCTATCTTGAACAAATCGAAAACGTTTTCGGCCACGTTAAAAGCTCCGAAAACGGTCTTTCTGCCGCTGAAGCTGAAAAAAGACTTGCCGAAAACGGCAAAAACAAGCTTGAAGAAGCCAAAAAGAAGACCACCTTCCAGCGCGTGCTTGAGCAGCTTTCCGACCCGATGATTATCATTCTCATTGTTGCCGCCGTTATTTCGGCTGTTTCCGAATGGGTCGAAGCAGGCAAAATAGGCGTTCCCACAGACACCATCATCATCCTTGTTGTTGTTGTTATCAACACGGTTCTCGGCGTTATTCAGGAGAGTAAGGCAGAGGCCGCCATTGAAGCGTTGCAAGAGATGTCTGCCGCAACCTCAAAGGTTCTGCGTGACGGCAAAATCGTTTCCGTTCGCAGCGAAGACCTTGTTGTGGGCGACGTCATTATTCTTGAAGCAGGCGACGCCGTTCCTGCCGACTGCCGCATTTTTGAGTGCGCAAGTATGAAGATTGAAGAAGCGGCTCTCACCGGTGAATCCGTTCCCGTTGATAAGCTCATCGGCCTGCTCAAGGGCGGCGATAACGGCGAAGTTCCCCTCGGTGACAGAAAGAATATGGCTTATATGGGCTCCACCGTTGTTTACGGCAGAGGCAAGGCCGTTGTCACAAACACCGGTATGGACACCGAAATGGGCAAGATTGCCGACGCCATCGCCCAGGCAGAAGAAGGTCAGACTCCCCTTCAGATCAAGCTTTCCCAGCTTTCCAAAATCCTCACCTACCTCGTTCTCGGCATCTGCGTTGTTCTGCTCGCCTTCCAGGTTATCACC